>JACMNE010000128.1 GCA_014378715.1 Microbacteriaceae bacterium
CATCACCGGCAACACCACCTCCCCCGCCGTCTGGCGCACCCTCTCGATCCTCCGGGTCGACGGACCGCTTCGCATCGGCGCCCTCGCGACCTCGAGCCGCGTCAGCCAGCCGACCATGACCAAGCTCCTCGCCGGACTCGTCGAGCAGGAGCTCGTCTACCGCATTGCCGACGTCGAGGACTCTCGCGCCTGGCTCATCGCCCTCTCCGCCGCGGGCGAGGACGCCATCTCCGCCTACCGCAGCGAGCTCGGCACCGCGCTCGCCCCGCTCTTCGCCGACCTCAGCGACGACGACCGCCTCGTCATGGCCCGCGCGGCCGACATCCTCGCGCAGCGATCCACGAACGGCCAGCGGGTGCTCGAGAAGGCGTCCCGATGACCACCACCTCGGAAAAGAACGGCATCCTCTCCCAGCCGAAGGAGGTCTGGGCCGTCGCCGGCGCCTGCGTCATCGCGTTCATGGGCATCGGGCTCGTCGACCCCATCCTCCCGGCGATCGCGAACGACCTCGGCGCGACCCCCACCGAGACCGAGCTGCTGTTCACGAGCTACCTGCTCATCACCGGCCTCGCCATGCTCGTCACGAGCTGGACCTCCAGCCGCATCGGCGCCCGCCGCACCCTCCTCATCGGCCTCGGCCTCATCGTGGTCTTCGCCCTCGCCGCCGCGCTCAGCGGCGACGTCGAGACCGTCATCGGGTTCCGCGCCGGCTGGGGCCTCGGCAACGCCCTGTTCATCTCGACCGCCCTCGCCACGATCGTCGGCTCGGCGCGCGGCGGCACGGCCTCCGCCATCGTGCTCTACGAGGCGGCCCTCGGCATCGGTATCGCCGTCGGCCCGCTCCTCGGCGGCCTCCTCGGCAACATCACCTGGCGCGCCCCGTTCTTCGGAACCGCCGCGCTGATGGCCATCGGCTTCATCGCCATCACGGTTCTCCTGAAAGCGGATGACCGCGCATCCCTCACCCCGACCAGGCTGTCAGCGCCCTTCCGCGCCCTCGCGAACCCCGCCCTCGCGGTGCTCGCCAGCGCGGCCCTCTTCTACAACATCGGCTTCTTCGTGCTTCTCGCCTACAGCCCGTTCCCGCTGGGGCTCGGCGCCATCGGCCTCGGGCTGACCTTCTTCGGCTGGGGACTGTCGCTGGCGATCACCTCCGTCTGGATCGCCCCGCTGCTGACCGCCCGCTTCCGGCGCACTACCGTGCTGTGGAGTGTGCTGCCGCTGCTCGCCCTCGACCTCGTGGCCGCCGGGCTCGTCATCGACAGCACGGCGGCGCTTGTCGTGGCGATCATCGTCGGCGGCCTCCTGCTCGGGGTGCTCAACACCGTGCTCACGGAATGCGTCATGGAGGCCACGGACCTGCCACGGTCGGTCGCATCATCCGCTTATTCGTCCGTCAGGTTCCTGGGCGGGGCGGCGGCCCCGCCGCTCGCGACACTGCTCGCCGAGGCCTTCGTGCCCGCGACCGCGTACTTCGTCGCCGCCGGTTCCGTGCTGCTGGCCGCGGTCATCGTGCTCGTCGGGCTGCCGGCGCTGCGCCGCGTCGACACCGGGTCGGAGCCCGCGATGGTCGAGGCGGAGGCGATCGGCGTCGGCGACGCCTGAGGCCCCGGCACCCCACCCGCGCCTGCCCGCCCACCCGCCCCACAGGTCCTACCGACCGTCCGCGCCACCCCGGGCGGTAGAATCATCCAATGTCTTCAGTGTCGGATCGTCTTGTCTGGATCGATTGCGAAATGACGGGACTCGATCTGGCCATCGACGAACTCGTCGAGGTCGCCGTCGTGATCACCGATTTCGACCTGACCCCGATCGACGCCGGTTTCGAGATCGTCATCAAGCCAGACAAGTCGGCGTGGGACAACATGGGCGACTTCGTGCGCGGGATGCACACCGAGTCGGGGCTCATCACCGAGATCCCCGACGGCGTCAGCCTCGCCGACGCGGAGTTCGCCGTGCTCGAGTACATCCTCAAGTACGTGCCCACCCCGCAGCAGGCGCCGCTCGCCGGCAACACGATCGGCACCGACCGCGCCTTCCTGGCCAAGTACATGCCCCGCATCGACAGCCACCTGCACTACCGCAGCATCGACGTCTCGTCGATCAAGGAGCTCTCCCGCCGCTGGTTCCCGCGGATCTACTTCAACGCCCCGGCCAAGAACGGCGGACACCGCGCCCTCGCCGACATCCTCGAGTCGATCCGCGAGCTGCAGTACTACCGCCAGGCCGTGTTCGTGCCGGAGCCCGGACCCACGACCGACGAGGTGCAGGTCATCTCCGCGGCCGTCGTCGAGAGCTTCGCGCCCCGTCTGGCCTGACACGATCGCAAAAGGGCCCCCGGTGTGCATCTGCCCCGCCGGGTGTAATAAGATGATCGAGTTGCCGGGGAAGTGCAAGTTTGCCCGGCCATGGTGGGCGTAGCTCAGTTGGCAGAGCGCTGGCTTGTGGAGCCGGAAGTCGCGGGTTCGAGCCCCGTCGTTCACCCCACATCACGAATGGCCTCACCACGGTGGGGCCATTCGTGGTTCACCACCGAAAGGTCGAACCCAATGCCGACCACACTGGCCCCCCGAACCACCCTCGCGCCTGACCTGGACGTCGACGTCGATCTGAACGCCGCGGCATCCGCTGCGATCGACTCCCCCTGGGTCACGCTCGTCTGGAACGACCCGGTGAACCTCATGTCGTACGTGTCGTGGGTGTTCCGCAGCTACTTCGGCTTCAGCCGCGCCGAGGCCGACCGCCGTATGCTCCAGGTGCACCACGACGGCAAGACCGTGGTCGCCACCGGCAGCCGCGAGGAGATGGAGCGGCACGTCGAGGCCATGCACGACTTCGGTCTCTGGGCGACGCTCACCAAGGCCGACGCGTGAAGGCCTTCAGCCGGGCGGGCGACGGACACGTGACGACCACCCTCGCGCCGGACGAGGCAGCGCTGCTCAGCGAGCTCGCCGGGCAGATCGCCGACATGCTCGCGCCGATCGCCCGGAAGGAACAGGGGGCGGATGCCACGGGCGGCGGTGATCCGGACAGTGCCGCTCTCCGCGGCGACGACTCGCCCGACGACTCTTCCGACGGCCTGCCCGACGGGCCGGCTGGCGCCCTCGGCGGAGCCACCTACCGCCGCACACGCACGAGCGCCCTGGACCGCCTGCTGCCCGATGCCTATCGCGGCGACGAGGAGGCCGCGGCCGAGTTCCGCCGATTCACCGCCGGCGACCTCAGCGAGCGCAAGATCCGCAACGCGGCGATCGTGATGGCCGACCTCTCCGACGCCCCGAACTCTCCCGGCCCCGTCGACGTCACCCTCGACCCGGACTCCGTGCAGGCGTGGTTGCGGTCGCTCACCGACATCCGCCTGGTGGTCGCTTCGCGCCTCGGCATCGACTCCGACGACGGCTGGAACGAGGACTCGGACGACGAGAACGAGCTGATGCACGGCGAGCTGTACGACTGGCTCGGCTGGATCCAGGACTCGCTGCTGTCGGCGTTCGAGGACCGCGCGTGAGCGATGCGGGGGACGCAGACGCGACATCCGCATATGATCCGAGCCTGATCGACGAGGAGGAGTTCGAGCGCCTGGTCGTCGCCGAGCTCGACGCCCTCCCCGACGAGATGGTCGACCGCCTGGAAAACGTGATCTTCGTCACCGAGGACCGGCCACAGGACGGATCGCTGTCGGTGCTCGGGCTGTACGACGGCACCGCGCTGACCGATCGCGACACCTACGGGTACGGCGAGCTGCCCGATCGGATCATCCTGTATCGGGAGCCGCTGCTGGCGATCTGCGCCGACCTCGAGGAGCTGAGGGACCAGATCCACGTGACGCTGGTTCACGAAATCGCCCACTTCTACGGCATCGACGACGAGCAGCTGCACGAACTCGGCTGGGCGTAGCCCGCTACGCTGCCGCGACCAACTCGCGCACCCGCGGGATGACCTGCGTTCCATAGAGCTCGATACTGCGCAACAGACGCTCGTGCGGCAGCGGGCCGGCGCTGTACTTGAGGTCGAATCGCGAAAGGCCGAGCAGGGTGGCGGTGGCCGCGATCTTGCGTGCGACGGTCTCCGGCGAGCCGACATAGAGCGACCCGTGCTCGCCGGCCTCCTGGTCGAACTCGGCACGCGTCGTCGGACCCCAGCCGCGCTCCGCTCCGATGCGGTCGCGCATGATCCGGTAGTCCGGCCACAGCTGCTCGCGGGCGAGCTCGTCGGTCTCGGCGATGTGCCCCGGGGAGTGCACCCCGATCGGCAGCACCGGCTTGCCGAGCTGGGTGAGAGCCCGGCGGTACAGGTCGGCGTACGCGGCGAAGCGCGCCGGGTCGCCGCCGATGATCGCGAGCATCATCGGCATGCCGAACCGCGCAGCGCGCACAACCGACTCCGGGCTGCCGCCCACCCCGATCCAGGTGGGGATCGAGCCCGACGCGGTCTTCGGATACACCTGCTGGTTGACAAGACCCGGGCGGATGCTGCCGCTCCAGGTCACTGGACCCTCCCCGAGCAACACGGAGAACAGGTCGAGCTTCTCGCTGAACAGCGTCTCGTACTGGCCCAGGTCGAAGCCGAACAGCGGGAACGACTCGGTGAACGACCCGCGGCCCAGGATGACCTCCGCGCGGCCGTCCGACACGGCGTCGAGGGTCGCGAAGCGTTCGAAGACGCGCACAGGGTCGTCTGAGCTCAGAACAGTGACGGCCGACCCGAGCCGGATGCGCGTTGTGCGACCCGCGATCGCGGCCAGCACGACCTCGGGGGCTGACACCGCGAAGTCGTCGCGGTGGTGCTCTCCCACCCCGATGAAGTCGACCCCGACCTCGTCGGCGAGCACCGCCTGGTCGACAAGGTCGCGGATGACCTTGCCGTAGGGCAGCAGGGTGCCGTCGGCGCCGCGCGTCACGTCGCCGAAGGTGTCGAGTCCGAGTTCGAGCGGCATCAGGCCGAGATCTCCAGCGGCAGCGTGTCATCCGCTGCCCACTCCTCGAGGGAGCCGTCGTAGATGCGCACTGCGGTGATGCCAAGCTCGGCGAGGGTGAGCGCGTTGGCGGTGGCCGTGATGCCCCCGCCGCAGTAGAGGAGCACCTCCTCCGTGCCCGTGACTCCCTCGGTGAGGTACGCGTCGCGCAGCTCACGCTCGCCGCGCACGGTGCCGTCGGCGGAGAACAGGTCACGGGAGGAGACGTTGACGCTGCCGGGGATGTGACCGCGGCGGGAGTAGCGCGTGGGGTCGGCGCCGGAGAAGCTCGTGGCTGGCAGCCCGCAGACGAGCGGACGGCCGTCGGTCGCAGAGCGGGAGGCGAGCTCCTCCTTGGTGACCCACGCCTCGTGCGCCGCGGTGGCTGGCCACGACGGGACCGCGGCGGGGGCTGGGGAGGGCCCCGACCCGACGGGGTGCCCGCCGGCTGCCCACGCGGCGAGGCCGCCGTCGAGCACCCGGGCATGGACGCCGATCCAGTCGAGCAGGTACCAGAGCCGCGCGGCAAACATGGTTTGCGTCGTGTCGTAGATCACCACGGGGGTGTCGGCGCCGATGCCGAGGCGGGCGAGCTCGTCGGCGATCGCCTGCGGCTCCGGGTGGGTGTAGTGGGTGGCACCCTCCGGGTCGGAGAACTGGGCCTGGATGTCCACGTAGACCGAGCCGGGCAGGTGGCGGGCCATCCATCCGTCGATGGCGCTGGAGGAGTGGTAGTCGCCGTCGAACGACGGCTTCCCGAGCAGGTAGCTGGCGTCGAGAACGGCGGGCCGGGCGGCCTCCGGCCCCTCGAGGAGGTCGGCGAGCTGGTGGGCGGTGATGAAGGGAGAGGTGGTCACCCGACCATGCTACGACTCTCCACCCGGAGTCCGTCGAGACACAGATCTGCCCGGTCGCGAGGGTGTTCCCGGCGCCCGAACCGCTCCTCCTGGGCCGCCCAGCGGTCCCAGTGCGGCGCGAAGAGGTCGCCGTCTCGGGCGATCGCCCTGGTGCGCCTGGTGGCCGCGTCGAGCTCGACCCATACCCCCAGCGACGCGAGCGAGCGGGCACTCTCGCTCAGCGCCCCGCAGCCCTCGATCACGAGCGGGATCCCCGGCGGCACCGTGTGCCACTCGGCCGGGGCGTCGGCGATCCAGTCCCAGCGCTGCCAGGCGGCTGGCGCGCCCGCCGCGCGGGGGGCGAGCACGTGATCGACGATGTGCCGGCCCGCCGCCTCGGGCCCGTCCCAGCCGGGGTAGATGTCGTCCAGGCTGATCAGCCAGGCCGACGCGCCCTGCGCGCCCCACAGCTCAACGACCGCACGGGCGAGACTCGTCTTGCCTGAGCCCGACCCGCCGTCGATGAGCACCACCGGTTGCACCGCACCGTGGGTCGAGGCGGCGCGCACTGCCGCGACGACCTCCGCCTGGGGCGAGACCCCCGGCATGGGAGGCCGCCCCGCCTCATCCGCCGACAATGAAGTTCCATTCACCGGAGACGACGGAGACGACAACGGATGTCGCGGCGACCAGCACACCGATACCGACCAGCACCTGCTCGCGCGCCCCAAACCGGGACTCCCGCGCCCACGTGCGGGGAGTGTCGGAGCCGAAGCCGCGCGCCTCCATCGCCGTCGCGAGCTTCGACCCGCGGCGGATGGACAGCACCAGCAGGGCGAACGCCTGGCCGGCGAATCGGCGCACGCGCCCGGTGTCGGCGATGCCCCTCGCGCGGCGGGCGAGCTCGAGCGACTTCCAGTCCTCCAGGAACAGCCCGACCAGCCGCAGGCCGCCGAGGGCGCCGAGCACAAAGCGGGAGGGCAGCCGCAGCACCTGCGCCAGGCCGTCGGCGAGGTCGGTCGGGTCGACCGTGACGAAGAGCACCACGGCGGGCAGGCCGATCGCGAGCACCCGCAGGAAGGTCGCGATCGCGAGCTCGATCGACCCGTCGGTCACGTTGATCAGGAGGAACTGGAAATAGGTCTGCCCCGACGGCACCCCATAGAGCAGGATCGTGATCGCCCCGAACACGGCGGCGACCCAGACCGGCAGGGTGCGCAGCATAAAACGCCGCGGGCCGAGCCCGGCGAACAGGAACAGCACGGCCTCGAAGGCGAGCGCGACCGTCGCCGATACCCAGTCGATGCTCAGCACGAGAGCGATCCCGATGACAGCGGATGCTGCGAGCTTCGCCACCGGATTGACCCGGTAGATCGCCTGCGGGCCCGAGTGCGGGATGAGGATGCTCACCGGGGCACCCCGGCGCCCCGTGCGGACATCCGCAGCTCGGCGTCGGCGAGCGCCACGGCGAAGTCGGTGTCGTGGGTGACCGCGACGATGCCGCTGCCGGCGTCGAGCAGCTCGGCGAGGAAGGCGACGAGCTCGCGCCAGGTGCGGGCGTCCTGGCCGAAGGTCGGCTCGTCGAGCACCAGGAGCCTCGGCCGGGTGACGAGAACGGTCGCGACGGAGAGGCGGCGCTTCTCCCCGCCGGAGAGCGTGAAGGGGTTCGCCCGCACCAGATGGCCCAGCCGCAGCCGCTCCAGCAGAGGCCCGACGCGGGCGTCGATCTCGGCGGGCGGGAGGCCGAGGGCGCGCGGCCCGACGGCGAGCTCGTCGCCGACGGTCGCGGCGACGAACTGGTGCTCAGGGTCCTGGAAGACGGTGCCGATGCGGGTGAGCAGCTGGCGGGACTTCCACAGGATCGGGTCCGGGACCAGGCCGTCGGCGATGCCGTCGGCGCGCACCCTGCCCGCGGCGGGGCGGATCAGTCCGGCAAGGGTGAGCCCCAGGGTCGACTTGCCTGCCCCGTTCGGGCCGGTGATCGCCAGGCAGCCGCCCGCGGACACCTCCAGGTCGATGTCGCGGTGGAGGACAAGCTTCGGGGAGCGGCCCACGGCGAGCGCCTCGGTGCGGAGGAGTCTGCTCCCGGCGGCGCGGGTCCGCACCGGCGGCGCCGGTCGGTGCCCCGGCACCCAGACGCCGGATGCGGCGAGCGCCGCCCCGTGCCGCTTGAGCACCTCGTCGGGGTGGCCGTCGGCGAGCACCCCGCCGCCGGGGGCGAGCACCACGACCCGGTCCACGAGGCGCCACCAGACGTCCACGCGGTGCTCGATCACCACGAAGGTGGCCTCGGTGTGCTCGAGCACCCGCGCCACCGCGTCGCGCACCTCGACGACCCCGTCGGGGTCGAGGTTGGCGGTCGGCTCGTCGAGCAGCAGCAGTCCGGGGCGCATCGCGAGCACTCCGGCGAGGGCGAGGCGCTGCTTCTGTCCCCCGGACAGCTCGCTCGTCGGGTGCGCGAGGGGCAGGTCGAGTCCGACGGCGTCGAGGGCGTCGCCGACCCGCTGCCATATCTCCTCGCGCGGCACCCCGAGGTTCTCGCAACCGAATGCCACGTCGTCGCCGACCCTGGCGAGCACGACCTGCGAGTCGGGGTCCTGCAGCACCAGGCCGACCCGCCCGCGGGCGCTCTCCGGTTCCCGGCCGTCGACGAGCAGCCCGCCGGCGCTCTCCCCCTCGTCGTCGCCCCCGAGGACCCCGGCCAGCGCGTGGATCAGGGTGGACTTGCCGGCCCCGGATGCCCCGAGCAGGAGCACTCGTTCCCCCGCGTCGATCCGCAGGTCAAGACCCCGCACCGCCCAGTCGCGGCGGGAGGCATGACGCCACCCCCACCCACGGGCGGTGACGGCGGCCGGGCCGGCCTCACCCACGCTCAGACCCGGGCCGTCGCATCCCGGCCGGAGGCGAATCGGCTGAGGGCGCCGGTCTTCGCCAGGGCGCGGGCGATCAGCCAGGACCCGGCGCCGGCGATGACGGCACCCGAGATGACGGCAGAGACGGCGTAGATCGACTGGAACGCGACATCCGCCCCCGGGTACCAGAGAATGAGGTCGTTGATCGCCATCGCGGCGCCAGCCCCGGCCCCGGCCAGGAGCGCGACGCCGAGGCGCCAGCTCGAGTAGAGGAACACGAGGAAGATGAGTTCGGCGCCGAGGCCCTGCACGAGTCCGGCCTCGATCGTGGCGAATCCGCCCCACTGGGCGCCGAGCAGGGCGGAGACCGCCGCGGCGACGACCTCGGTGAAGATCGCGGCGCCGGGCTTGCGGATGACGAGAGCTCCGAGCACCCCGGCGAAGAGCCACACCCCGTAGAACAGGGCCTGGGATCCGGGCAGGAGCGCCTCGAAGGGGGCGGTGACGGGCTGGTAGAGCTGATTCCAGGCGAAGAAGATCAGGGCCGCCGCGACCCCCAGTACGCTGGCGACGACGATATCGACGACCCGCCAGCGGTAGGTGATCCGGCGTCGGGTGGACGAGGTGAAGGTGGAATGCATGTCGTGCCCTTTCAGTGACTGAAGTGGGCACGGGTGTAGGCCTCGGCGGACGTCGCGACCTGCGAGAGAATTGTCCTCCCTGCGCTGGCATGATCCAGATCAGGTTCGACGGTCGAAGCGTTGATCCGCTTCCTCTCAGCCCGGTGTACCGGACTCCCGTGTTCACCTCGACTATACCGCCGCGTGCCAGGGACAAGGGAAATCACGGCCCACGTCAAGCACCCGCGCGGGGGAACCGGGGGCGGTCGCGTTTAGGGTTACGGTAGTTTTTCCGACTTTCAAGGAGCTGCTTTGGAAACCTGGCCAGGAACCGCTTATCCGCTTGGTGCGACCTTCGACGGGAGCGGCACGAACTTCGCCCTCTTCAGCGAGGCCGCCGAGAAGGTCGAGCTCTGCCTCTTCGACGACGACGACGTCGAGACCCGCGTGCAGTTGTACGAGGTCGACGCCTACGTCTGGCACTGCTACCTGCCGCAGGTGCAGCCCGGCCAGCGCTACGGATACCGGGTGCACGGGCCCTACGACCCGAAGAACGGCAAGCGCGCCAACCCCAACAAGGTGCTCCTCGACCCCTACGCGAAGGCCACCAGCGGGAACATCGACTGGGACCCGTCGCTGTTCTCCTACAACTTCGGCGACCCGAACTCGATCAACGACGACGACTCGGCCGGCCACATGATGCTCGGCGTGGTCATGAACCCGTTCTTCGACTGGGCGGGCGACCGTCCGCCGAAGATCCCCTACGCCGAGACGGTGATCTACGAGGCCCATGTGAAGGGACTCACCCAGATGCACCCGGACATCCCGGAGGAGCAGCGCGGCACCTACGCCGGTCTCGCGCACCCCGCGATCATCGAGCACCTGCAGCACATCGGAGTCACCGCGATCGAGCTCATGCCCGTGCACCAGTTCGTGCACGACTCGACCCTCGCCGAGAAGGGGCTCCGCAACTACTGGGGCTACAACACGATCGGCTTCTTCGCCCCGCACAACAGCTACTCGTCGACCGGCCAGCGCGGGCAGCAGGTGCAGGAGTTCAAGGGCATGGTGCGGGCGTTCCACGACGTCGGCATCGAAGTCATCCTCGACGTGGTCTACAACCACACAGCTGAGGGCAACCACCTCGGTCCGACGCTGAGCTTCAAGGGCATCGACAACGAGGCGTACTACCGCCTGATGGAGAACGACGAACAGCATTACATGGACTACACGGGCACGGGCAACTCGCTCAACGTGCGCCACCCGCACTCCCTGCAGCTGATCATGGACTCCCTGCGCTACTGGGTGCTCGAGATGCACGTCGACGGCTTCCGCTTCGACCTCGCCTCCACCCTCGCCCGCGAGTTCTACGACGTCGACAAGCTGTCGACCTTCTTCGAGCTCGTGCAGCAGGACCCGATCGTCTCCCAGGTCAAGCTGATCGCCGAGCCGTGGGACGTGGGTCCCGGCGGCTACCAGGTGGGCAACTTCCCGCCGCAGTGGACGGAGTGGAACGGCAAGTACCGCGACACCGTGCGCGACTTCTGGCGCGGAGAGCCGTCGACGCTCGGTGAGTTCGCCTCCCGGGTCACCGGGTCGGCCGACCTCTACGAGCAGGACGGCCGGCGCCCGGTCGCGTCGATCAACTTCGTCACGGCGCACGACGGATTCACGATCGCCGACCTCGTCTCCTACAACGAGAAGCACAACGAGGCCAACGGGGAGAAGAACAACGACGGGGAGTCGCACAACCGCTCCTGGAACTCCGGTGCGGAGGGCCCGACCGACGACCCGGTGGTGCAGACCCTGCGCGCCCGACAGCAGCGCAACTTCCTCGCCACGCTCCTGCTGTCGCAGGGGGTGCCGATGCTGCTGCATGGCGACGAGCTCGGCCGCACCCAGCAGGGCAACAACAACACCTACGCGCAGGATTCCGAAATTGCGTGGGTGCACTGGGACCGAGCGGACACCCCGCTGATCGAGTTCGTGGCGGCCATCACGCGGCTGCGCCGTGAGCACCCCACCTTCCGCCGCGCCCGCTTCTTCGACGGCCGCCCGGTGCGCCGGGGAGAGGGCGAGCCGCTGCCCGACATCGCCTGGCTCACCCCCGACGGCACCGCCATGGAGCCGGAGGACTGGGATGCCGGCTTCGGCCGCGCGATCGGCGTCTTCCTGAACGGGAACGGCATCCGCGGGCGCGACGCCCGCGGGGAGAAGATCTTCGACAAGAACTTCCTCATCTACTTCAACGCGCACGACGACGTGGTGGAGTTCACCCTCCCCGCCGACGAGTACTCGCCGGAGTGGGAGACCGTCGTGGACACGGCGGGAGCCGGGGCGGACAGCGCACCCATCACCGCCGGCCAGACGATCCCGGTCGCGGCGAAGGCGCTTGTGGTGCTGCGCGCGTTCACGAAGCCCGAGGTCGAGCCCGACCACTCCGTCGCGGCGTCCCTCGCCTCGATCGCGAACTCCACGCCCGCGCCCGGGGCGAGCGCGGCGCCGAAGCTCCGCTGATGCTCATCCCGATCTCGACCTACCGGCTGCAGATCCGTGAATCGTTCGACCTGTTCAAGGCAGCGTCGATCGCGCGGTACGTACGCGACCTCGGTGCTGACTGGCTGTACTTCTCGCCGATCCTCACCGCCGAGGCTGGGTCGGACCACGGTTACGACGTCACCGACCACTCCTCCGTCGACCCGGCCAGGGGCGGGCGGGCTGGCCTGGCTGCGGCGTCGGCCGCCGCTAGGTCGCTCGGGCTGGGAGTGCTGATCGACATCGTGCCGAACCACGTGGGGGTGGCGACCCCGGCCCAGAGCCTGTGGTGGTGGGACCTGCTGACCCACGGCACCGGCTCCCGCTACGCCGAAGCCTTCGACGTGGACTGGGAGTTCGGCGGCGGCCGGGTGCGCATCCCCGTGCTCGGCGACGACGAGGGATCCGATGCGGATGTCGCGTCCGAACTCGACCGCCTGGAGCTCGTCGACGGCGAGCTGCGCTACTTCGACAACCGGTTCCCGATCGCGCCGGGCAGCGCGGACGACGGCGCGTCGCCGCGCACCGTGCACGACCGGCAGAACTACGAGCTGATCAACTGGCGCCGCGCCGACGCCGAGCTCAACTACCGCCGCTTCTTCGCCGTGAACACCCTCGCGGGCATCCGCGTCGAGGTGCCGTGGGTGTTCGACGAGTCCCACCGGGAGATCGTCCGCTGGTTCACCGAGGGCCTCGCCGACGGCCTCCGGGTCGACCACCCCGACGGCCTCGCCGATCCGGGGGGCTACCTCGACGCGCTCGCGACTGCCACCGGCGGCGCCTACGTGCTCGTGGAGAAGATCCTCGAGGGCCGCGAGAGTCTGCCGACCAACTGGACTACCGCGGGCACGACCGGCTACGACGCCCTCGCCGACATCGACCGGGTGCTCGTCGACCCGGCCGGGCAGGGGAAACTCGACGAGCTCGACTCCGCCCTGCGGGACATCGACACCCCCGTCTCCTGGACCACCATGATCCACGACACCAAGCGCAGCATCGCCGACGGCATCCTGCGCTCGGAGGTACTCCGCATCCAGCGCGACCTCGGCGGGGCATGGCGCGACCGCGCCACCGCGGACGGGATCGCCGAGCTGCTCGCCTGCTTCCCCGTCTACCGCTCTTACCTGCCGCTGGGGCGCGAGATGCTCGATGAGGCGGCCCGCCTCGCGACCGTCCACCGTCCCGACCTCGCCGCCACCCTCGACCGGCTCGTCACCGTGTTCGCCGACCCCGCGCACCCCGCGGCCGCCCGGTTCCAGCAGACCTCCGGCATGGTCATGGCGAAGGGCGTCGAGGACACCGCCTTCTACCGCTACACCCGACTCGGCACCCTCACCGAGGTGGGTGCAGAGCCCTCCGAGTTCTCCGTCGGGGTCGCCGAGTTCCATGCGCGGTCGCAGACTCGTCAGGCCGGGTTCCCGACGAGCATGACCACCCTCTCCACCCACGACACCAAGCGGGGTGAGGACGTGCGCGCGCGCCTCAGTGTGCTCGCGGAGGTGCCCGCCCTCTGGCGGCAGACCCTCGACGCCCTCCGCACCGAGGTGCCCCTCGGAGACGGCCCGCTCGAGTCGCTGCTCTGGCAGGCCATCATCGGCTCCTGGCCCGCCTCCCGCGAGCGCCTGCATGCCTACGCCGACAAGGCCGCGCGCGAGGCGGGCACCTCCACCGCGTGGACCGACCAGAACGAGGACTTCGAGAAGCGGATGCATGCGCTGATCGACTCCGCGTTCGACAATCCCACCGTCGTGGCACTGCTCGACACCCTTCGCGCGCGCATCACCGCGCCCGGCTGGAGCAACTCCCTCGCGGCCAAGCTCATCCAGCTCACCGCGCCGGGGGTGCCCGATGTCTACCAGGGCAGCGAACTGTGGGAGACCTCCCTTGTCGACCCCGACAACCGCCGCGAGGTCGACTTCGACCTGCGCCAGCTCTACCTGGCCGCGATCGACGGCGGCAGCCTGCCGTTGATCGACGAGACGGGCGCCGCGAAACTGCTCGTCACCTCCCGGGCGCTGCGCCTGCGTCGAGACCGTCCCGAGCTGTTCACCCGTTACGCGCCGGTCGCCGCCACCGGGCCGTCCGCCGACCATGTGATCGCCTTCGACCGCGGCGGCGCCGTGACCGTGGCGACCCGCCTGCCGGTGACCCTCGCCGGCGACTGGGCGCACACGGTGCTCCTGCTGCCCGGACGGCCCGTCACCGACGTGCTCACCCGCCGCACCTTCGCCGGCGGCGCCGTGCCGCTGGCGACCCTGCTCGACCGCTACCCCGTCGCGCTCCTGGTGCCGGCGGACCGGTAGCACCCACCGTGACCGATGGAGGACACCCGATGAGCCCCACGACGCCCGCCTACCCCGTGTGGGCACCCCGAGCCGCCTCCGTCTCCGTAGTGACCGGCGGGACGCAACATCCGCTTGCCGACATCGGCCACGGATGGTGGGCGCTCGAGCGGGAGCAGACGGGGATCGACGGCGGGATCGACTCCCGAGCCGACTACGGGTTCCTGATCGACGGCGCCGACACCCCCCGCCCCGACCCGCGCTCGCGCAGGCAGCCGAACGGGGTGCACGGCCTCACCCGGCCGTTCGACGCGTCGGAGTTCGCCTGGACCGACGGCGATTGGGGCGGCAGGCAGCTCGCCGGCGGGGTCGTCTACGAGCTGCACATCGGCACGTTCACCCCCGACGGCACCCTCGATTCCGCCATCGACCGACTCGACCACCTCGTCGACCTCGGCGTCGACTTCGTCGAGGTGCTACCGGTGAACGACTTCAACGGCACCCACAACTGGGGCTACGACGGGGTGCTCTGGTACGCCGTACACGAGGGCTACGGCGGACCTGCCGCCTACCAGCGCTTCGTCGACGCCTGCCACTCCCGCGGCCTCGCCGTCATCCAGGACGTCGTCTACAACCACCTGGGCCCGAGCGGCAACTACCTGCCGGAATTCGGACCGTACCTGCACGAGGCGAGCGCGAACACCTGGGGCTCGTCGGTCGACCTCGACGAGCGGGAGGTGCGCCGCTACATCCTCGACAACGCTTCGATGTGGCTTGGCGACTACCACGTCGATGGGCTGCGGCTCGATGCCGTACACGCGCTGGTCGACGACTCGCCGACGCACATCCTCAAGGAACTGGCGGAGGAGACCGACACCCTCTCGGCCCACCTCGGTCGACCCCTGTCGCTCATCGCCGAGTCCGACCTCAACGACCCGGTCATGTTCCGGCCGCGCGAAGCGCTCGGCCACGGCCTGGCCGGGCAGTGGAGCGACGACTTCCACCACGCCGTGCACGTCGCGCTCACCGGCGAGACGACCGGCTATTACGCCGACTTCGCGCACCTCGACGCCCTCGACAAGGTCGTGACGCAGGGGTTCTTCCACAACGGCACCTACTCCTCGTTCCGTGAGAAGCTGCACGGGCGCCCCATCGACACGGCAGACACCAACGGCTGGCGTCTCGTGGTGGCGAACCAGAACCACGACCAGATCGGCAACCGGGCCATCGGAGACCGCCTGTCGGCCACCCTCGACGACGGGCAGCTCGCGATCGCCGCGGTGCTCACCCTCACCTCCCCGTTCACCCCGATGCTGTTCATGGGTGAGGAGTGGGGCGCGCGCACCCCCTGGCAGTTCTTCACCTCCCACCCGGAGCCGGAGCTCGGCCGGGCGACTGCAGAGGGCCGCATCCGCGAGTTCGAGAAGATGGGCTGGGACCCCTCGGTTGTTCCGGACCCCCAGGACCCGGAGACTTTCACCCGCTCGAAGCTCGACTGGGCGGAGCCGCTCTCGCAGCGCGGAGCCTTCCTGCTGGGCACCTACCGCGCCCTCACCGCGCTGCGCCGCACCCTGCCCGACCTCACCGATCCCCGTATGCACCGTACCGTCAGCGACTACTCCGAGGCCGGCGACGAGCGCTGGTTCGTGATGCAGCGCGGCGCGGTGCGGGTGCTGGTGAACTTCTCGGCCGAGCCGGTCACGCTCGAGGCCACCGGCGATCTCGTCTTCACCTCGGATGACGCGAACGTGCTGCGGTCCGGACGCGTGCAGCTCGTCGGCCACAGCGCCGCGATCGTCGTCACACCGGCCTCCCTGTACATTCCAGGCCGAACGGACTAGAGCGGGGTCGGCAGCGGCAAGGGGTCGGTGAAGTCGCCCGCGTCGCGGCGCAGTCTCGCAAGGATGCGGACGAGGTCGGCGACGTCCTCCGACGACAGCCGTGGCTGCGAGAAGACCTCGGAGTTGAGGCGGGCGGTGGCGTCGCCGGCGAGCGAGCGCCCGGCACCGGTGATCACCACGAGGGTCGCCCGACCGTCGGTGGGGTGCGGCTCCCGGCGCACGAGCCCGTCGCGCTCGAGCCGATCGACGGTGTTGGTCACGCTCGTGGGGTGCACCTGCAGACGGGCGCTGGCGCTGGCCATCGGCAGGGAGCCCTCGCGGGTGAAGCTCAGCAGAGTGAGCAGCTCGTAGCGGGCGAAGGACAGGTCGAACGTCTTGAGCGCCCCCTGCACCCTGGCGAGCATCAGCTGTTGGGCGCGCATGATGCTCGTGACCGCTGCCATCCCGTCGGCCGCGCCGTCCCAGCCGTGCACGAGCCACTGGCGGCGTGCCTCGGCTATCGGGTCGATCGGCAGTGGCGGGGAGGCTGGCATTCGTCGTCCTTCCGGGGAACTCCTAAAGTACCGTGCTGCCGCGGGGGCCTCCGACGGACGGGCGGGCGGACGGGCGGCATCAGCGGGAGACGGACCCGGTCAGCGCGGCGAGGGGGCGCAGTAGCAGCGGGCGGGCAGCGACCCAGGCGATCGCCAGCACGAGCACCGACAGCGCGAAGATGCCCAGGCCCACCCAGGATCCGTCGTCGCGCCCCGCGTACATGTGGTTGAGGTTGCGCAGTGCGCCGGTGGCGAGGACGAGGGTCACGTGCACCACGATGAAGGCCACGAAATAGACCATCACGGGAACGTGGATCGCGCGCGCCACCTCGACCGGGTAGAGGCGGTTCAGGGTGGCCGCCTTCCTCGGCCACGCGCCGGACAGGCGGATGCCGGTCGCGATCGCGAGCGGCGCCGCGATGAACACGGTGGTGAAGTAGGCGAGGGTCTGCAGGCTGTTGTAGTTCACCCAGCCGTTGTCGGTGGGCCACTCGAGGGAGGCGTACTGGATGGCGGCGGACAGGGCGTTGGGGAACACCTCCCACGTCGTCGGCACCAGCCGCAGCCACTGCCCGGTGACGAAGATCAGCACGTAGAAGACGACACCGTTGAGCACCCAGAGCGCGTCGAGGTTTAGGTGGAACCACTGGTCGAGGCTGATGCGCTTCGGCGGGTTCTTCGTGCGAAGCAGGCCCGTGTTGCGGCGGATCCAGTGCGCGGCGGGCCGCAGGGTCGTGCGGATCGCCCAGCCGGAGCGGATGATGAGCAGCAGGAAGAAGCCGTTGAGGAAGTGCTGCCAGGCCAGCCAGGCCGGGAAGCCGACGGGGGCGGACACCGGCAGCTCCGTCTCCCCCGGGTACCGCGTGAAGAAGTCGCCGAGAGCGGGCAGGGCGCGCAGCCACTGCGCGGCGAGCACGGCAACGACGAGCAGGACGAGGGCCGCGGGCACGATCCAGATCAGGCTCCTCCAGCGATTCTTCGTGGCAGCGGGCCGGGCCCCGGTCATCTCGCCCTGGCCTCGAGCGCCTCGATGAGCTGCGGCACCACGGTGAAGACGTCGCCGACGATGCCGAAGTCGGCGACCTCGAAGATCGGCGCGTCGGCGTCGTGGTTGATCGCCACAATGGTCTTCGCGGTCTGCATGCCGGCGCGATGCTGGATCGCCCCGGAGATGCCCAGCGCGATGTAGAGGTCGGGCGAGACGGTGACCCCGGTCTGGCCGACCTGGGCAGTCGCCGGCACGTAGCCGGCGTCGACGGCGGCGCGGGAGGCCCCGACCGCCGCGCCCAGAGCGTCGGCGAGCCGTTCGACGAGCACGAAGTTCTCTGCCGACCCGAGCCCGCGGCCACCGGAGACGACGGTCTTGGCGTCGAGTAGCCCCGGTCGGCTCGATCCGGCCGCGGCCGGGGCCATCGAGTCAATGACAGCGGATGTCGCGGCGTCGGCCTCGACGGAGGTGACGGTCACGGCCGGGGTGACGGCCTCCGCGCGCTCTGCGATCGCGCCGGGACGCACGGTGACGACCGCCAACGGCCCGTCGACGCTGGACTCGACCGTATAGGAGCCGCCGAAGATGGAATGGGTGGCGACGAGGGTCCCCGCCTCGTCGCGCAGGGCGACGGCGTCGACGATGAGGCCGGCCCCCAGGCGCACGGCCAGACGGGCGCCGATCTCGCGCCCGTCGACCGTGTTCGGCACGAGGATCACGGTGGGGGAGGTGGCGGCGGCCGCGGCGAGCGCCGCCTCGACCTGCGGGGTGATGAGCACCGTCTCGAGCTGGGTGCTCTCGGCGATCCAGGCCTGCGCGGCGCCCACCGGCCCGAGCAGTGCGACGAGGTCGTCGGCGGTGCCGGGGGCGACGGTGGCGACGGCGACGGGGGTCCCGAGCGCGGTGGGCGCGGCGACGAGCCCCGCGGTGGTGGAGTGGAGGGTGCCCGCGGCACTCGCCTCGAGCACGACCAGGATATTCGGCATGGGCTGGGGTTCCTTAGCGGGTGGGGGGAGAGGGCACGAGGCGGGCAGCGATGAGAAACTCGGCGAGCTCCGCGGCGGCCGTGCCGCTGTCGACGGTGATGGTCCCTGCGGTGCGGGGCGGCTTCGCCGTCGCCTGGCGGATGACGGTGCCGGGCGTCTGCGCGAACGTGGAGCCGAGGTCGGCGAGCGACAGCTGGCTGATCGGCTTCTTCTTGGCGGTCAGAATGCCCTTGAAGCTCGGGAACCTGGCCTCGGGCAGCGACTCGGTGATCGAGACGATGGCCGGCAGTGCGGCGTGTACAGTGGCGGTGCCGTGCTCGGTCGAGCGCAGTCCGCCCACGGTGCTGTCGGTGAGCTCGACGGAGTCGAGAGAGCCGAGGTGCGGCAGGCGTAGGAGCTCGGCGACCATGGCCGGGAGCACTCCCCCGCGCCCGTCGGTGGACTCATTGCCGGCGACGATGAGGTCGAAGCCGGTTCCGGAGACGGCCGCGGCGATCGCCCGCGCGGTGCGGCCCAGGTCGGCCCCGGCGAGGGCGTCGTCGAGCACGTGGATGGCCGAGTCGGCGCCCATCGAGAGTGCCTTGCGCAGGGCGGCTGTGCACTCGGCGGGGCCCATCGTGACGACCACGACCTCGGTGCCCTTGTTCGCGTCGCGGCGGGAGAGGGCGACCTCGAGGGCGCGTTCGCCGATCTCGTCGATCACCCGGTCGGTCGCCGCGCGGTCGACCCATCCGGTCGTGAGGTCGAGTGTGCGTTCGCCCCAGGTGTCGGGCACCTGCTTGACGAGGACCATGATCTTCATTGCTCGGCTCCTGAATAGTGGTGCGGATAGTGGGGGTGGCCGGGAGAGCGGTGCTTGCGGGTCATCGGTGGCGAAAGACGGGGTCGCGCTTCTCGGTGAACGCGGCCATGCCCTCGGTCTGGTCGTCGAGAGCGAAGGTGGCGAAGAAGGTCCGCCGCTCGAAGCGCACCCCCTCGGCGAGGGTGGACTCGAAGGCCACGTTCACGGCCTCTTTCGCGGCGTAGGCGACGGGCAGCGACTTCGCGGCGATGGTGGTGGCAGTGGCGATCGCGTTGTCGAGCAGGTCTGCGGTCGGCACGACCCTGGCGACGAGGCCGGCGCGCTCCGCCTCCTCCGCGCCCATCATGCGGCCGGTGAGCACGAGCTCCATGGCCTTCGCCTTGCCGACGGCGCGGGTGAGCCGCTGCGTTCCTCCCATGCCGGGGATGACGCCGATGGTGATCTCGGGCTGGCCGAACTTCGCGGTGTCGGCGGCGAGGATGATGTCGCACATCATGGCGAGCCCGCAGCCGCCGCCGAGCGCGTAGCCGGAGACGGCGGCGATCGTGGGGGTGCGCAGGGCGGCGAAGCGGTCCCACTCGGCGAAGAGGCCGCCGATGGCGACGTCCTGGTAGCTCTTGCCCGCCATCTCCTTGATGTCCGCGCCGGCGGCGAAGGCCCGCTCCGAACCGGTGACCACGATCGCGCCGATGCCGGGGTCGAGGTCGAACGCGGTCGCCGCGGCGACGACCTCGGTCATCAGGACGCCGTTGAGGGCGTTGAGCGCCGTCGGGCGGTCGAGGGTGATGATGCCGACGCGTCCCCGCTGCTCGACGATGATCGTGCTGTACCCGGTCATGATGCTCCCTGTTCGCTGTGCTGGCTGCGGTCGCGGATGTCGTTGATGATGCCGGAGAAGTCGGCCGACGCCCCGTCGCCGTCGGCGAAGCGTCGGTAGATCAAGCTCGCGAGCGACCCGAGCTCGGCGTGCACCCCGGTGGCCGCAAGCGCCTCGGCGGCCAGGCCCAGGTCCTTGGCCATCAGGGCGCCGGCGAAACCGGGCGTGTAGTCGCGGTTCGCGGGGCTCGTGGGCACTGGCCCGGGGACCGGGCAGTTGGTGGTGAGCGCCCAGCACTGTCCCGAAGCGTTGGAGGCGACGTCGAACAGGGCCTCGTGGCTCAGCCCCAGCTTCTCGCCCAGCACGAAGGCCTCGCTGACGGCGATCATCGAGACTCCGAGGATCATGTTGTTGCACACCTTCGCTGCCTGGCCGAGGCCCGAGCCGCCGCAGTGCACGATCCGCTTGCCCATGGCCTGGAGGATCGGGAGGGCGACGGCGAAGTCGTCGTCGGCTCCCCCGGCCATGAAGGCGAGCGTTCCGGCCTCGGCGCCGACCACCCCACCGGAGACCGGGGCATCCATGGCGCGGTGGCCGGCGGCGACCGCCAGGTCGTGGGCGGTGCGCGCGTCGTCGACGGCGATCGTCGACGAGTCGATGAAGAGGGTGCCGGGGCGGGCCGCGGCGAGGAGCCCGGGCGCGGCGCCCCGCCCGGTGTAGGCCTCGATGACGTGGCGACCGGCAGGGAACATGGTGATCACCACGTCCGCTGCCGCGACGGCCGCGACCGCGGCCTTGGCGATCGGGACCCCGAGCGCGCGGGCGGCGTCGTTGGCGGCGGCGGACAGGTCGAAGCCGGCGACATCATGGCCGGCCGCGACCAGGTTGGCGGCCATCGGGCCCCCCATGTGCCCGAGTCCGAGGAAGGCGATGCTGAGGGTCACGGGGTTCCGTTCCTGGCCGAGGTGGCGATGGTGGGAAAGGTCAGTTCGTTCTCGAGGGGCGCGAAGTAGCTGGCGACGGTGTCCTCGTCGACGCCGTCCTCGAGGTTCGGCCGCCACTGGGGGACCCGGTCCTTGTCGATGACCTGCGCCCGCACACCCTCGGCGAAGTCGGGGGTGGTGAGGAAGCGCAGCGACACCCGGTACTCCTGTATGAGGGTCTCCTCGAGCGAGCCGAGGTCCCGCGCCCGGCGCAGCGAGGCGAGGGTCACGGCCAACGCGGTGGGCGACTTCGCCGCGACCGTCTCCGCGGCCTCCGCGGCTCCAGGGGCCGGCGATTCGCGCAAGCGATCGAGGATCGTGTCAATGCGGTCGGCCGAGAAGGCGGCGTCGATCCAGGGCCGGTGGCTCTCGAGAGCGGATGTCGGTGCCGGTGCGGCCACCGCGCGGATGGCCTCGTCAGCGGGGACGGTCTCGAGGGAGGCGAGCAACTGCGGTAACAGAACCGACGGCACAAACCTGTCGGCGAAGCCGGTGGCGATCGCGTCGCCCGCCCGCATCATGCCGGCGGTGAGGCCGAGGAAGGTGCCGAGTTCCCCTGGCGCGTGGGAGAGCAGCCGGGTGCCGCCGACGTCGGGTACGAAACCGATGCCGGTCTCCGGCATCCCGAGCTTCGACCGCTCCGTGACGACCCGGTGGGAGGCGTGGGCGGAGAGCCCGATGCCGCCGCCGAGCACCACGCCGTCCATGATGGCGACGAAGGGCTTCCGGTAGGCGTGGATGGCGGAGTTGAGCCGGTACTCGTCGAGCCAGAACGACGCTGACTCCTCACCGTCGCCCCCGGTCGCGTCGCGGAACAGGGCGACGATGTCGCCGCCGGCGCACAGGCCGCGCTCCCCCGCGCCGACCAGCAGCACGGTCTGCACGGAGTCGTCGTCGGCCCAGACATCGAGCTGCGCCTGGATGGCGGTCACCATCGGGTGGGTGAGGGCATTGATCGCCTGCGGTCGGTTGAGCAGGATCTCGCCGAGGCGGCCGCGGTGGGAGAAGAGCACGTCGGTCATGGGGAGTCCTCCAGGAGGCTGCGGCCCACGATGAGCCGCATGATCTCATTGCTGCCCTCGAGGATCTGGTGCACCCGCAGGTCGCGCACGACCTTCTCGATGCCGTAGTCCGCGAGGTAGCCGTAGCCGCCGTGCAGTTGCAGGGCGGAGTTCGCGACCGTGAATGCCACGTCGGTGGTGAAGCGCTTCGCCATCGCGCACAGGGCCACAGCGTCGGCGTCGCCGTCGTCGAGGGACTGCGCGGCGACCCGCAGGAGGGCGCGGGCGGCCTGCAGCTCGGTCTCCATGTCGGCGATCGCGAACACGAGCGACTGCTGGGCGGCGAGCGGCTGGCCGAAGGCCCTGCGCTGCCGCAGGTAGGCGATCGACTGGTCAAGGGCCCACTGGGCACCGCCGAGCGAGCATGCCGCGACGTTCAGCCGCCCGCCGTTCAGGCCCTTCATGGCGATCGTGAACCCGTCGCCCTCCTCGCCGAGCAGGTTGCCGACCGGCACGCGCACCCTGTCGAGGACGACCTGGCGGGTCGGCTGCGCGTTCCAGCCCATCTTCCGCTCGTTCGGGCCGAAGGAGAGGCCCGGCGTGCCGGCTGGCACCACGATCGCGCTGATCCCCTTGGGACCTGCTGCCCCTGTGCGGGCCATCACGATGTAGATGGCCGACGCCCCGGCGCCTGAGATGAACTGCTTCACGCCGTTGAGTACGAACTCGTCGCCATCGCGCACCGCCGAGGTGGTGATCGCGGCGGCGTCGGATCCCGCGCCGGGCTCGGTGAGGCAGTAGCTCGACAGCTCATCCATCGAGGCGAGGCCAGGCACCCAGCGCTCCCGCTGCTCGTCGGTTCCGAAGGTGTCGATCATCCAGACGACCATGTTGTGGATCGAGATGTACGCGGCGATCGTGGTGTCGCCCTTGGCGAGCTCCTCGAAGATGAGCACAGCGTCGCTGCGGCTCAGCCCCGACCCGCCCACGTCCTCGCGGACGTAGATGCCGCCGAGGCCGAGCTCGCCGGCGTCCCGCAGCACGTCGACAGGGAAGTGCTTCGTCTGGTCCCATTCGATGGCGTTCGGGGCGAGAGCGGATGTCGCGAACGACCGCACCGCGTCGACGATCGCGGCCTGGTCCTCGGTCAGGGTGTGCATCAGTGCATCGTCGGGATGACGAAGCTGGCACCCTCTTTGATCCCGGACGGCCAGCGCGAGGTGACCGTCTTGGTCTTCGTGTAGAAGCGGAAGGAGTCAGGGCCGTGCTGGTTGAGGTCGCCGAAGCCGGACTTCTTCCAGCCGCCGAAGGTGTGGTACGCGATCGGAACCGGGATCGGCACATTGACGCCGACCATTCCGGTGTTGACCCGCGCGGTGAAGTCCCTGGCGGTGTCGCCGTCGCGGGTGAAGATCGAGACGCCGTTTCCGTACTGGTGCTCGGAGGGCAGGCGCAGGGCGTCCTCGTAGGTGTCGGCGCGAACGATGATGAGCACCGGGCCGAACACCTCCTCGAGGTACAGGTCCATGTCGGTCGTGACGTGGTCGAAGAGGGTCGGGCCGAGGTAGAACCCCGACTCGTAGCCGTCGACCGTGATCCCGCGGCCGTCGGCGAGCAGTTCGGCTCCGGCGTCGACGCCGGCCTGGATCGCGGCTTCGACCCGTACAACGGCCTCGCGGGTGATGAGGGGTCCGTAGTCGGCCTTCTCGTCGAGGCTGTGGCCGATCGTGAGGTCGCGGACGCGTTCGGTGAGCTTGACGGCGAGGGCGTCGGCCGTCTCCTGCCCGACCGGCACGGCGACGGAGATGGCCATACAGCGCTCGCCGGCCGAGCCGTAGCCGGCCCCGATGAGCGCGTCGGCGACCTGGTCGAGGTCGGCGTCCGGCATCACGATCATGTGGTTCTTCGCGCCGCCGAAGCACTGGGCGCGCTTTCCGTGTGCCGCGGCGGTCTGGTAAATGTACTGCGCGATGGGGGTGGATCCGACGAAGCCGATCGCCTTGACGCGCTCGTCGTGCAGGAGTGCATCGACCGCGACCTTGTCGCCGTTGACGACGTTCAGCACCCCGGCTGGTAGCCCAGCCTCAAGGAAGAGCTCAGCGATGCGCAGGGGAATGGAGGGGTCGCGCTCCGAGGGCTTGAGGATGAACGAGTTGCCTGCGGCGAGCGCCGGGCCCATCTTCCAGAGCGGGATCATGGCCGGGAAGTTGAAGGGGGTGATGCCGGCGACCACTCCCAGTGGCTGGCGCAGGGAGTAGACGTCGATGCCGCTTCCGGCCCCGCCGGTGTACTCGCCCTTGAGCAGGTGCGGCGCCCCGGCCGCGAACTCGATGACCTCGACCCCGCGCTGGATGTCGCCCCTCGCATCGGCGACGGTCTTGCCGTGCTCTGAGGCGAGAAGGCGGGCGAGCGAGTCCATGTCCTTCGCGATCAGGTCGAGGAACGTCAGGAGCACCCGGGCGCGGCGCTGCGGGTTCCAGGTCGCCCACTCGAGCTGTGCCTCCTCCGCGTTCGCGATCGCGGACTCGACCTCGGCGGTCGTCGCGAGCGGCACGCGCGCCTGCACCGCCCCTGTGCTGGGATCGAAGACGTCGCTGAAGCGGCCCGAGGTACCCGAGACATGTTGTCCGCCGATGAAGTGAGTGAGTTCGCGAACCATCGAGTTCCCCGTCCGCGGCGCCACGCTGACATCCGCTTCGGTCAATATACTAGGAACTCCGACCAATTACTAGGAGATGCGGGTTAATCGCCGGGGTTCAGTGGTCTCCGGCACGCGGGCGGTTGCGCGCATCGCCGAGCTTGCCGCGCTGCACGAGGTGCTCGGCCGGCCCCAGCAGCGAGGCGGGACGCAGCGCGCCGCGGCCGAAGCGCTCCGCCACGGTGTCGACGGCCCGCTCGGTCTCGCGCCAGGTCGCGTCGTCGTCCCAGAGCGAGGCATTGCCAGAGCCACTCGGCGAGAGCTGCTCCATCCGCACACCGATCAGCCGCACCCGACCGTGCACCCCGATCGCCTCGTAGACGCCGCGCGCCTCTTCGTAGATGCGGCGGCCGAGGTCGGTGGGCTCGGCGATCGTGCGCGACCTGGTGATCGTTCGGAAATCGGAGTAGCGCAGCTTGACCACCACGGTGCGACCGACCCAGCCGCCCGCACGCAACCGCACCGCGACCGCGTCCGCCTGCCTCAGGATCTCCCTGCGGAGGATGTCGGCATCGTCGATGTCGACCTCGAAGGTCACCTCGTGGCCGACGCTCTTCTCGGGCGCGTTCGGGGTCACCCTCCTCGGGTCGATGCCGTTCGCGAGCTCGCGCAGCTTGGCGCCTGCTGCCTCGCCCACCGCGCGGCGCAGGGCGTCGGGCTGGGAGCGGGCCACATCACCGATCGTGCGCAGACCGCGCGCGAGCAGGGCCTCCTCCGTGGTGGCCCCGACCCCCCAGAGGAAGGAGACGGGGAGCGGATGAAGGAACCCCAGCGTGTCGTCGGCTGGCACCACGAGCATGCCGTTGGGTTTCGCGCGACCGGAGGCGAGTTTGGCGACGAACTTGATCGCCGAGGCCCCGACCGAACAGTCGAGCCGCGTCTCCTCACGCACCCGGCGGCGGATGAGCTCGCCGATCTCGGCCGGGCTGCCGAGGAGGGAGCGTGCCCCGGCCACGTCGAGGAAGGCCTCATCGATGCCGACCCGCTCGACGATCGGGGTCACGTCGTCGAAGATGGCCATCACCTGCTGCGAGTAGTGGGTGTACTTCTCGCGGTGCGGTTCGAGCACCACAGCCTGGGGGCAGAGGCGCAGCGCCTGGGAGAGCGGGATCGCCGACCGCACGCCGAACTTGCGGGCCGGGTAGTTCGCGGCCGTGACGACCGAGCGGGCACTCCGCCCGGCGACCACCACCGGGCGGTCGACGAGGTCGGGGCGGTCCAGGAGCTCGACGGACGCGAAGAAGGCATCGAGATCGACATGGAGGATCGTCGACGTCGAGCTGTCGACCGACACCGCGCTGACGTGACGGTCGCTGCCGTCCTGCCTGCTCATCCGGGACCCATGCCTACGAGCTTATGAGGAACCACCGACGCGCGCCTGGCCGTCCAGGCGGGTGATTCGCGAGCGGGCCGCGTCCTCGGAGGTGGACGAGCTGCCGAGCAGGGTGCGCACGAACCCCAAGACGACCTTCGTGCCCCAGATCACGGGCAGGCGGGACCGGCGCAGGCCGAGCATCGCCCGGTACTCGGGGTCGATCGACGCGACGGCCCCGGCGAACATGATCCGGTAGGCGGGAAGCATCGACCGTCTCAGCGGCGGGTTGCGGATGAAGCGCACAGCCTCGGCGACGCGCTCGCCGCTCTTGAGGATGCCTGCGTCACGGAAGGAGGCGAGGGCTGCGGCGAGTTCCGCGTCGGAGCGCGGCGGGTCGGCGACCCCCACGAGCTCGCCGGCCTTCGCCCATTCACGCACGTAGCCGTCGGCGCCCCCGGGGATCGGACCGCCCCAGATCTTGTGGCTGGCCAGGAACGCGTCGGTGAACACCACGTGCACCCAGGAGAGCAGCTCGGGGTCGCCGGCAGCGTAGGGCCGCTCGATTCCCTGTGCATCGAGGTAGGTGCCGACGACCCGGTCGTGGAACCGGCCGACCCTGGACGACTCGAGCTCGGCGAGGGCGGTGTCGGCGAAGGTCACCGTGACGAGCCACTGGATCGTGCCGGACAGTCGTCCGAGCGGGTCCTCGTGATAGCGGGACCAGTCGTGCACCCCGGCCATCGCGCCGGGGTGGAGGGTCTGCATCAGCAGGGCGCGGATACCGGCGACCATGGTCGCCATTCCGCCGTGCACCGCCCAGGAGGCCGATCCTGGACCGAAGAAGCCCACGTCGTCGCCCTCGGCGAGCTTGTCGACCCAGCGCGGCTTGCCGTCGCCCTGGCCGGACAGCGTGGTGAGGAGATGCGATCGCCATGTGTCGGAGAACCTGCCCATGGAGGCAGGTTAGCCCGCCCTTGCTGGGCGGTTGCCGATCAGCCGAGCTTCGAGTTCAGCCACGCCACGGGGTCGGTGGATGCCCCGCCGCCGGGGTGCACCTCGAAGTGCAGATGCGTGCCGGTGCACGATCCGGTGCACCCCACGGCACCGAGGGGCTGGCCAGCCGCCACAGTGCTTCCGACCCCGACGGCAAGGGATCCGGTGAGCATGTGGGCGTAGAGGGTGGTGACGACCTCGCCGTCGATGAGGTGCTGCACAACGGCGAAGACCCCGTACGGTCCGCCCCCCTCGCTGGCCTTGATGACCACTCCGTCGGCGATCGACCACACCGGCGACCCGGATGGCGCGTTGAAGTCAGCCCCCTCGTGGAAGCTCGAGCATCCGGAGCAGCTGCGCGGCCCATAGCCGTAGCTCATCTTCGTGCCGGCAGGCACCGGCCACTGCAGGGAGGCCGAGGACGACGACGGCACAAGCTCGACGAGCCTGGCCACCGCGAAGACGGAGGGGGGAGGCGGCGGGGGCGGCGGCTTCGGTTGTGAGGTGACGCCGTAGCCGTCTTTGATGACCCCCGTCACGGCGATCGCGCTGGAGAGCTGCGACATCACCTGGGCCCCACCGTCGGGGTGGGACGGTGCCGCGGAGAGCGAGGCGGATGCCTCGAAGTTCGGCACCACGAAGGCGATGGATGACACGAACGCGAGGGTGACGACCACCATGGCGAGTCCCCGGCGGGCACCCCGCATGACCGTGAGGGTGGTCCGTTGGGCGATAGCCCTGCTTCCTGCCGCGCGCCCGACGACGATGCCACCGCGACGCTGCGGAACGACCGATCTCGAGTGGTTGGCTGGCACGGAAGGCTGTTCCTGACGGTGGGTGCGACGCGTTTTCTGGGCAGGTCCCCCGGTTCACGTTATGGCACCGGCCGTCGATTCGGAAGCCCTGTGGAGAACACGGGGAGTTCATCCCAGCCGGGTGGTGCCCCGTGGTACCGCCAAAGTAACGTGAGGGGCATGGAATTCAGATACCTCGGAAACAGCGGACTCAAGGTCTCGGCGATCACCTACGGCAACTGGCTGACACACGGGTCGCAGGTCGAGAACGCCACCGCGATCGAGTGTGTGCGCGCCGCCCTCGACGCGGGGATCACCAGCTTCGACACGGCGGACGTGTACGCCAACACCGTCGCCGAGAAGGTGCTCGGCCGCGCCCTCAAGGGAGAGAGGCGCGCGTCGGTCGAGATCTTCACGAAGGTCTTCGGGCCCACCGGCCCCAAGGGCCCGAACGACTCCGGGCTGTCGCGCAAGCACATCATGGAGTCGATCGACGGGTCGCTGCGCCGCCTCAAGACGGACTATGTCGACCTGTACCAGGCGCACCGCTACGACGTCGAGACGCCGCTCGAGGAGACCATGCAGGCCTTCGCGGATGTCGTGCGGCAGGGTAAGGCGCTGTACATCGGTGTGAGCGAGTGGACAGCGGACCAGCTGCGGGCCGGGCACGCCCTCGCCTCCGAGCTGGGCATCCAGCTCATCTCGAACCAGCCCCAGTACTCGATGCTCTGGCGGGTCATCGAGGCGGAGGTCGAGCCGGTCTCGCGGGAGCTCGGCATCAGCCAGATCGTCTGGTCACCCATCGCCCAGGGGGTGCTGACGGGCAAGTACGCTCCGGGGGCCCCGCTTCCCGAGGGGTCCCGCGCGACCGACGACAAGGGCGGCGCGAACATGATCAAGCGCTTCATGCGCGACGACGTGCTCACCGCGGTGCAGGGCCTTCGCCCGATCGCGGACGAGCTCGGACTCGACCTCGCCCAGCTCTCGATCGCCTGGGTGCTGCGCAACTCCAACGTCGCCTCGGCGATCATCGGGGCGTCGCGCCCGTCGCAGGTCACGTCGAATGTGGCGGCGGCCGGGGTCGTGCTCTCGGCTGAGACCCAGTCCCGCATCGATACCGTGATCGGGCACGTCGCCGAGTACGACCCGGCGCGAACCCGCGAGTCGTCGCCGAAGTCCCGGGAATCCTGAGCCGGAACTATTTTCGCGCGATCGGGAATATCCCGATAGTCAATGCGATTGCATAGACCTGAGCGGCGTCTCTCCGAGCCGGCTCACCACGACCACCAGCCACCCCGACCGACGTAAGGACTCACCATGACCCTCACCGCAGAATCCATTCCCGGCTACACCGCAGGCACCTGGGCCCTCGACCCCATCCACTCGGAGATCACCTTCTCCGTACGCCACCTCGCCATCTCCAAGGTGAAGGGCTCGTTCGAGAAGTTCGACCTCGCCGTTGTCACCACCGAGAACCCGCTCGACACGAAGCTCACCGCCTCGATCGAGGTCGCATCGATCAACACCCGCCAGAAGGACCGCGACAACCACCTCCGCACGAACGACTTCTTCGCGGCCGACGAGTTCCCGACCATCGACTTCGTCTCCAGCGCCGTGCGCCAGGACGGCGACGAGCTGCTCATCGACGGCGAGCTCACCATGCGCGGCATCACCCGCCCGGTCACCTTCGCCGGCGAGTTCGGCGGCATCATCGTCAACGGCTACGGCCAGACGGTCGCCGGCGCCTCGTTCACCACCAAGATCAACCGCCTCGACTTCGGCGTCAAGTGGAACGCGGCCGTCGAGGCCGGCGGCCTGACCCTCGGCGACGAGGTCACCATCACCATCGACGCCCAGGTCGCCCTCCAGGCCTGATCCACCGAGCACGCCTACTCTGTAGGCATGACCAGACAGCGACGCCAGCTCACAGCTGGCGTCGTTCTGTCGTTCGGCGTGGTGTACATCGTCTTCGAGTTCCTCGCGGCGATGGCGTGGACTGCCCCGCCATACGACTGGGCCAGGAACCTCATCTCCGACCTCGGGTTCTCGGACTGCGCCGTCATCGACGGCAGCGTGATCTGCTCACCGCTGCATCCGCTGATGAACGCCGGTTTCATGATCCAGGGCACGGTCTTCGTCATCGGCAGCATTCTCGTCACCCGGCTGATGGTGCCACGACGCGGCATGCGCATCGTGGTGCTCTCGCTGCTGGTCACCTCTGGCATCGGCACCTTCATGGTCGGGGTCCTGCACCAGGGACTCGCCCTCTACGCTGCCGGCCTGAACGTGCTGCACGTGGTCGCCGCGACCCTCGCGATCGGGGCAGGCAACATCGGCATCCTGCTGCTGGGCGTCATTGTGCTGCGCGAGGCGGAGTGGCGCGGTTACGGCATCGCCGTCGTCGTCATCGCCATCGTCGGCACCGCGGCGGGGGTCCTGCTTATGGCCAGAAACGACCTCGGCATCGGCCTCGGGTTCATCGAGCGCGTTTCGGTCTATCCGCTCAACACCTGGACGATCGGCACCGGTGTCGGCCTGGTCGTGAAGAGCCTGCGCGAGTCCCGCCGCAGCCGCGCAACACAGTGGCGGCAGCCGCCGGTTTTCCCCACCATGGGGGCATGACCGCGCGGGCCGTGATGTGCCGCGCTGGCGGTGATGGAGGCCGTCCATGGCGACCCGGCCACCCTCGCGGAGCTCCGGCGACGTGGGAATCACCACCACGATCTCGTCGACCGCGAGGACGCCGGCCCGGGGCGCCACGTCACGGCAGCAGCCCGCTCGCCCGCGCCACTGAGATCGCGGGTCGGCGCACGAGCACGTCGAGCAGGAAGTCCTCCTCCTCATGATGGGAGAGCACCTCGAACCCCGGATGGGCGGTCAGCGTCGTGTGCACGTCGTCGCCGCGCTCCGGATACCCCTCGACGGAATGCCGCCAGTGGCAGGCGATGAGCACCCCGTCGGCGGAGAGGGTGCGGTCGATGTGGTCGATCGCTATGTCGAGGTCGTCGCGGCTCCAGTAGTAGGCGACCTCCGACAGCACGATCAGGTCGAAGGAGCCGGCCGGCCAGTGCACGGGGGTGTCGCATCTCACGAGAGTCACGTGGGACTGCTCGATCAGTCGCTCCCGCGCCCGCCCCAGCGGCTGTTCCGAGATATCGGTCGCGACGAGGCTCGCGCACCGACCGGCGAGGTCGGCCGTGAGCACCCCGATCGAGCAGCCGATCTCGAGCCCGGAGGAAAACAGCGGACGGGGCAGGGACGCGACCGTGAGCGCGCGCTTGCGCATCTCGTACCAGCGGGACTCGAACCCCCAGGGGTCCTCGGTGCCCGCGTAGAACTCGTCGAAGAACTCGCGGCTGAGGGTGCGGCCGCCCGAGGTTCCGCCACCTGATGGGCCACTGCCGAGCGGCGTGACGAACACCTCGAACGGCCGCGAGAAGTGCTCGTGGAATCCGACGTCCAGGAGCACCTCGTCGCCGACCGCGTTGGACAATGGCCGGTTCTGGCTCGTGTACTCGGTGATGGCCGCGAGCTTGGCCTCGTGCTCGGCGGCGCCCAGGGAGAGGATCGCGAGCCGGGTCCACGGCACGCGCTCGTCTGCGGGGGTGGCCCAGTGCCACATCCAGACCGGGTATTCGAGCAGCTGGCAAGCGGATGATCGCGCGACGCGCGCCGCCTCGGCGCCGGCCGCCTCGTGGTCGCCGTGGCCGTCGTGCCGCCAGGGGGCGACGACGAGCGCGCCCTCGCCGAGCCCCAACGACTCGAGGTGGGCAGCCAGTTCCTCGCGGTGCTGCCGCAGCTCGCCGTCCGGCAGGCCCAGGTGGTCGATCGTCGCCGCCGGTGCGGTGTGGCCGATGGCCGCGACCACCTCGAGGCGGCGTCGGCGTGCGAGCTCCCCGCGGGTCGTCGTGGGCGGTGCGGGGTGCGAGGCTTGGCCGTCGGTCGCCACCACCACGTGCACGGGGATCCCGAGTGCGGCGGCTCGGGCCATCAGGCCGCCGGCGCCGAGAGACTCGTCGTCGGGGTGCGCAGCGACGACGACCAGTCGGGTGATCCCGTCGAGGACCAGCGCCGGCACACCCAGCCAGCCCGGGGCCGACAGCCAGGCCTCCTCGGAGGTGCCCGCGTCGCGATGGTCGAAGGTCACCACGGTCGCTCCCGCGCGTCGAGCAGCGTCGCCCCGAGATCGGCCTCGTCGCGTTCGGCGTGGTGCTGCCGCAGGTACAGCGTGAGATCGGCCACGCGGCGCGCATGGTCGTCCTCGAGGGCGAGAGGCGCGGGCCCGAGCGCGTGGCCGGCCAGTCGCAGCACGTCCTCGGCGCCGCGGGCGACGATCGCCCTCGTGCGCAGCGCCAGCATCCGCTCTCCCCCGCCCTCGGCGTGGGGGGAGTCGATCTCCGCCGCCGCCGCGGCCAGCGCGAGGCCGCCGGCATGCAGGGCGAGGTCGACCGACCCGATCAGGAGTTCGGCGATGCGGTCGCTGCGGCGGGGGGCGCCGAGGAGCCGCCTGGCGATCCCCGCGGCCGCGCCCCACCAGACGGCCGCGACGCCCGTGCCGCCCCACGCGAATCCGGGGCGATCGAGGTACCACCCGTCGTCGCCGACCGGCACGGCTGGCACCTCGTCGAACGCGACCGGACCGCTCGGCACAGCGACCAATCCCCGCGCGACCCAGGCGTCAGGCCCGGGGCGGACGCCGGGGTGCCGCAGGTCGACGGCGAATAGCCGGCGGCGCGAGGCGGAGGTGGTGGCCGTGACGAGGGCGTGGGTGAGCATACCGGCGAGCGAGCACCACGGCTTGGTGCCGCTGAGACACCACCCGTCGCCCGACCGGGTCGCGGCGAGCCTGGATCCTGCGCCCTCCGCCGCGAAGACGCCCCAGGTGCTGTGCTCCCCCGCGGCGATCGTCGGGAGGTCGACCCCCCGGGCCTGGTGGAGGATCGCGAGGGCGTCGAGGTGCGGCTCCGCCACCCGCGCCGCGGTCACGTCCGCCGCGGCGATCGTGGCCAACGACTGCCAGAGGTGCGCGGTGTCCCCGCCTCCCGGGACCGGCGCTGTGGCGCCGAGGCGCCGGGCGAGGGCGAGCGCGTCGTCGACGCGACCGCCGGTGGCCAGGGCACGCGTATACAGCTCATCGAGGCCGTCGCCCTGCACGCGCGGCCGGAAGCGCACTCCACCGTCGGATTCACCCATGCGCCGAACCTAGACCGCCGCGCCCGCCCGGCGCCTAGGCTTGCGCACCCCGGCCGGCTGCGCTATCCGGTTCAGGCCGGCAGGTCGAAGACCAAGCAGGTGCTCGTCGCCGTGGCCACGAGTCGGCCCTGGGAGTCGACGACGGTGCCCTCGGCGAAGGCGACCCGCCGGCCCGGCTTGGTGACGGTGCCGACGGCGGTCAGGGTGCCGGTGCTCGCGAGCACCGGCCGCAGGTAGTTCACCTTGATCTCGATCGAGGTGTACCCCGTTCCGGCAGGGAGCGTGGTGTGCACGGCGCAGCCGATCACCGAGTCGAGGAGGGTGCAGACCAGCCCGCCGTGCACCGTGCCGATGGGGTTGTAGTGCGACTCGTCGGGGTGGCACTCGAACGTCGTCATGCCGATCTCCGCCGCGACCGGGGCCATCCGCATCAGCGCGGCGATCGGCGGCGGGGGCACGGTACCGTCGATCATCGAGCGGATGTAGTCCAAACCGGTGATCCCGGCGGCGTGCCGGGCCCCGACCAGCGGGTCCGTCCACTGCACGAGCCGCGACCTCGCGGAGGCGACCAGCAGGGCGACCCGCACCGTACCGCCCTTCGTGCTCTGCCTGCCGACCTCGATGAACCCGAGCCGGGCATGGAAGGCGAGCGAGCCGGGATTGGGCGGGTCGACGTTGACCTCGCAGGTGACCTCGGCCCGTCCGGCGGTCCGCGCGAGCTGGAATACCCGGTCATAGAGTCGCTGGCCGATGCCCCTCCCGCGCTGCTCCTCATCGACGACGATGCGGTCGACGTACAGCGAGTCGGTGCCGCGGTCCTGGAAGAAGCGGTAGTTCTCGCTGGCGTAGTCGCTGCCGGGCTCGAAGGCGATCAGGAAGCCGACGAGGGCGCCGTCCACATCATCCGCTATACCCAGGGCGACATCGCACTCGTGCACGAGCACCACGAACTCGGCCGCGGAGGTCGGGGGCACAGCCGGGACGGCAGCGTCGTTGAGCTCCTCGAGGCGGTCGGTGTCAGCGGGAGTGAGGTTCCTGATCACGAGGGTCATGGGGGAACCCTAACGTCAGCGTCTCCTGGCCCGCGGCGACCCCTCGGACGGGATGACGATCCATAAGACCACATAGAGCACCCAGAGCGGGCCGGGGATGAAGCTAAGGACGATCCAGAGCACACGCACCAGGCCGCGGTCCCAGCCGAGCCATGCGGCGATCGCGGCGCACACGCCGGCGAGCACCCGGCCTCGGGTCGGACGGGCGAATGCACTCGATCGGGTAGCCATGACTCCACCCTGCCCGAGGATCGCCGGATCGCCAAGGGCGAGGATCCGCCCGGTGTCAAACTGTGACTTGCTGGGAAGTTCGCTGAGCGTGCCCGGTGCGCCGCGCGGCCGCGCCAAGATGGACCATGAGCCCGATTCGCCGCACCCCCGCCTCCGCCGTCACGTTCAGCCAATATGGGGGCGTCGATGTGCTCGACCTCGTCGAGATGGAGAAGCCGGTCGCCGGCCGGGGCGAGATCGTCGTCGAGGTGCTCGCCGCCGGCATCAACCATGTCGAGGCCTACGTGCGCCAGGGTCAGTTCGACGGCGAGGTGCCCATCACCTTCCCGCAGCGCCAGGGCAGTGACTTCTCCGGCCTCGTCTCGTCGATTGGCGAGGGCGTCACGTCGTTCTCGAAGGGCGCCGAGGTGCTCGGCCACGCCAGCATGAGCTCCCACGCCAACTGGGTCGTCGTGCCCCAGTCGCAGCTCGTCGCCAAGCCAGCCAGCCTCTCCTGGGAGGTCGCGGGCAGCCTCTTCCTCGCCGGGCTGGCAGCCGATGATGCGGTGCAGGCCGTCAACGTGAGCGCCGAGGAGACCGTCGTGATCTCGGCGGCCGCGGGAGGCGTCGGCAGCATGGAGGCGCACCTCGCCATGGCGCGGGGCGCCACCGTGATCGGAACCTGCGGCGAACGCAACTTTGACTACCTGCGCCAGATCGGCGTCAAGCCGGTCGTCTATGGCGGCGGTCTGGCCGAGCGCATCCGCGCCCTCGCCCCCCGCGGCGTCCACGCCTACATCGACAACTTCGGCGGGGACAACGTGCGCGTCGCCGAGGAGCTCGGGGTGGCGACGGCGCGGTTCCGCTCCAGCGACCACCGGCGCGACATCGAGCTCGAGGCCATGAACCCCACCCCCGAACAGGCCGAGCAGCACACCCGTGTGCTCGCCCGCCTCGCCGGGCTGGCCGGTGAACGCAAGATCAATGTGCTCATCTCGGGCTTCTACCCGTTCGACAAGGTGCGCGAGGCGTTCGACGACCTCGAGCAGCGGCACGCGCGCGGAAAGATCGTGCTGGGCATGCGTCCGGTCGACAATTCCTTCCACGGACTGGGCGCGCGCAAGGTTCGCGACCAGCAGGAGCGCTCGTAGCGCGCTGAGCGGGGCCCGCGGTGCGCTACTCCTCCGTCACGAAGTCGATCAGCTGCTCGACGCGGCCGAGCAGCACCGGCTCGAGGTCGGCGAAGGTCGACACCTTCGCGAGGATGCGCTGCCACGCCGCCGCGATGTCGGCCTGGTCCTCGTGCGGCCAGCCCAGTGCCTCGCAGATGCCGTGCTTCCACTCCATCGACCGCGGGATCCGCGGCCACACGTCAAGTCCGACCCGGGCGGGCTTGACCGCCTGCCAGACGTCGACAAACGGATGCCCGACGACGAGCGCGTTCTTGCCGTGCCGGCCAGCCGAGACGTGGTCGGCGATCCGCTTCTCCTTCGATCCGGGCACGAGGTGGTCGACGAGCACCCCCACCCGGCGGTCCGGCGTCGGCCCGAATCGGTCGAGGATCGCCTCGAGGTCGTCGATCCCCTCCAGGTACTCCACCACGACACCCTCGACCCGCAGGTCGTGCCCCCACACCTTCTCGACCAGTTCGGCGTCGTGCCGGCCCTCGACGAAGATGCGGCTCGCGCGGGCCACCCGCGCCGGCGCGTTGGCGACGGCGAACGACCCGGACGCCGACCGCGCGGTTCCCGCCGGGGCGGCCCGCACCGGGGCGACCATCGCGACAGGCTCGCCCTCGAGCAGGAACCCGGGCCCGAGTGGAAACACCCGCACGGCGCCTCGGAAGTCCTCGAGCTCGACGAGGCGCCCGGTGACGCGCAGGACTGCCCCACAGAATCCTGTCGTCGCGTCCTCGATCACCAGATCGCGGTCAGCGGGGACCTGCCGGGGGGCGGCGCGGGGAGCCCGGCGCGAGTAGCCGTCGAGCACGTCGCGGGCATACCTGTCATCACTCATTTGGCGAGGATATTCGGTCGGTACCCCACTACTGATCTGCCACCCCGACTGTCAAGCCATAATCCCGATTTTTGCATTCGCCCATTCCCGGGTAGTGTTATTTCCGAAGTTGATGTGCATCGCGCGTCGCAGCGTTCCTCGGAACGTCTCACAGTGAGAGCGGCGGTGGGCTCCTCGGCGCGTGGCCCCGACGTTCGGGTCCCGCATAGCACTCCAGGAGGAGCTTGCAATGACTACCGGTACTGTGAAATGGTTCAACGCTGAAAAGGGCTTCGGCTTCATCTCTCCCGACGACGGAAGCGCCGACGTGTTCGCGCACTTCTCCGCCATCGCGGGCAACGGCTACAAGTCGCTCGACGAGAACCAGAAGGTCGAGTTCGACGTCGCCCAGGGCCCCAAGGGTCTCCAGGCCGAGAACATCCGCGCGCTCTAAGCTCGCACACTAAGCCTCAAAAACTTAGAACCACATAAACGGCTCGTTCCCTTCGGGGAGCGGGCCGTTTCTGCGTACCGAACGGTACCGGAAGCCGCTGACGACCCAGAGGATGTCGGCTGGCACGCCAGAGGAACCACCCGGTCGACCCGGATGCGGTGCGCTGCGGACTCGGGCGGTCAGCCGTCGATGCGCTTGAGGATGTGGAACGGGATCGCGATGCTCGCCGAGACAGTGAGCACACCCGCCCCGAACATCACCATGGAGAAGTGCGAGCCGTCCCAGGCGTACCCGAACAACACGATGCCGCCGACGAAGAGGACCGAGCCGACGACGAAAGCAACGATGTTCATGGGGGTCCTCAATGGTGCGTGGGCGGAATCCCCTCCAGTTTAGACGATGACACATGTGACGGAATCCGGCCGGGGTCACGCGGGTTGATTCACGGATTCAGCCGGGGAGAGTTCTCAGCATGATTCGCTTCGGATACACCCTGATGACCGAGCAGAGCGGTCCGCGCGAGCTCCTGGACTAAGCGGATGTTCATCATCACGCTCGGGCTGTACCCGCTGGCCACCGTCGCCACCGGGTTCTCGCCGAACGTGATCTTCTTCTTCGTCTGCCGGTTCTTCACGGGGGCGGGCATCGGCGGTGAGTACGCGGCCATCAACTCGGCCATCGACGAGCTCATCCCGGCTCGCCGGCGCGGCGTCGCCGCGCTGGCTCTTGATCCACGGACGCAACGACGAGGCGGAGCGGTTCGTGCTGGGCATCTCCCTGTTCGTCGGGCAGGCCTTCCTCTACAACGCCGTGTGCTTCATCTATGCGCTCGTGCTCACCCGGCTGCTCGGTGTTCCGGACGATCTCGCGCAGTGGTCGCTCCTGCCCATCGCGAGCGGCAACTTCCTGGGGGCGGGTCTGATGATCGCGGCGGGTGTCGTCGAGGTGTTCCTCGGCGCCGACGCGGAGGGCGAGTCGCTCGAGGACATCGCGACCCCGCTCAGCGTGGACTCCGGCACCACCGAGTAGCAGCGCTCGTGGTCGACGCGAACGGTCAGCGCAGGAACCCGGTGAGGGCGAGCTCGCGGAGTTGCGGGAGGAGCTCGTCGCGCAGGGCCGCCGCATCCGCTTCGAGAAGCTGGGCGATGGCGTCGATGATGGCGGCGGCCGCGAGGTCGCCGTCACAGGCGCCGACGAAGGCGGCCAGGGCGGTGTCGAGCGGGACGGAGCGCCCGAAGCCGCCGCCCTGGTGGAGCGTCATCACGGTGGGGTCCTCGGCGCCCGGCCAGTAGTGGCGCTCCTCTGTGACGTCGGGGGCGACCTCGAAGTGGCGGAGGAGCAGGGCGTCGTCGCCGGTGGCGGCCAGGGCGTCGTGGGCGGCGAGGGCGGAGTCGAGGTGCTCGCCCAGGCCGGAGGGGTTGTGGCCGAGGCGCCCCGGCAGGCTCTCGAGGCGGCGCAGCCGGGCGCTCTCCTGGCCACGCAGTGCGGCGGAGTCTGGGCGGCGCAGCGTCAGGTAGCCGAAGCCGACGCCGCGCACGTCGCGGGTGGCGAAATCGTCGAGCCAGGCTCCGTAGAGGGTGTCGAATGCGGGTCCGGGCCGGGTGCCGCCGTCGCGGATCCAGGTCTCGGCGTAGAGGGCGGCGTCCTGCACCTCGCGCTCCACGACCCAGGCGTCCAGCCCGCCGTCGACCGCGTCGATCCACGCCCCGACCCGGTCGAGGCCGTTCCCCTCGCCGCGGTACTCCCAGTTTCCGAGAAGCTGGGCGATGCCGCCCGGCGTCAGGTGCCCGGCGACCCCGCCGATCACGGCCGCCACGAGGTCGTCGCCGACCATGCCGCCGTCGCGGTACTCGTAGGCGGGAACGGTCGCGAGGCGCGGAGTGATCACGAACGGCGGGTTCGAGACGATGTGGTCGAACCGCTCCCCCACGACCGGGTCGAACAGGCTTCCGAGCCGGAACTCGATGTTCGTCACGGCGTTGAGCCGCGCGTTGAGACGGGCGATGTCGAGGGCCCGTGCCGAGATGTCCGTCGCGACGACGCGGCGGGCGTGACGCGAGGAGTGCAGCGCCTGGATGCCGCAGCCGGTGCCCAGGTCGAGGACCGACTCGACCTGGCGGTGGATCATCAGCGAGGCGAGCGTCGACGACGCGCCGCCCACACCCAGCACGTGGTCCTCCCGCAGCGCGGCGCCGGTCACGGTCTCGCCGAGGTCGGAGGCGATCAACCAGCTGCCCACGCCGGCGGAGTCGACGAAGCTGTGCGGCCGCAGCTCCATGAGCGGGCGGATGACGGTGTCGCCCGCTCCGAGGGACAGGGCCAGCACCCCGTCGACTCCGAGGGAGGGGAGCGCGGCCTCGAGAGCCGGGCGGGGAACCGGCAGGCCCAGCACGAAGAAGCGGGCGAGCATGGCCAGCGGCGCCTGCTCGGCGAAGCCGGAGGTGGCGCGGATGGCGGGCACCCTCTGGGCGCGACGCTCGGCCGCCGCAGCATCCGCTCCCCACAGGGATACGAGGGATTCTGCACTGAACCGGGCGGCCTCGAGGTCGCGGCGCAGGAGGGAGACGAGTCGGGGAATGGGCACCTCCCCATTCAACGGCATCCCCTAGCCGGGTGCGGCCAGCATCGCGATCTCACCCCGCTCGACCGCGACGAGCAGTGCCGCGACATCGTCGTAGACATACGTCGCCCCGGCCTCGCGCATGTGCGCGGCCGGCGTGCCCCCCGAGAGCAGCCCGATGCCTTGGACCCCGAGCTTGCCCGCGGCCTCGAGGTCCCAGACCGAGTCGCAGATGAACACCGCGTCGCCCGCTCCGACACCCGCCTTCGTCAGCGCCACGGTCACGATGTCGGGCGCCGGCTTCGTCGTCTCGACCTCCTCGGAGGAGGTGACCGCGTCGATCTCCTCGTCGAGGCCGATCACTCGGCGGAGCAGCTCGAGCTCGTCGTCGGGTGCTGAGGTCGCGAGCACGATCGCCACCCCCCTCCGCCGGAGCAGGCCTACGAGCTCGGCCACCCCGTCGAACCGCTTGAGCCGCGGCGCGAGCACCGCGTAGTGCTTGGTGTGCAGACGGGAGGCCTCGTCACCGAATTTCGCCGCCCCCTCGCCGAGGAGGGTCTCGAGCAGCCGGGCCGAGTCCATCCCGATCGCGCGGTGGATGCGCCAGGCGTCCACATCCAGTTCGAGATCGGCGAACGCGGCCGACCACGCCTCGATGTGGAGGTAGTTCGAGTCGACGAGGGTCCCGTCGATGTCGAACAGGGCGGCCCTCACCCGCCGGCCCGGGTGGACTTGACGTCCCTCTTCGGGTCCTTCTTGGCCGAGCCCTTGGGCGGGAACAGCGTGTCGGCCTCCTCGAGCGACATGCCGTTCGTCTCCGGCACCTTGGTCAGCACGAACACGAACGACAGCGCGGCGAAGAAGGCGTAGATGCCGTAGGTGATCGGCAGCGAGGCGGCCGCGAGCGGCGGGAAGGTGACGGTGATCAAGAAGTTCGCCACCCATTGGGCGGATGCGGCGATCCCGAGCGCCTTCGCCCTGATGCTGTTCGGGAATATCTCCCCGAGCAGCACCCAGACCAGCGGGCCCCAGGACGCCCCGAAGCAGACGACGAACAGGTTAGCGGCGACCAAGGCAATCGGTCCCCACGCGCCGGGCAGGCTCGGGGCGCCGTCGACCGTGTCGGCCTGGCTGAAGGCGATCGCCATCGTGCCGAGGGACACGGCCATGCCGATCGACCCGGAGAGCAGGATCGGCCTGCGGCCGATGCGGTCGACGAGGGCGATCGCCACCAGGGTGACGAGAACGTTGGTGACCGAGGTGATGACCGAGATGGTGAGGGAGTCGCGCTCCTGGAAGCCGACGGCCCGCCACAGGGTCGTCGAGTAGTAGAAGATCACGTTGATGCCGACGAACTGCTGGAACACCGACAGGGTGATGCCGATCCAGACGATCGGCTTCAGCCCGAAGGCGGAGCCGCGCAACGACCCGGTGCGCTGGGCCAGACGGTCGGACTCGATCGAGTCGCGGATGTCGCGGATCGCCCGGTCGACGTCGCCCTGCGGCCAGATGCGGGTGAACACAGCCCGCGCCTCGTCCTCCTTCCCACTGAGCACGAGGTAGCGCGGGGACTCGGGCAGGGTCAGGGCCAGGCCGCCGTAGACCACAGCAGGCACGGCGCAGGCGAGGAACATCCACCGCCAAGCCTCGAGGTTGAACCAGAACGGCTCGCTCGCTCCCCCGGCCGTGTTGGCGAACACCGCGTCGGACAGGAGCGCGCTGAAGATGCCGAGGGTGATCGCCAGCTGCTGCAGCGACGCGAGCCGGCCGCGGATCTGCCGGGGGGAGATCTCGGCGATATAGGCCGGTGCGATCACCGAGGCGATGCCGATGCCGAGCCCGCCGACAAGCCGCCAGACGATCAGATCGACCACCCCGAAGGCGAATCCGGAGCCGATCGAGCTCACGAGGAACAGCACACCGCCGATGACCATCACGGGGATGCGCCCGTACCTGTCGGCGAGACGCCCGGCGAGATACGCCCCGACCGCGCAGCCCAGGAGGGCGCAGGCGACGGCGAACCCGGTCAGGGTCTGCCCCAGCCCGAACTGTTTCTGGATCGCATCGACGGCGCCGTTGATCACCGAGGAGTCGAACCCGAAGAGGAACCCTCCGACGGCTCCGGCGCCCGCGAGGCCGATGACCTTTCCATTGGTGGACGGTGTGCGCGTACCGGTAGCCATGTTCGTTGCCTCCTTGCATCGGAGAGATGAGAATACGCCCGCTCCCCCGCTGACCACAGGGGGTTTGCGCGGGGATGACGGAATGCTACCCGTTCGTGCCTCCGGGCACGGGGCGGATGTCGAGCGGGTGAGCGATCTCGTCCAGGGGGATGTGGTCGGCGGCGACCCCGCCCAGCAGTGCCCTCGGCCGGAACGCCATCATTCGGGCCGGAGCACCGCAAGCACGTTCTTCGCCGGGTCCGTGAACCAGGCGATGTCCGGTCCGTGGCCGCGCATGATCCCCTTCTCATCGGTGGCGATCTCGTCGTCAGTGTAGATCTTGGTCGTCACACCTCGGCGGTTGAGTTCGTCGACAGCGGCCTCGATGTCGTCGACGGGGAAGTCGAGGATCGTGAAGGCGGCCGGGGTGTGGCCCTGCTTGGGGTAGGCGAGCACCGTGGCCCCCGACCCGAGGTGGATGTTCAGGAACCCGGAGTCGGTGCGGGACACCGTGAGCCCGAGGGTGACCCCGTAGAACTTCTCGGCGGCGTCGAGGTCGTCGACGGAGAATCCGCTGTAGGCGGGTGAGGTGGCGAACATGGCGTGTCCCATCTGTCGGCGTCACAGGTCACCTGGATTGCAGGTCACCTCATTCTTATCGCACCTCGACGACGCGCGCGCACACAATCTGCGGCGTACGCTGGGGGCGCCGCATCGACCCCGAGGAGAACGTGAAGCCGCTCACCGCCGACGACATCCGAACCAGCATGGTCAACGCCACCCGCGGGGAGGTCGAGCGAATGCCCCTGCCTGGCCTCCACGAGGTCATCTGGGAGTCCCGCGAGTACCTCGGCTGGCGCGATCCCCGGGCGCCCCTGCGCGGGTACCTCGTGCACTGGGTCGGAGAGGTGCCCGTCGGCATCGTTCTCCGTGCCTCGGAGACCCCGCTGCGCCCGGGGATCACCGCGATGTGCTCCTTCTGCCGCACGACCCAGCCGGGCGACCAGGTGCGGATGTTCTCCGCGCCGCGCGCTGGCCAGGCCGGCCGGGACGGCAACACCGTCGGCACCTACATCTGCTCGGACCTCGCCTGCTCCCACATCATCCGCATCGCCCCGCCCGCCTCGCCGATGGTTCCCGACCCGGCCGCGGCGGTTGCGGCCCGCGCCGACGCCCTCGCCGAGCGCGTCAGGTCGTTCACGGCCGGGGTGATGGAGACGCGGTAGAGCGTCGACGCACACGCACGACGATGCCGGCGATCGCCCGCCAGCCGAGCAGCAGGATGCCGAGCACCACGGCTGTGACGATCACGAACCCGAGGGGCACCCCCTCCCCGGTCACGGCCCGCAGCAGCATGCCGACGGCCACGGTCGTCACCCAGATGACCAGTCCTGAATAGCGGATGTCGCGGGGCGAGCGCCAGCCGCGCGCCAACAGCCATCCGGCGACGAGCCCGGCGAGGAACGGCCCCGCCGTGCCGAGCACCCCGAGAAAGGCGAGCGCCTCGGTGTGGCTGCGGCGACCGATCAGCACGAACGCGAGCACCAGCGCCGCGTCGAGACCGAAGGCGGCCCACGCCGAGCGGGTTATTTCTTCAACGCCTTGATGACGAGCGCGAGCGCCCGCCCGCCGACCCAGAGCACCGGGATGAGGGTGGTGAGGAGCACGATGATGTTGGGTCGGAACACGGGTCCGACGGGGCCGCCCACGTAGACGCCGAGCGGAATGCTGACGCCGCCGCCGCCGCCGCCCGCGCCCTCTCCGCCGTCATCGGTCGTGCGGCCGTCGCTGCCACCCCCGAATCCGTACTGCACCCAGGCGACCGGAACGATCTCGATGCCGTCGATCGTGACCGGGTCGCCGTAGCTCGCCTTGATCCCCAGTCCACTCATCGACTGGGCTAACTTCTCAACTAGATTCGCCATGGGCTCGACCCTAGCGGTCGTGCCTGACCGGGCAAAAGGGGCCTCGCCTTGTCCCGGTTCTCTCACAGGGCGTAGGCTCGGATAATCGAAGCCTTCCGAGCTTCCTAGCGAAGGGAGTGCCCCATGGCAGACAAATCACCGAAGAAGAGCAGCGGCAAGACAGTCGCAGCGAAGTCGCTCAAAGAGAAGCGTGCCGACAAAAAAACCAAGTCGAACACGAAGAGCAACAGCGCCTGACGAGCTCGCCGTACCGCCCAGGGCCGGACCATTGTGGTCCGGCCCTGGGTCGTTAATGGGCCAGCTGATCTGTCGCCCGGTCAGTTGTCATCCGGTCGACTGTCGTCGCCGCACGCGTCCGTGGTGCTCGTGCCGTCCGGCGCGACCTTCGTCAGCAGGCCGGGGCCGTTCTAGCTGAGCCAGGCGCTGACGCGACGAGCGCCGCTCAGGCGATGACGGGGAGGAATGGTCCCTTCACACTGTGTTCCTCGGGGTTCTGACGACTCTGTCGGCGGGCAGGAACGATGTCAGGAGGGGACGGATGAGTTGCAGGGGCGGGCGGTCAGGCGGGGGCGCGCGCGACGCTTCCCGACTCGAGGCTGGTCGACTCGAGCCGCGCCACGAACTTGTCGAGCAGGCGCACGATGTCGCTGTGCTCGGCTGGCGACCAGTCCTCGACGAGGTCGCTGAAGACACCGAGTGCGATGGCACGGTTGCCGTCGAGCACCTCGCGCCCGAGCTCGGTGATGCTCACGAGCACCACGCGCCGGTCCCGCGGGTCGGCTCGCCGCTCGACGACAAGCTTGCCCTCGAGACGCTGCACGGCGGCGGTCATCGTCGACTTGTCGACGCCCTGCGCGTCCGCGAGCTCCGACATGCGCGAGGCGCCCGCATCGCCCACCCGCTGGAGCAGCCACGCGTCGGTGGGGCTGAGCGGCGGCAGCGCGCTGTCGCAGAGCGCTCGGCGCACTGTGGACCGTGTCGACCAGTGCAGGATCGCACCGACGGCGTTGTCGAGCGCCTCTGCCACCGCGACGGTGGACTCGTTCATGGGGTTCTCCTTGTGGGGTGGGGAGCTGGCTTACGGAAGCGGGCGACGCCCGCTAATATAGTTTGTAACCCCCAACAATTATTCTACGCGACAGGACTGTCCTCATCTCGAACACCTCCACGGCGAGCACGCCCATCGTCGACACCACCCCGCACGAGGCCGTGAGTGCCCGCAATCGGCTCGTCATCGGCCTCCTCCTCGCCTCGGCGTTCGTCGTGATCCTCAACGAGACGATCATGGGCGTGGCCCTGCCGGAGCTCATGATCGACCTGAGCATCACGGCCACCGCGGCGCAGTGGCTCACCACCGCATTCCTGCTGACCATGGCCACCGTGATCCCGATCACCGGGTTCCTGCTGCAGCGCTTCACCACCCGCCCCGTCTTCATCACGGCCATGTCGATGTTCAGCCTCGGCACGCTCATCGCGGCGCTCGCGCCCGGCTTCGAGGTGCTGCTGGTCGGGCGCGTCATCCAGGCGGTCGGCACGGCCATCATGATGCCGCTGCTGATGACCACGGTGCTGAACCTGGTGCCGGCGGAGTCACGTGGACGCATGATGGGGAACATCGCCATCGTCATCTCCGTCGCGCCCGCGATCGGGCCGACGATCTCCGGCATCATCCTCAACTCCCTCGAATGGCGCTGGATGTTCATCATCGTGCTGCCCATCGCCCTCACCGCGCTCGCGCTCGGCGTCGCCAAGATCCAGAACGTCTCGACCCCGAAGGCGACGCGGCTCGACGTGCCCTCCGTCATCCTCGCCGCCTTCGGGTTCGGCGGCCTGGTCTATGGGCTCAGCAACCTCGGCGAGGCAGCGGCCGAGATGGGTCCGATCGCCGGCTGGGGACCGCTCTGCGTGGGCGTCATTGCCCTCCTGCTGTTCGTGCAGCGCCAGCTCCGCCTGCAGAAGACCGACAGCGCCCTGCTCGACCTGCGCACCTTCACGTCGCGCAACTTCACCCTGTCGACCACGATGCTGGCGATCAGCATGATGGCGCTGTTCGGCACGATCATCCTGCTTCCCCTGTTCACGCAGACCGCGCTCGGGCTCGACACCCTCACCACCGGGCTGCTGCTGCTGCCCGGCGGACTGATCATGGGATCGATGGCGCCGTTCGTCGGCCGCGCCTTCGACCGCTTCGGCCCGCGCCTGCTACTCGTGGCCGGGTCTCTGCTGGTCAGCTCGGCGTTCTTCTCTATGTCCATGATGGACGACACCACGTCGATCTGGCGGGTGCTGCTCGGCCACATGACACTGAGCGCCGGACTCGCACTGCTGTTCACCCCGCTGTTCAGCGCCGGCCTCGGCTCGCTCCCCCGGTCGCTGTACTCGCACGGCAGCGCCACGGTCTCAACGATCCAGCAGGTGGCCGGGGCGATCGGCACCGCGGTGTTCATCGCCGTGATGACGACCCAGTCCGCCGCACTGCTGGCGACCGGGGCCGGGGACACCGAGGCGATCGCGGGCGGGATCACCACCGCGTTCTTCTACGGCACGATCATCTCGCTCTTCGCCATCCCGCTCGCCTTCCTGATCCGCCGGCCCACCGAGCCAGCCGACGGAGAGCGGATGCCCGCCGGCCACTAGCCACTCGCCCGCACGGGCGCAAAAAGGGCGGGCACTCGTCGAGTGCCCGCCCTTTTCGTATTCCGGTTACGGGATGTAGTTGAACTCGTCCGGGTTCGGGCCGGTGCGCTCGTCCTTGTTGAGGGCGGTGATCGCCGCGACGTCCTCTCCGGTCAGCTCGAAGTCGAACAGGTCGAGGTTCTCCTCGATCCGGCTGCGGGTGACCGACTTCGGGAAGACGATGTCGCCCCGCTGCAGGTGCCAGCGCAACACGACCTGGGCCGGCGTCTTGCCGACGCGCTCGCCGATCTCGCCGAGGATGCCCTCGTGAAGCACGGTGCCCTGCGCGATCGGGGACCAGCCCTCGGTGGCGATGCCGTGCTCGTGGTTGAACGCACGCAGCGCGTCCTGCGTGAGGTAGGGGTGCACCTCGATCTGGTTGACGGCCGGCACGGTGCCGGTCTCGTCGAAGAGGCGCTGCAGGTGGTGCGCCTGGAAGTTCGACACCCCGATCGCGCGGACGCGACCGGTCGCGAGGATCTCCTCCATGGCCTTCCAGGTCTCGACGAAGTCGCCGACGGCCGGGAGCGGCCAGTGGATCAGGAACAGGTCGAGCTCGTCGACGCCGAGGGCCGACATGGTGCCCTCGAACGCGGCAAGGGCATCCGCTCGGGCATGGAAGCCGTTGTTGAGCTTACTGGTGATGAAGATCTCGTCGCGCGGGATACCGGAGTCGCGCACGGCCTCTCCGACACCCGCCTCGTTGCCGTACATCTCGGCGGTGTCGATGTGGCGGTAGCCGACCTCGAGCGCCTCCAGGGTCGCGGCGCGGGTCTCGGCGGGGACGACCTGGAATACACCGAAGCCGAGCTGGGGGATCTCGACTCCGTTGTTCAGGGTAATCGTGGGGACGTGGGTCATTGCGCGAATCTCCTCGGGTTGGGCGGGCACCGTTCAGGCGCACAGTCGCCGTCGTGGGAAACAGTATGCGGCCCCCGACTCATTCCCGATACCGCCCCCTGATTCCCACGTGCCCGCTTGAAACCGCATCTGCGGGGCAGAACCGCGTGTTTCTCCTCAAATGCGGACGTATCATCGAGTCATGGCCCAACTCCGCGTGAAAGATGCCGCCCACTACCTCGGGGTCAGTGACGACACCGTCCGTCGCTGGATCGAGAGCGGCGCCCTCACCAACGGACTCGACGAGTCCGGGCGCACCGTCGTCGACGGGCTGGAACTGGCCAGGCTCGCCAGGTCGAACGCCGTGCTGCCCGACGATCCGTCCGGCATCGGCCGCTCGGCACGTAACCGCTTCGTGGGACTCGTGACCGCCGTCACCATGGACACCGTCATGGCCCAAGTCGAGATCCAGTGCGGACCGCACCGGATCGTGTCGCTGATGAGCAGCGAGGCGGTGCGCGAGCTCGGACTCGAACCCGGCTCGGTCGCCATCGCCGTGGTCAAGGCCACCACCGTCATCGTCGAGACCCCCGCGAGGGTCGAGAGCCCCTCAAAAGGCGAGAGCCCCGCAAGAAGGGCCGACCAGTGAACGTCCGCCTCCCTGCCGCCGCCGCGCTGATCGCGCTCGGCCTGACCGCCTGCTCCGGCCCCGCCGCCCCCGCCCCCGTGGGCGACGCCCTCTCCGGCACGATCGTCGTCTACGCCGCCGCCTCCCTCACCGCGACCTTCACCACGTTGGCCGCCGACTTCGAGGCCGACCACCCGGGCACCACCGTCACGCTCAACTTCGCCGGATCCTCCGACCTGGCCACCCAGATCACCGAGGGGGCGCCAGCCGACGTCTTCGCGACCGCCGACAAGAAGAACATGGCGAAGGTGACCGGCGCGGGGCTCGCCGCGGGCACCCCGATGGACTTCGCGACCAACACCCTCGAGATCGCGGTACCCCCCGACAACCCGGCCGGCGTCACCTCCCTCGCCGACCTCGCGAGTGCCGGCGTGACCACCGTCGTCTGCGCCCCCCAGGTTCCCTGCGGCGCGGCGACCGCCGCGGTCATGGCCACCGCCGGTCTCTCCCTCACCCCCGCGAGCGAGGAGTCCTCCGTCACCGACGTGCTCGGCAAGATCACCTCCGGAGAAGCGGATGCCGGCCTTGTCTACGTGACCGACGTGCGCACCGCGGGCGACGCGGTCCTGGGCATCGAGTTCCCCGAGTCGTCCTCCGCCGTCAACACTTATCCGATCGTCGCCGTGACCGACGGTGCCCTCGCCGCGGCCTTCGTGGAGTACGCGACGGGGTCGGCAGCGCGCGACGTGCTCGCCGCCGCCGGGTTCGGCGCCCCCTGAGCATCGGAGCTGACCGCCCGGTCACCGGAAGGCTGGCCATCGGGAGGCAGGGCGCCGGCGCGCAGCCCACAGGCGCACGCGGTGCCGGGCGACCACTGATCGGCATACCGCGCTGGGTGGTGGCGGTCGCCGTGGTCGGCGCCGCCCTCGTGGTGCTGCCGCTGGTCGCCATCGTCGCTCGCGTCGACTGGGCGCACTTCGTGCCCCTGATCACGAGCGAGTCGTCGCTGGCCGCGCTCAGCCTGGGCCTGCGCACCTCCCTCGCCGCGACCGCCCTCTGTGTGCTCCTCGGCGTGCCGCTCGCACTCACCCTCGCCCGCACTTCCTTCCGGGGGCAGCGGATACTCCGTGCTCTCGTGCTTCTGCCGCTGGTACTGCCGCCCGTGGTCGGCGGCCTCGCGCTGCTCTACACCTTCGGCAGGCGCGGAATGCTCGGCGCCCCGCTCCGGGAGCTCGGCGTCGACATCGCCTTCTCCCCCACCGCCGTGGTTCTCGCGCAGACTTTCGTCGCGATGCCGTTCCTCGTCGTCAGCCTCGAGGGCGCCCTGCGCACGGTCGGCACCCGCTACGAGGCGGTCGGGGCGACCCTCGGCGCCCGGCCGACGACCGTGCTGCGGCGGGTGACCCTCCCGCTCGTGCTCCCGGCGCTCGTCTCCGGGGCGGTGCTCTCCTTCGCCCGCGCTCTCGGCGAGTTCGGGGCGACCCTCACCTTCGCCGGGAGCCTCCAGGGCACGACCCGCACCCTTCCCCTGGAGATCTACCTGCAGCGCGAGACTGACCCCGATGCGGCCGTCGCCCTGTCGTTGGTGCTGGTCGTCGTCGCGGTGGTCATTGTCGCCGTGACCTACCGCGGCCGCGGATCGCTGATGGGGAGGACCGGATGACCCTCTCCCTGCGCCTGCGGGTGGACACCCGCGACGTCGACCTCGACCTCCAGGTCGCGGCGGGCGAGACCGTGGCGATCCTCGGCCCCAACGGCGCGGGCAAGTCGACGCTGCTCGAGGCAGCGGCCGGCCTCGTGCGTCCGGACGCCGGCCGGGCCGAGCTCGACGGCCGGGTGCTCTTTGCCCTGGGGTCGGGCGAGCCGGATCGATGGCTGCCCCCGCACGAGCGCGGCATCTCCCTGCTCGCCCAGGAAGCACTGCTCTTCCCGCACCTCAGCGTGCTGGACAACGTCGCCTTCGGACCCCGGAGCGCCGGGGCAAGCACCCGCGAGGCACGCCGTCGCGCCGCAGAGTGGCTGGCGGAGGTCGACGGCAGCGAGTTCGCCGACCGCCGGCCGGGCGGCCTCTCCGGGGGCGAGGCGCAGCGCATCGCGGTGGCCCGTGCCCTCGCCTCCGAGCCCCGGCTGCTGCTGCTCGACGAGCCTCTCGCCTCCCTCGACGTGTCGGTCGCCCCGGCGCTGCGGCGGATGCTACGCCGGGTGCTCGCCGGGCGCAGCGCCATCCTCGTGACCCATGACGCCCTTGACGCCTATACCCTCGCCGACCGGGTGGTGGTGATCGAGGGCGGACGCATCGTCGAGCAGGGGGCGACCCGTCAGGTGCTCGAGCGCCCGCGCAGCGCCTTCGCGGCACGCATCGCCGGCCTCAACGTCCTCGCCGGGTCTCGGACGGCCGACGGCCTGCGGCTGCCGGACGGCACAGGGATCACGATCGGCGACCCGGCCCCGGCACCGCTCGGCGCCCCCGTGATCGCCGCCATCCGACCGCTCGCGGTTACCGTCGACACCGCGCCAGCCGGACGTGCCACGGATGCGCCCGTCGGACGCACAACCGGACTCACCGCCAGACTCGACAACACCATCCGCGGCACCGTGCACGACCTCGAGCCGCGCGGCGACGTCATCCGGGTGAGTTCCGGGCTGCTCTCGGCCGATATCTCCCCCGCGGTCGCCGCCGACCTCGACCTGGCCGTCGGCGACACCGTCTGGTTCCGGTTCGACGGCGCCGACGCCGTCCTCTACCCGGCGGGCACCGGTTCCGGCCATCAGAAATAATCCCCGCTCGCCCCACGTTGTGCCCCACATGGCACTCACAGGAGAATACGAACCGAGCACCTCCACCTGGGCCCGCGAGCAGGCGGAACTCTACGAATCGTCCGGCGGCCTGGAGGGAACCACCCTCCGCGGGATGCCGGTCATCATCCTCACCTCTGTCGGCGCGAAATCAGGCAAGCTGCGCAAGACCGCGCTGATGCGGGTCGAGCACAGCGGCGCCTACGCCGTCGTCTCCTCGCTCGGCGGCGCCCCGAAACATCCGGTCTGGTACTTCAACCTTCTTGCCCACCCACAGGTCGAGCTGCAGGACGGCCCCGTGAAGCACGGGTACACCGCACGTCTGGTCGACGGGGCCGAGAAGACACTGTGGTGGGAGCGCTCGGTCGCCGCGTTCCCGGACTACGCCGACTACCAGGAGAAGACCGATCGCGAGATCCCGGTGTTCGTGCTCGAGCGCACCGACTGAGCGCTTGTTTCGTATGCTGGCGACATGACACCCCGCACCCCGCTGCCGCGCAGCACCCCTGAAGCGCAGAACGTGGCGTCCGCCGCCATCTCGGAGTTCCTGCGCGTCGCCGACCGCGACCTGCACGACCTGCACAGCCTGATGATCCTCAGCCACGGCTCGGTGATCGCCGAGGGCTGGTGGGCCCCGTTCGCGCGCGACCTGCCGCACAAGATGTTCTCGGTGTCGAAGAGCTTCACGGCGATGGGCGTCGGGTTCGCGATCGACGAGGGCGCCCTCACCCTGGATGACCTCGTCGTCGACCTACTGCCGAACGACCTCCCGCCGGTCGTGAGTGCGAACCTGGCGGCGATGACCGTGCGCCACCTGCTCACGATGACGACCGGCCACGGGGAGGACACGATGGCCACTCTCACCTCCACCGAGCACAACTGGTCGCGCGCGATCCTCTCCGCGCCGGTGGCCCTGGCCCCGGGCAGCACCTTCGTCTACAACAGCGGCGCCACCTACCTGCTGTCGGCTATCCTGCAGTCACTCACAGGCGAACGGCTGCTCGACTACCTCACCCCTCGGCTCCTCGACCCGCTCGGTATCGTCGGCGCCGCCTGGGAGGCCTGCCCGCGCGGCATCGATACCGGCGGCTGGGGCCTCAACATCACCACGGAGGACATGGCGCTCTTCGGCCAGCTGCTCCTGCAGCGGGGGGCCTGGAACGGCGCGAGCATCATGCCGTCCGGCTGGGTCGACGAGGCGACCGCCTTCCAGGTGCCGAACGAGCTCGAGGGCGAGGACGCCGACCACACCCTCGGCTACGGCTACCAGTTCTGGCGCAGCCAGCACGGTGCCTACCGCGCCGACGGGGCGTTCGGGCAGATGATCATCGTGCTGCCAGAGGCCCAGTCCGTGGTGGTCATGACCTCAGGACTGCCCGACACCCAGCCCGCCCGCGACGCCGTCTGGGAGCACCTGCTGCCCGCCCTGTCGGGAGACGTGCCTCTTCCAGCGGATGCCGCGGCCCCCGCAGCACTGCGCGGGCAGCTCGCACGCCTCGAGGTGCGGCACCCTGCGGCGGTGCCCGCTCCCGGTCTCGCGGATCGGGTCGCCGGCATCCGCTTCGACTTCGATGACAACGACGCCGGACTGGTGTCGGTGCGCCTCGAGCGGGGTTCGCTGACGGTCGCCACCCGATGGGAGGGGGTCGTCGACGACCACCCGATCGCGTTCGGCTCCGGCACCTGGGTGGCGGGGCGCGCGCCGTCGGTCGATGTGATGACGAACGGAGAGCAGACCGATATGGCGGCCAGCGGCGCCTGGGTGGCTCCCGACACCTTCGCGGTGACGATGCAGTTCACCCGCGAGCCGTTCGCGGTGACCTTCTCACTGCGGTTCAGTGCCAACGTCGTGGAGCTCACGATGACGCAGAACGTGTCGTTCCTCGAGACCCTGATTGCGCGGGAGACCGCCCGCCGTCCCGCGAATCCCTGACCGGCCGTGCGCCTCGCGCTGATCGGAGCGGCGCTGCTCCTGGTGGGCGGCGTTGCCGTCGCCACCGGGATGCTCCCCGTCGCCGACATCGAGGCCCTGGCCGAGCGGGTGCTGCCGATCCTGGCGTTCGTTCTGGCGATGACCGTCGCGACCGAGTTGATGGCCGAGGCCGGGCTGTTCACCTGAATCGCACGCCGGCTGCGTCACTGGGGCCGCGGGCGCAGTGTGGTGCTCTGGCTGTTCGTGGCGCTCGTCGCGGTGCTGTCGACGGTCTTCCTCTCCCTCGACACCACGGCGGTTCTGCTCACCCCGATCGTGGTGACCGTCGCCAGGCAGGCGGGTCTGCCGCCGCTGCCGTTCGCCCTGACGACGGTGTGGCTGGCGAACACCGCGAGCCTGCTGCTGGCACGACCGGCTGACGAAGATGAACGTGATCATCTCCTGGCGCGGATACGCCCTCTTCGGCCTCGTCGTCGCCCCGGCGACCGTGGTGCTGTCGGTGTTCGCGCTCGCCGCGACCGGAATCTGAGGCCCCCGCGACACCGACACTCCTTCGCACCGACGCCCGGCGGTATCCTGAGCGGACCACCATCCGGGAGCCCGCGTGATCAGCATCGACGACATCGACGGGATCGCCCTCAACGGCGGCATCGTGCTCGCCGTTGGCACCGATGACTCCGCCGCGGTAGCCCCGCCCCGCCGCTTGCGCTTCCAACGGTCATCATTCAGGAGTTTCGGCCGCCGCCCCTGATCATCATTCAGGAAAAGCAGATGTCGCGGATCGGCGTCACGCACAGATCGTGCGCGAACCAATGAGATGACGATTCAAAGCGCCACATCCGCTTGCCTGGCGCAATTATTCGTCGAGCGCCAGCCGGGACACCTGAATAATGAAGTGCAGGCAGGAGGCCGGGCACCCCGAACTCCTGAATGATGAAAAAAAAGACGGGCTAATCGACGCCGATGCTCGTCGCGGGGGTCGTGATCTCCCATCGGCCGACGCTGCCGTCGCTCAGGACCGTCTCGATCTCCCGCCGCTCCGGGAAGATGATCTCGCCCGCGTGCCCGACCTGGTTGTCGATCTCCTGCGTCAGCGTTTTGAGCCGGTACACGAGCGCGGCATACGTCGAGACATCGTCGAACTGAACGGTGAATCTGGCCATGGTCCCCCCGTGATCTGAATGTTCCCACCATCGGACCGGGGCCCCGTTGCCGTCCGCTTTCCTCCAGTATCGGCCCGCCCCGCGACATCCGCTCAAGAGAATGAAAGCTCACCGAAGCGGATGGCGCGCCCCCCGGGTGAGAGGCTGGTGTCCGTGACTCTTCGACACAGCCTCCTCGCGCTCGTCGTCGTCGTCATCTGGGGTCTGAATTTCGTGGTGATCGACGAGGGGCTGAAGGGCGTGCCGCCGCTCGTCTTCCTCGCGATGCGGTTCACCCTCGTGGTCATCCCGGCGATCTTCTTCGTGCGCCCGCCAACGATCGGCTGGCGGAATGTGCTGCTGATCGGGAGCTTCCTGAGCTTCGGGCAATTCGTGCTGCTGTACATCGCGCTCGCGATCGGTATGCCGGCCGGACTCGCGTCGCTCGTGCTGCAGACGCAGGTGGTGCTGTCGGTCATCGTCTCCGCGCTGATCCTGAAGGAGAGCCCGTCGCGCAGGCAGGTAGTCGGGATTGTGATCGGCATGGCCGGCCTCGGTGTTGTCATATTCGGTCACGGAAACGAGGCGCCGTGGCTGCCGCTGGTCGTCACACTGCTCGCTGCGCTGTCCTGGGCGGTCGGCAACGTGCTGAGCCGCCGGGCCAAGTCGACGTCGAGCCTGTCGCTAGTGGTGTGGTCGGGGGCAATCGTCCCGATCCCGAGCCTGGCGCTGGCGCTGCTGTTCGACGGGCCGACCGTCGTCGGCGAGAGCCTGGCGAACCTCTCCGTCATCGCGATCCTCAGCACCGTGTACACGGCCGTCGGGGCCTCGCTCGTCGGTTACGGCATCTGGAACTTTCTCCTGTCGAGGTACCCGACGAGTGCCGTGGTGCCGTTCACCCTGCTCATCCCGATCATCGGCATCATCACCGCGTGGCTCGTTCAGGGCGAGGTGCCCACTCTCACGCAGCTCGTCGGCGGTGCGATCATGATCGCGGGGCTCTCCGCCGCTGTTGTGCAGCGGTCGTTCCGGCCGCGCGGCCGGTCCGACTGACGGGGCGGCGGCGCGCACCGGAGCTCCCCGCGGTGGGCCGCCGACGCGCACCGGCGCGCGCTCAGCCGCGCCGCCGGGCGGGGTCCAGCCAGTAGTTGCTGAAGCCGGCATCCTCGGGGTTCACGTTCGTGCCGGGGGCGACGATCGCGTCAATTCGGTCGAGCACCTCCGTGTCGAGCACCACCGACGCGGCGCCGAGCTGCGTCTCGAGCTGCTCCATCGTGCGAGGTCCAATGATCGCGCTCGTCACCGCGGGGTGCCGGAGCACGAAGGCGATGGCGAGGTGCACGAGCGGGATTCCTGCCTCGTCGGCCACGGCGCCGAGCGCGTCTGCCGCGTCGAGCTTCGCGGCGATCGCCGGCTTGGAGAGGTCGTAGTGGCCGGGGTTGCGGTCGCTGCGGTGGGTGGACGGGAGCTCCGCGCCGTGCCGGAATCTGCCGCTCAGCCAGCCGCCGGCGAGCGGGCTCCAGACGAGGGTGCCGAGGCCGTGCCGCTGGGTGGTCGGCAGCAGGTCGGCCTCGATGCCGCGGGTGAGGATCGAGTACGGCGGCTGCTCCGACACGAACCTGGCCAGATGGTTCTGCCGGGCCGACCACTGCGCCTCGACGACCTGCGAGGGCTGGAAGGTCGACGAACCGATGTAGCGCACCTTGCCCGCCGTGACGAGGTCGGTGAGGGCTCCGAGGCTCTCCTCGATGTCGGAGTGCTCGTCGGGCCGGTGCATCTGGTACAGGTCGATGTGGTCGGTGCCGAGGCGGCGCAGGGAGTCCTCGACCGAGCGGATGATCCACCGACGAGAGCCACCGCGATAGTTGGGCTTCTGCTTCATGCCGTTGAAGAACTTTGTCGCGAGCACGATGTCGTCGCGACGCCCGGACTGGGCGATCGCCTGCCCGACGATTTCCTCCGACTCCCCGAAGGAGTAGATGTCGGCGGTGTCGATGAAGTTGATGCCCGAGTCGATCGCGTGGCGGATGATGCGGATCGACTCCGAATGGTCCCGGTTGCCCCAGTCGCCGAACATCATCGTGCCGAGGCACAGTCGGCTCACCTCCACCCCCGTGCGGCCGAGGTGAGACGTGGGCTGGGTGGCGGGCTGGGCGGTCGATGACGTCGTCATGCCAGTCACCCTATGCGCCGGCTCACATTTCTAGCGGATTCACAGTTACCGTAGAGGTAGCACTTCCGACCGGAGGGGCTGATTCGAAGGAGCCCCCATGTCAGACGCCTCGAGCATTCCTCCCTATGCGGCACCGGCCCCGGTCGCACCCGGCGGGGAGAACCCCGCCAAGACCCTCGGAATCGTCGCGCTCGTGCTGGCGATCTTCCTCAACATCGTCGGCGCGATCGTCGGAATCGTCGCACTGCGCAAGTCGAAGAAGGCCGGATTCCCCAACGGACCGGCTCTCGCGGCGATCATCGTCGGCTTCGTCCTCTTCCTCGTCTTCGTCACCTTCACGGTCGTCGCCGTCATCGCTGTCTTCGCGACCACCGGTCAGATCGCCGCGGCCTGCGAGGGAGCCTCCGGCCAGACCATCACCATCGGCGGCCAGCCGTTCGTCTGCCCGTAACCCTCACGCCGGAATCCCCCGAGGCAGCCGCGTCCCCCGCAGGAACCTCCTCCTCAGGAGCGAGCGTTCCGCGAGGGTCCACGCGGTCGTCACCGTGAGGTACAGCGTGGCCGCGAGCGGCACCATCGCCGCGAAGGCCACGGTGAGGAAGGGCAGCCAGCTGAGGGACGCGGCCACCCGCGCCAGGGGGACGGGTGCCAGAGGGGCGGGCGCCACATCCGCTTGCCAGCGCCGTGCGACCCGCCTGGTGACCGCCGCGGTCGCCGCCATCACCGCGAGCAGCACCAGGAACACCGCCACGGCGGGCCAGGCCTCGCCGCCAGCCAGCATGTGCGAGAGCGACGAGCCGAGCGGCACCCCCGCGAGCGTTTCGCCCAGCAGCGGGTTCGGCTGCCCGTCGATGCTGTCCCGCAGGAACAGCGCGTAGACGAGCGAGAGCACCGGCGCCTGCGCGAGCACCGGCAGAAGTCCGGCGACCGGCGACGTCTTCTCCCGCCGGTACAGCTCGAGGGTCTTCTCCTGCAGCCGCGTCGGATTCTTCTTGTACCTCGCCTGCAGCACGGCGAGTTGAGGCGCGAGTCGGCGGCGGGCGAACTCGGCGCGCACCTGCGAGACACCGACCGGGATCAGGAACGTGCGCACGATCACCGTGAGCGCCACGATCGCGAGGGCGGCGCTCGCGGTGCCGCCGAACGGCGTGATGAGGGTTGTGATGACCCCCAGGAAAGCGGATGCTGCGTCGAGCAGCCCCGCGATGAGAGGTACAGAAAACGGGTCCATGGCATGTCCTTGCCGTCGAAGGGGAGGTGGGGGCCGTGCGGCCACGCAGGGCCACTCGACTCCGGTCCGGCGACACCGGACGGGTCGGGAGGCTACGCGGCCAGGGGCCCCGACGGGGCGCGCGTGCGGGGGCGGCCCGCAGTCGACGGGTGCTGCGGCGCGGGCGCGACGGAGAGCGCTTCGCGGTGGGCGTGCGCCCTCCGGCCGACAACGATCTCCAGACGGCCGGGCACGGATGCGGCGCTGCGCACCGCCACGGACGTGACGGCGATGGCCGCGATGGCCAGGGCCGCGAGCCCCGCGATGACGAGGGCGTGGTCGCCCTGCGCCACGGTGAGCGCCAGGAACAGCGCAGTCACGACCGTGACGAGCCGTTCGTGGGCGAAGCGCATGACCATGACGCTACCGCCTCTCAAGACCTCGGCGCTCATTTGCGGTACTTGTCGTCCACGACCCTGGGCCGCGCCCGCCCGAACAGGGCATCGAGGATCCAGGCGACCCCGCGCCAGCCGAGCAGGAACGCGCCCAGCGAGATGAACGTGATGAACATGAACCGGGAGTCAGTCGGGTCGCCCGATGCGACCCGCAGTGCGAGGCCGATGACCACGGTCGACACCCAGACGGCGATCCCCTGCCACATCACCCGGCGGGGTGCCCGCCAGACACGGCCGCCGAGCCAGCCGACGATGATGCCGGCGACGAACGGTCCGCCCTGGGCGAGATCCTCGATGAGCGAGACGCCACGGGTCTCGCGGCCCGCATAGATGAAGAGAAGCACGACGGTGACATCGATGAGGAAGTACCCCGTCGCCAGGGCGGCGCGAGCCCGCTTCGTTGCCATGTCGACAGCGTAGGACCAAACGGCGGGCGATTCCTGCGGGCGACGAAAGGGCGACGCCCCCACCCGGCAGCCCCGCGACGGCGCGCGCGTGCCGTTCACACTCGCGGCGGTTGACTGCGGGGCCCCGACTGCGCCGACCCGACGGACGAGCCGGCGAGGATGCCCTCGATCTGGCCCATCGCGAGGGTCATCCCCTCCTCCATGCCCATCTCCTCGAGCTGGGCGAGGTGAGCGGTGTCCGTGAACCTCGACACCGTCGTCATCCTGGTGCCGGTCGCGGTCGCCTCGAAGGTGACAACGGCGCGGATCGGGTCGATCGAGGTGTCGCGCTCGCCGTCGTCCTTCGCGAACCCGTCGGTGAACTCCAGCCGGCGCGGGGCATCGACGGCGGTGATGTCCCACCAGCCGCGCGACGTCTCGCCCTCGGGCCCAGTCATGTAGTACGTCGAGTCCGAGCCGACCTCGAGGCGGTGCCTCTCGAAGGTCGCCGGCCAGGTCGGCGGTCCCCACCAGCGTTCGAGCTGGCGCGGGTCCTCCCAGACCTGCCACACCCGTTCGACCGGGGCGTCGAATTCGGCGACCATGGTGAGCGTCGCGTTCACGGGGTCCTTCACCGAGCTGATGGTGGCCATCAGAATCTCCCTTTCGCTTCGTCCGCGAGGATGTCCTCCGCGAGAATCTCCTCGATGCGGATCATCCGCTTCTCCCACAGCACCTCGAAGGTGTGGAGCAGGTCGGCGGCTCTCTGGATTGTCGAGTGGTTCACATGCACCACCTGCTCGCGCCCATGCCGCACCTTGTGCACGAGCGACGCGCGCTCGAGCACCGCGACCTGTTTCTGCACCGCGGCGAAACTCACCGCATAGCGCTGCGCGAGAGAGGATATGGATTGCTCACGCTCGATGACCCGGCCGACGATGTCACGACGAGTGGCGTCGGCCAGGGCGTGGAAGATGAGATCCTTCTCCGCCTCGGAGGCTTTATGTACAACCATTTGGTTGCACATTACACCCAGGACAGGCTCAGATCAACGGGCCTGGAAGAATTCGCGCAGCACCGGTGCGAGCACGGTCTCGTCCACGTTGTGATCCTGGCCCGGCACGGTGATCCTGGTGGCAGCAGGCACGATTCCCAGCAGAGCAGATGACGCCTCCCCCGCCCATTCCGGACTCGCCCCGCCATCGAGCACCAGCGTCGGCACCGCGATCCGCGACAGCCGGTCGGGCGCAGCCCCGTCGCCGCTGAGCGCGAGGTCGTAGGGCAGGGTGTGCGCGATGGCAACCATGCCAGACCAGAACGGGGCGTTGGCGATGCCGTCGATGGCCTGGGGCGGTATCCCGACCAGACGCATGAAGACCCGGGCAGCGGTGTCGGGGTCCCCGGCCGTCACCGCGGCGCGGATCGCGTCGCCGGTGGCTCCCGAGCGATCTTCCTCGGTCATTCCCGATGTGTACGGAGGCTCGTAGGCTGCGACGCGGGCGATCGGCAGTCCGCGGGCGGCACCCTCGAGGGCGACGATCGCGCCGGAGGAGTGCCCGTAGACGCCCACCGGCGACCCTCCCTCCGCGGCGAGGGCGACGACGGCTGCGAGGTCGGCGACGTCCTGGCCGACGGCGCGCCCGTTGTCCCGCTCGCCCAGGATCGCCGAGGCGGCCCCGCTCTCTCCGCGGCCGCGCCGGTCGTAGCGCCAGACGGTGAAGTCGGACTCGAGCCGCCTGGCCAAAGGCACGGCGGACTGCCGGGTGTTGAAGGCACCCCCGACGAGGACCAGGGGCGGACCCGACCCCGCCCACTCGACGGCGATGGTGGTCCCGTCGGCGGATTCCACCCTGGTCACGGTCTCGGTCATGCCCCTATTCGATCGCGCGCGGGCGTCCGCCGCAAGATCCGCCCTAGTCGAGCTCGTCCGTCACGCGGATGAGCACCTTGCCGACGGTGTCGGCCTCGACCGCGGCATGGGCTGCTGCGGTATCAGTGAGCTCGAACCAGTGCAGCGGCAGCCCGACATCCGCTCCCACCGGCAGGGCGCCATCGGCGAGGGCCTGCGTGATGTCCGCCGCGGCCGCCTCGATCTCCGCCTGGCCGACCGTGTACAGCAGCAGGAACTGATAGCGGATATTGAGGCTGAAGTGAGTGCGCACGTCGAGGGTGAGCTCGTCGCCGCCGTTGTTCGCGTAGACGGCGATCGAGGCACGATTGCGCACGACCCGCACGTTGAGCTCCGCGTTCTGCGTTGGCGACACCTCGACGACGAGGTCGACGCCGTCGGGCGCGATGGCGCGGATCTCGGTCGCGGCGTCTGAGGTGCGGTAATTCACCACATGGTGGGCGCCGGCGGCGGTCGCGAGGGCGGCCTTCTCGGGTCCGCTCACGGTGGTGATGACGGTGGCGCCGGCCCAGCGGGCGAGCTGGATCGCGGCGTGGCCGACGGCCCCGGCACCCCCGGCGACCAGCACGACCCTGCCGTCGAGGGCGCCGGGTGACAGGCGGGAGGGGCCGTCCTCCGAGACCGTGAGGGCGCGGTGGGCGGTGATCGCGGGGACTCCCAGGCTCGCGCCGATGTCGAAGCCCACATCCGCTGCCAGGGGGAACACCCGCTCGGCGGGGAGCACAGCGTACTCCTGCGCGGTGCCGCCGTCGGTGCGCTGGTGTGCAGCGAGGGCGAGCCAGACGCGGTCGCCGGGCGCGACGTTCGTGACCTCCTCGCCGATGGCGTCGATGATGCCGGCGCCGTCCTGGTTAGGCACGACCTCGTCGACGTTTTCGCCCGGACGCGCGCCGCGGCGGGACTTCCAGTCGGTGGGGTTCACCCCGGAGACGGCGATCCGCACGCGCACCTCACCGGCGCCGGGATCGGCGATCTCGCGCTCGACGAGGCGGAGCACGGAGGGCTCGCCGGTCTCGCTGTAGACGACGGCGCGGGCGGTGGGGATGCTGGGTGTCATGTCGGAGAGAACACGCGCCTGTGACAAATGCTTCCCATTCCTGTCCGGCAGCGGATGTCGGGCGTACAGTCGGCGTAGGGAAGGCTCATCGGGCACCACCGTCGTCGTTGTGGGCGACCACGCGCCGCGGATCATCGAGGCCCTGGACCTGTTCCCGAACGTGCGCGGCGCGCGGTTCGCCGACCATCCGGACCGGGCACTGCGCGGCTGGATCGCCCGCGGGCAGTCTGCGTACCTGGTGCACGACCGGGATCCGCTCGAGCACGTCGCCGCCGCCTGGGTGGAGTTCTTCGACGACCAGTCCACGATCGGAATCCTCGACCTCGAGGTCGACAGGGCCGTCGACGCGTTCGGGACCGGAGAGGTGAGCATGCCCGACTACTACGTGGTCGTCGACCCGGCATCGCTGCCGCCCACCTGGAAGCACTGGTGGCTCGGGGTGCTGCCGCAGGCCGCTCCGACCCGGGTCATCCCCTGGGAGACAGACGGGGGCACACCCCTCGCCGGACTGCTGCGGGGCCTGCCCACGAGTCGGATGTGGCCGGAGCCCGAGCCATGGCTGCGGCGGGTGGCCCGTTCGGTGCCCGACCGGATCTGGCTGGACGGCCCCGCCGCCGGCTGAACGTCAGTCGGTGACGTCATAGACGAGCGTCGCGAGCTGGCCCGCGAGGTCCCCTCCCCCCGACCACCCAGACGTCCTTCTCCGCGGCCAGGATCGCCAGGAACGCGTCCGCGACACCTCCCGCCATGACACGCACATCGGGCCCGGTCGGAACAGGCAGCGACCGGCTGGTGAACACGTAGGTGGGGCGATCGCC
>JACMNE010000129.1 GCA_014378715.1 Microbacteriaceae bacterium
ATGGGCCCGACCGTGTGCGAGCTCGAGGGCCCGATGCCGATGCTGAACAGGTCGAACATGCTGATGGTCATGGTCACCCTCCCGTATCCGAACAACCGTCATGTGAGTCTAGGACCCGGGGCAGTCGTGGCGGGGACCAGGACGGGGGCGGGCGAAGTTCATGGTGCTGTCGCTGGCCCCGCGGAAGGGATTCTCCATCGTCGGGGCACCCGCTCTGCTTCTGTCTGCCGCCGAGATCCTCGGGTCGAGCATCGTCGCGCCCGGCTGCACGTGGCTGCCCGCGCTAGAGCTGATCGCCCTCTGCGGAGTCTGGGCGATCGCGAACCAGATGTCAGCGACGCGCGACTGACGTTGTGGTCGCGCAGTTGACCTCGCCGACGCCGGTCAGCGTGTCGCGAGCGGGACCACCACCGAGAGGATGAAGCAGCGGGCCTCCGGCACGGCGGCGGCGCCCGTCCCGCATCCCGGGACGACACAACTCCGTACATTGATGGCCACGAAGCTGCCGTTGTACAGGGATGTGCGATCCCCAGGGCCGTCCGGATGACACATCTCCGTGCACAGGCCTCCGCGGCAGCACCGCTGTACGGACTTCTGCGATGCTTCGCCGCGCGACTTCGATCGAGCGCGCGGCCCACTGCACTCAGCCGACAGGCGTGCCCCGCGACGGCACAGCCCTCGCACGACGAAGTGCCCCCGGTGGGACTCGAACCCACACTGGAACGATTTTAAGTCGCCTGCCTCTGCCATTGGGCTACGGGGGCGGGGGCCGGATCGCACAGGGCGACCCGGCCGGACCGGCTAGACCTTCGGGCGCGAGGCGTATTCGGCGAAGGCGCTGCGTGGGGTCTCGCGGGCCTCGATCGACACGATGTCGCGGCTCAGGAAGAAGTTCAGCACGAAGCCGGTGAACACGCGGATCTTGCGCTCCCACGTGGGCATGGCCAGGCCGTGGTAGCCGCGGTGCATGATCCAGGCGGGGAAGCCGGTGATCGCGATCTTGCCGGACTGGAACACGCCGATTCCGAGGCCGATGCTGGCGACAGCGCCGAGGTTGTCGTGGCGGTAGTCGGCCGGGGCGTCGCCGCGGAGGCTTCCGACCACGTTCTTCGCCATGAGCTTGCCCTCGCGAACCGCGTGCTGGGCGTTCGGCACGCAGTAGCCGCCGACGCCCTTGCCGGTGAGGTCGGGGACGGCCGAGACGTCGCCGGCACCCCAGGCGCCCTCGACGACTCCGTCGTCGTTGCGCACCCGAAGGTCGGCCCCGACGCGCAGGCGGCCGCGTTCCTCGGTGGGCAGGTCGGTGTTGCGCATTATCGGGTTGGCCATGACACCGGCGGTCCAGATGATGAGGTCCGACTCGAAGCTCTCGCCCGTCGACAGCTCGATGCGGCCGTCGACCGCGGAGACCAGCTGGGTCTCGAGGTGCACCTCGGCCCCGCGCTGGGCGAGGTTTTTGAGCACCCAGTGGCTTGTCTTGAGCGACACCTCCGGCATGATCCGGCCCATCGCCTCGACGAGGTGGAAGCTGGTGTCGTCGAAGGTGAGCGTGGGGTAGAACTTGACGAGCGCGCTCGCCAGGCTGCGCAGCTCACCGAAGACCTCGATGCCGGCGAAGCCGCCCCCGATGACGGTGAAGGTCAGCAGGCGGTCGCGCTCCGGGCCGGCCGGGAGGTTCGCGGCGCGATCGAAGTTCGCGAGCAGGCGGTCGCGCACGGCGACGGCCTCCTCGATGGTCTTGAGGCCGATCGCCTCGTCGGCGACTCCCGGGATCGGGAAGGTACGCGAGACCGCACCGGCGGTGACCACGACGATGTCGTAGGCGATTTCCCACGGCTCGCCGAGCTCCGGGGTGATCGTCGCCGTCTTGGACCCGTGGTTGATCCCGGTGACGCGGGCGTTGATGACCTCGGTCTTGTCCAGGTGGCGACGGTGCGAGACGACCGCATGGCGCGGTTCGATCGCGCCGGCCGCGACCTCGGGGAGGAAGGGCTGGTATGTCATGTACGGGAGGGGGTCGACGAGGATGACTTCCGCTTCACCAGCGGCAAGCAACTTCTCGAGCCCGAGGGCAGTATAAAAACCGGCGTATCCGCCGCCAACGATAAGGATTTTTGGCACGGAGAACAATCTACACCGGCGGCAAGACCCTACTTGCGCCTCAGGCGACCCAATTCACGGACCGCGCGGGCCAGTCCGACGGCCAGGAGCGACCCGAAGGCGCCCACCACCAGCAGGGGGATTCCGACGTCGCGGAGCGACTCGACGCTGGGCAGGAGCACCCCGAACGGGCTCGCGACGGCGGGCGGATCAAGGGGCACGGGGGTGGGGGCCGACGACGGACTCGGCGCGGTCCCGGGGGTGGATGACGGAGCGGGCGCCGGGGTGACCGCGGCACGCCGGTAGACGCGGATCCACTCGGCCAGATCCCCCATCGGGTTGGCGGTGACCGCCGCAACATCCGCTGACACCGCCGCACGGGCGTCGATCGTTCCGTAGCCGTAGATGGGACTGGGCACCTCGGTGCCGACGGCGTTGGCGGTGCGGATCACCCTATTGATGACGTTGTTGGCGTCGAGCTCCGGATGGGCGGCCCGCACGAGCGCGACGAGGCCGGCGACGATCGGGGTCGCGCCGCTCGTTCCCGACCATTCGAAGTAGGTATTGCCCGGACCTGCGCCGACGAGGCCCTCGCTGGGCGCGGCCACTGAGATCGTGATGCCCTGCGAGGAAGCGTCGAAACTCGCGCGCCGGTTCTGGTCGACGCCAGCGACGGTGAGCACGCCCGGCATGGTGGCCGGGGCGCCGACCACGGTGGTGCCGCTCCCCCGGTTGCCGGCCGCGGCGACCACCACGACATCGTTCTGCATGGCATAGAGGAACGCGTCGTCCCAGCTCTGCGGCCAGTCGAGGGTGTTGCGGGTGAGGGACATGTTGATCACGTCGGCGCCGTTGTCGACCGACCAGCGCACGGCCTGGGCGATCTGGTCGTCGGAGTCCACCGCGCCGACGCCGAACCCCACCGACACCGCGAGGATGCTCGCGGCCGGGGCCACGCCGATCACGCCGGCGCCGTCGCCGTGGCCGCGACCGGCGAGGAGGGAGGCGACCATGGTGCCGTGCCCGCTGTCGTCGCCGACCGGGGTCTGCCCGTTCGGGCTGCCGACGCCCGAGACGTCGGTTCCGCCGACGATGGCGCCCGCGAGATCCTGATGGCTGCCATCGACGCCCGTGTCGATGACGGCGATCGTCACCCCGGCGCCGCGGGTCGTGCCCCAGGCCTGCGTCACGCCGTAGTCGGCGAGCCAGTACTCCCGGTCGCGGATGCTGTCTGCGGCCGCCGGCTGGGCGAGCAGCAGCACTGACCCCGCGACACAGAGCACCGCGATCGCCGCGGCGCCGCGTCTCACGCCGTCTCGCCTGCCCGGTGTGCTGCAGCGGATGTCGCGGGCAGCGGTGTCACGGACTCCGCGACATCGGCTGCCATGACCTCCGCTGCCAGATAGTCGATGCAAGTGCACACGTCGGGGGACCAGGTCGCGAGCGCGAGGGCGCGGTCGCCGATCGGGTTGACGCCGGGGCCGGCGGCGAGCGAGTGCCCGGCGAGGGCATGCAGGCACTTGACGCGCACGGGCATCCCCCCGGCGGAGATCCCGGCGATCTCGGCGACCCGCCCGATGCCGTCGCGGTCGGCGAGGTAGGCGTGGTGGGCCGCGGTGTACGCCGCGGCTACGTTCGGGTCGTCGAGGAGCGCGGCGAGCTGCGGCATCACGCTGGTGGCCTCGAGGGTCGATATCGCGGCGGTCGCG
>JACMNE010000130.1 GCA_014378715.1 Microbacteriaceae bacterium
CGGGCCCGGGCCGCCGCCCGGCTGCACCCGGGCGGGATGTTCGCCCTGTGGTCCGACGATCCGCCCGACGACACGTTCGTGCAGGCGCTTCGCACGGTGTTCGTCGAGGTCAGGTCCGAGGTGGTCGCCTTCGACAACCCGCTGACCGGGGGCGTGTCGTCCAACACGGTCTACCTCGCGCGTACATTCGGCTGAGTCAGCCCTCGCTCCATTTGCCTAATAGCCTTAGGTAGATAGATACTGTTCTTAGGCAAGGGAACGGGGAGCTCATGGCGCGAGCAGGACTGACGACAGAACGGCTGACCGAGGCCGGCGCTGCGCTGTCGGACGAGATCGGCTTCGAGCGGGCGACCCTCTCCGAGCTCGCCCGACGGTTCGATGTCAAGGTCGCAAGCCTCTACTCGCACGTCCGAAGCTCGGAGGACCTCCGGATCCGTGTCGCCCTGCTCGCGCTCGAGGAGATGGCAGACCGGGGGGACACAGCGTTGGCCGGGCGGGCCGGCAAGGACGCGCTCATTGCCCTCGGCAACGTCTATCGCGACTACGCCCGTGAACACCCCGGCCGCTACGACGCAGCGCAGATGCGACTCGATCCGCAGACGGCAGCATCCAGCGCCGGACCCCGGCACTCACAGATGATGCGCGCGATCCTGCGCGGCTACGACCTGACGGAGGCCGACCAGACTCACGCCGTGCGTCTGCTGGGCAGCGTCTTCAACGGCTACGTCGGCCTCGAGCGCAGTGGTGGCTTCAGCCACAGCACACCCGACTCGCAGCAGTCGTGGGACCGCATCCTCGATTCACTCGACACTCTCCTGAAGGGCTGGCCCGCACCATGAGCACCACACCCGACCTGATCTCGACACCTGTCACGGCAGCACTCGTGCGTGGAGCGCCCGACCTCGAGCACACCCGCGACGGCGTCATACCGCACCGGCTGCCGGCCCGGACCCGGGCACAGCTCCCCGACGGCCAACTGCTCATGGCGGAGTCACAACCGTCTGGCGTACGGGTGACGTTCCGGTCCCGGGCCACCGTCATCGAGCTGGACACCCGGCCGACCAAGACCGCGTACGTGGGAGCCCCCGCCCGCCCCGACGGCACCTACGACCTGCTCGTCGACGGCCGACTGACGGGCCAGGGTGTGGTCGCCGGGGGCAACACGTTGACGATCGACATGACCACCGGATCTGCCGACGTCCAGCCCGGACCTGCCGGGACGGTCCGCTTCGACGGCCTTCCATCAATTGACAAGACCATCGAGATCTGGCTGCCCCACAACGAGACCACCGAGATCATCGCGTTGCACACCGACGCACCTGTCGAGCCGGCTCCCGACACCGGCCGCCGGGTGTGGCTGCACCACGGCAGCTCGATCAGCCACGGATCGAATGCCGCGAGCCCCAGCGCCACCTGGCCCGCCCTCGCCGCATCCGCCGGCGGGGTCGAGCTGGTCAACCTGGGCCTGGGCGGCAGCGCCCTGCTCGACTCGTCCACCGCCCGCGCGATGCGCGACACCCCGGCCGACGTGATCAGCGTCAAGATCGGCATCAACCTCGTGAACACCGACGTGATGCGTCTGCGCGCCTTCACCCCCGCGGTGCACGGGTTCCTCGACACGATCCGTGACGGCCACCCCGACGCCCCACTCCTGGTCGTGTCGCCGATCTGGTGTCCCATCCACGAGGACACCCCCGGTCCTGCCGCACTCGACCTGAGAGACGGGACGGTCCAGTTCGTCGCCACAGGTGACCCCGCAGAACGCTCCGCCGGCAGGCTGACACTCCGCATCATCCGCGACGAGCTTGCCCGGATCGTGGTCCAGCGTGCTGCCGACGACCCGAACCTGCATTACCTCGACGGCCTCGACCTGTACGGCGAGGCCGACTTCGCCGGGCTCCCGCTGCCGGACGGACTCCATCCCGACGCGGCAACACACCGTCTCATCGGCGAACGCTTCGGCACGCTGGCCTTCGGCGCTGCAGGCGCGCTGGCGCCTGACGCCGCCCGCACTCCCGACTAAGAGGCGAACACTCCTTCACCACGACAGTCGTCATCGTGCAACTGTCCCCCCTCGTGCCTACGCTGGAAGGACGTCAAGGCTAGGAGCCGATCATGACCGCACCACTCTGGGACGCAAGCACGTTGGTGGACAGGTTCGACGAGGTCCGCGCACACACGGAGTCGCTGGCAGCTCCGCTGTCACCCGAGGACCAGACGGTGCAGTCGATGCCCGACGTGTCTCCCACCAAGTGGCACCGCGCACACGTCACCTGGTTCTTCGAGACCTTCCTGCTGGCACAGGCCGAGAGCAGC
>JACMNE010000131.1 GCA_014378715.1 Microbacteriaceae bacterium
CCCGCCCCCATGCAGCACGAGATCGCTGCGACTGCCGAGCTGGCGGGAGACCCTCACCAGGTCGTCCAAGACCTCCGGTGTGTCGGTGGATGTCATGAGGTGCTCCTTCGCAGGGTGGGATTTCATCGCGTACTTCGCGCCGCGGCCGGCTGCCATGTCCTCGAGGCTCTCGCCCAGGCGGGAGAGGGGCCGGGTCTCCGTGATGAGATCCTCCCCGTCGAGGGCGCCGCTCTCGATGAGACGCAGGGCGCGCTGCACGTAGAGGGGTTCGTGGTGGAAGATGCCCTTCAGCGTGTATTCGAAGTAGTGCATGTCGTTGGCGTTCACCGAGAACGTCGCCCCCTGCGGGGGTCCGCCAAAGAGGATCGCCGTCCCTCCAGGTCGAAGTGCCTGGACCGTCTGCTCCCACACAGCCGGGAGCCCGACGGCTTCGATCGCGACATCAGCTCCCCGTCCGCCTGGCGTGAGCGCGCGCAGCGCTGCCGCCCGCTCCGCCGTGCTCTCGTACGGGCTGATGTCGAGCACCTCGTTCGCACCCATCCGCAGGGCTGCGGCCAGCCGGTCGGGAGACTGGTCGGCGGCGATGACGTGGGCGCCACGCAGGCGTGCCAGCTTGATGAACATCTGGCCGATCGGCCCGGCCCCGCTGACCGCGACGACGTCCCCCAGGGCGATGTCGCTCTTGTCCATCCCGTGCACCACCGTCGCGAGAGGCTCGAGCGGTGCCACCGAAGCGAAGGAGGTCCCGTCGGCGATGCGGTAGGTGTTGCGGGCGACGATCGACGCGGGGATCCGCACCTCCTCGGCGAACGCCCCGTTGAGGAACTGGAGGTTCTCGCAGAGCGAGAGCCGACCCTGCGTGCATGCCCAGCAATACCCGCACGGGGCGGTGTTGGCCGCCACCACGCGCATCCCCGGCTCGAATGCGGTCACCCCGGCTCCCACCTCCTTCACAATCCCCGCGAACTCGTGGCCGAATCGCGCCGGATAGGTGGGGAACAGCTTGTGGTGTCCGCGCCGGTACGACTTGAGGTCGGTCCCGCACGTCACGGCAACGACGACCGAGACCACGATCTCGCCCGGGCAGGGTCGTTCGGATTCGATCTCCTCGATCTGGAGCTCACCGGGGCCCCGAAAGATGGCTGCCTTCATGTGTCGTTTTCCTTACGTTGACAACCACATTCGAGCGGATGCCTGCTGAAATGAGGATTGGCGGACGTCGTTGTCATCGGGGGACCCGCCACATCCGCTAGAGGACGGAGGGGACGATCGGGGTTGCGCTCCCGATACCCGCGGCGAGGCGGAAGATGTTGTCCTGGGCGTCCGGGCGGGCGAGAGCGGCCTGGTCGAGCTCACCGACGAAGGCACCGCCGCGCATCACCAGGGCCCGGTGAGCCAGCCCAAGGATCTCCGGCATGTCGGAGGACGCCATCACCACGGCAACACCGCTCTCGGCGAGGTCAACGATGATCCTGTAGATCTCACTCCTGGCCCCGATGTCGACGCCACGGGTCGGCTCGTCGAGCAGCAGCACAGTGATGTCGTTCGTCAGCCACCTGGCGAGCACGACCTTCTGCTGGTTTCCGCCGGAAAGCGTCTCAACGGACTGGCTGAGTCCGCGGCTGCGAAGCCCGACGGACTTCATGGCGGCCGTGATGCGGCGGATCCGGGAGTTGCCCCTGACCCAGCCGAAGGTCGAGAAGGAGGAGAGGTGGGGGAGCGTCGCGTTGTCGAGGATCGACATGCTCAGCACAGCGCCAGCGCCCTTGCGGTCCTCGGGCACGAATGCCATTTTGGCGTGGATGGAGGCGACCGGGTTCCCCCGAGCGACGGAGGTGCCGTTCACGTCGACGGTGCCGGCGGCAGAGTCGCGAATCCCGAAGATCGCCTCGAGCAACTCCGTGCGCCCCGCGCCGACGAGCCCGGCGAGCCCGACGATCTCGCCCCGCCGGATCGTCAGGTCGACGGGGGCCATGCCCTTCTCCCGCTGCAGGCCGACCACGGTGAGGGCGGTCTCGGTGCGCGGCGCATGGTTCTGCGTGAACAGGTCGCCGAGATCGCGGCCGATCATCGCCGAGATCATGCCGTCGTGGGTGACGTCACCCGCTGGCTTGTCCAGGACGAGCTCGCCATCGCGCAGCACCATGACCCGGTCTGCGATCGCGGAGATCTCCTCCATCTTGTGAGTCGTGTAGATCACGGCGGCGCCGAGCTCGCGTACCCGCCTGACGATCGTGTAGAGGCCCTCGATCTCTCGGTCGGGGATGGCCGACGTGGGTTCATCGAGTAGCAGCGCCGTCGCTCCCTCGCTGGTGGCCTTGATGATCTCGACAAGCTGGAGCATCGCCACACTCAGCTTGCGTGCGGGGGTGAGGGGGTCGATGGAGACGTCGAAGCTCTCGAGGAGGGTCCGCGCCTCGCGGATCATCCGTCGCCGGTCGAGGAGTCCGGCACGGTTGCGCAGTTCCCGGCCGATGAAGAGGTTCTCGTACACCGTCATGTCGGGGATCGGGGCGAGCTCCTGGGGCACCAGGCGGATGCCGCGGAGGTTGGCGAAACGCGGGTTCCCCTTGGGCAGGAGGGTCTCATCGAGCGAGACGGTGCCGGAGTCGGCCGTCTCGAGTCCGGCGATGATCTTGATCAGGGTGGACTTGCCTGCCCCGTTCTCGCCGAGCAGCACTGTCACGGTGCCGGGCTCGAATGCGGCGGAGATGCCCTTGAGGACGGGCACACCACTGAACCCCTTCACGACTGTGTCGCAGATGATCGACGCCATAGTCATCATTCCTATTCCGAGGCGGGGTGAGTCAGGTCGCGCAGTCGAGCCGCTGACCGCACCAGAAGCTCATCTGAGGAGACAAGACTTCATTTGTCTCGTATCCTCGGGCACCATAGATCAAATGTCAAACGTTATGCTCAATGTGGCGATCCGGTAACGGGTCAAGAAGGAGGCACCCGTGGGTCCTGATGAGACCATGCAGGTGGCGCTGGTTGCTCGCGAGCACTACATCAACGGGAAGTCCCGGGTCGATATCGCGGACGAGCTGGGGATCAGCCGGTTCAAGGTCGCGCGGATGCTCGAGATCGCGGTCGAGAGCCACATCGTGAAATTCGTCATCCAGGCGCCCAGTTCGGTCGATGTCGATCTGTCCACGGCCCTGCGCGAGCGCTACGGCCTCCATCGCGCCTTCGCCGTCGCGACCCCGAACGACCTGTCCGTGAATGTGCGGGAGGCCCTCGGGAAGGTCACGGCCGACCTTCTCGCGGAGATCGTCACCGCGGACGACGTGCTCGGGCTGGCCAGCGGCCGCACGCTCAGTGCCATGATCGGGCACCTCGACTTCCTCGCCCCGTGCGACGTCGTCCAGCTCGCCGGGATGGCGGGTCCCGTGGGCCAGACGTCCAATGCCGTGGTGCGCGAGATCACCGATTTGTCCGGTGGGAGGCCACATTCGATCTATGCGCCGCTCATCGTGTCCGACGCGGCGACCGCGCAGTCCCTGCGACAGCAGCCGTCGATCCACGATGCGTTCTCCCGATTCCCCACGGTCACCAAGGCCGTGCTCTCTGCGGGCAGCTGGGTGCCGCCGGAGTCGCAGGTCTACGCCGGCCTGATGCCGGACGAGCGCAACGATCTGCTGAACAAGGGAGTTCGAGCGGATGTCTGCGCCACGCTGCTCAATGAGTTCGGCGAGGAGATCCCTGCGCTCCAGGACAGGTCGCTCGCCATCTCGCTCGAGCAGATGCGGGCGATCCCTGAGGTGATCGTCGTTGCCGGCGGTCAGCAGAAGACCGACGCCCTGCGGGCGATTCTCCGAGCCCGGTTCGTCACATCCCTCGTGACCGACGCCCGCATGGCCGAGCGACTGCTCGACGCGCCCTGAGATGACATCGCGCGAGGTCCCAAGCTCGTTTGAGTGACCCTGTTGACATTTGTCACACGTCCCCGCATGATGACGTGAGCGAATGAGAACGAAGGGGTTCATATGAGCACCACCAACACCACGCAGACCCCCGGCACGTCTGCGAACCGACTGTCCAAGCTGTGGTCCGACATGCGAAGCCCCGTGTGGATTCGTGAGTTCCTCATCCGGCACTCCATGGTCGTGGTCCTGCTGCTGATCATTTGCTACTTCAGCTACCGCAGCATCCGGTTCACCACTCCGGAGAACCTGTTGACGATCCTCGTCGCCACCGCGCCGTTCGCCCTCATTGCGCTGGGTCAGACCCTCGTGATCCTCACTGGCGGCATCGACCTGTCCCCGGGCAGCATCATCGCCGTGGCTGCCATGACCTCGGCGTCGGTCGCCAAGGCGACTGACGGGAACATTCCGCTTGTTGTCGCATCGGCCCTCCTCGTGGGGTTGCTGTTCGGGGCGATCAACGGGTTCATGGTCTCCCGACTGGATATCCCCCCGTTCATCGCCACTCTCGGGATGCTCACCGCCGGGTCGGGGATCGCCTACGCCATCGGAAACGGCGCACCCATCAACGGCCTGCCTGCGAGCTTCGGTGCGATCGCCAACACCCGCATCATCGGGGTGCAGATCCCGGTCATCGTGATGATCATCGCCATCGTGGCGCTCGCGATCATCATGCGCCGCACCTCCTACGGGATGCGCATCTACGCGGTCGGCGGCAACAAGATGGCGTCGCGCATCGCCGGGGTCAGCGTGAAGCGAATCCTGTTCAGCGTCTACGCGATCAGCGGGTTGCTCGCCGGGCTCTCGGGAGTGATGCTGGCCTCCCGGGTGATCTCCGGCCCTCCGAACCTCGGCCAGGGTTATGAACTCGATGCCATCGCCGCCGTCGTCATCGGCGGGGCGAGCCTGTTCGGAGGGCGGGGGTCGGTCTGGGGAACCGCACTCGGGCTGTTCCTCATCCAGACGCTCAACAACGGCCTGGACCTGCTCATCGTCCCCACCTACTGGCAGGACGTGATCAAGGGACTGCTGATCGCGACCGCGGTCGCCGTCGATGTCTGGTCCAACAAGAGGCGTGCGTAGAACTTTTCCCCCACAGCAGGTGCCGGCGTCGTCGGCACCGATCGAACCCATTTGGAGATAAAGATGTCCCGTTTAATGAAAATCCTTGCGGTGGGCGCGGCAGGCTCACTCATTCTCGGCCTCACCGGGTGCGGCGCGGGAGACACCGGCGCCGGTTCGGGAACCGGAGCCAGCAGTGACGGATCACTGACGATCGGCGTCTCGGTGTATGACATGAGCTCCTTCATCACGGCAGGCAAGGAAGGCATGGACGCCTACGCCAGTGCCAACAACATCAAGTTGCTGTGGAACTCGGCCGGGCTCGACGTGAACACCCAGGCGACCCAGATCGACCAGTACATCAACCAGGGCGTCGACGCGATCGTTGTGGTCCCCGTGCAGGCCGACTCCCTCGGGCCGCAGGTTGACGCGGCTGTTGCCGCCGGAATCCCGATCGTCCCCGTCAACGCCGCACTCAACAACGACAAGGTCGCCGGTAACGTGCAGCCCGACGACGTCGCCGCCGGCGAGGCCGAGGCCGAGATGATGATGACCGCCATCGGCGGCAAGGGAAACGTCGTGATCCTCCAGGGGCCGTTGGGTCAGTCCGGCATGCTCGACCGCCAGAAGGGCATCGAGAACGTCCTGGCCAAGAACCCCGAGGTGAAGGTGCTCGCGCAGGACACGGCGAACTGGAAGCGTGACGAAGCGGTGAACAAGGTCAAGAACTGGATCTCCGCATTCGGTGACGACATCGACGGTGTCATCGCCCAGAACGACGACATGGGGCTCGGGGCCATCTCGGCCTACAAGGAGTCCGGCAAGACGCTGCCCCCGGTTGTGGGCATCGACGGGATCGAAGACGGGCTGAACGCGGTCAAGAGTGGCGAGCTGATCGGCACGATGCTCCAGAACGGCACGGTCGAACTGGCTGCCGGCCTGGCCGTGGCCGCCGGGATCGCCCGCGGTGACGACATCGACACCGCACCCGTCTACAACATGCCGCAGATCACGAAGGACAACGTCGACGAGGCCTACAAGCACGTGGTGAGCGAGCGGGAGGCGTTCCTGAAGGCGCTCCCCGCCCTGGTCGCCGACAACATGACGACCGGCAAGATCGCCAACGAAGGTATGGCCGGGCAGTAGTCGCACCACCCCTCCGGGCCGGGCCGGGTCGCGCAGACCCAGCCCGGCCCGCCACCCTACGAGTCAAAGGTGTTTCGTTGTGAAGAACAAGGTAGTGACCATCCTGGGGGCAGGCGCCATGGGGTCGGCGCTGGCGACGCCGCTCGCCGCCCGTGGGCAGGAGGTCCGGCTGTGGGGGACCTGGCTCGACGATCACCTCCTCGACGCCATCGAGGCGGGGAGCCCTCATCCCCGCACCAGTGTTCCCGTCCCCGACGGTGTGCGCCTCTATCGCTCTGACGCACTCACCGAGGCGCTCGATGGCTCTGACGTTGTGATCCTGGCCGTCGCCTCGGTCGGGGTCGACGCGGTCGTGCGCCTCGCCGCCCCGCACATGGGTCATGTCAGACTCCTCGGGGTCACGAGCAAGGGATTCCTCGAGGACTCCTCGGGCAAGGTCCGGCTGCTTCCCGAATCGATCACCGGCATCTTCGAATCACTCGGACTGCCTGCTCCGATCGTGGTGGCGGCGGGCGGGCCGTGCAAGGCGAACGAGGTCGCCCTCGGCCGTCCCACCGCCACCGTGTACGGCTCCGACGACATCGAGGCCGCCCGATCGCTGGCCAGGGACATCGAGACGGACGACTACCGCATCGAGACGATCGACGACATCATCGGACTCGAGGTCGCGGCACCCCTGAAGAACGTCTACGCGATCGCCCTGGGGTTCGCCGATGGATTGGAACGGGCAACGGGTGAGCCGTGGCACAACCTGAAGTCGGCAATATTCGCTCAGGCGCTGCGGGAGATGGCGCTCGTCGCCACCACACTCGGCGGAAGAGCCGAGACCGTGTTCGGGCTCGCCGGCGTCGGCGATCTCGAGGTGACCGGCCTCTCCGGTCGCAACAAGGTCTACGGTGCGCGGATCGGCTCCGGGGAGACCGCTGCCGACGCGCTCAACGCCATGATCCTCGCGGAGCAGACCGTCGAGGGGGTGCCGGCGGCCACGCTTGCCGTCACCCTGGCTGCCAGCCTCCTCCCGGAGGCCGGGACGACGCTTCCCCTTCTCTTCGCGATCGGGAGCATCATCGAGGGAGGCAGCGATCCGCTCGAGCAGCTGACGCACGCCGTGCTTCCCGCGACGGTCGACGCAACGAAAAGGGTGATCGTGTGAGCTGTGTCCTGGCAATCGACTGCTCGACCACGGCGGCGAAGGTTGTCGCTTTTGAATCCACGGGAAGGGTGATCGCGACAGCCAGGGCGCGACTGAACCGGTCCTCTCCGCACCCCGGCTGGGGTGAGCAGACGGCCGAGAGCTGGTGGGTCGCCACCCGCACGGCACTCCTCGACATCACGAAGCAGCTCGCCGCGTTGGGCGAGGAGGCACCTCAGGCGCTCTGCATCACGCACCAGCGCGAGACCTTCGTCTGCCTCGACGACCAGGGCACCGAGGTCCGGCCCGGCATCCTCTGGCTCGACACCCGGGCCCACGAGCAGATCGCCAGGTACGGGTCCGCCGAGGTCCACCGCATCTCCGGAAAGCCACCAGGAACGACACCGAGCCTCTACAAGATCCTCTGGATGAAGGAGAACGAGCCGGAGGAGTTCGCGCGCACCGCCATGGTGCTCGACGTCGGCGGCTATCTCGTCTACCGGCTCACCGGAGAATTCGCCACGTCCACGGCGAGCGCCGATCCGCTGTCGATGATGGATATGGCCAGCTTCACCTGGTCGGACGAGCTGATCTCGCTGGCTGGGCTGTCCCCGGCACAGCTGCCCCGACTTGTGCCCCCGGGCTCCGAGATCGCCTCCGTCTCCGCCGAAGCGGCCCTCGCCACGGGCCTGCCGGTCGGAATGCCCGTCATCGCCGGTGCCGGGGACGGCCAGTCCGCAGGTCTCGGGGCTGCCGTCGTCTCAGCGGGGAACGCCTATCTGAGCCTCGGAACGTCGATCGTGATCGGTGTGCACAGCAACGAGTACGGCACCGCGCAGGCCTACCGCACGCTCTCTTCGCCGATCGCCGGCGCCTACACGCTCGAGGCGCTCATCGCGGCCGGGGCCCTGTCGATCTCCTGGTTCCGGGAGAAGATCGCCGAGCTGCCCGACTCCTCCACGGCCGACGCCGCGCTGGGCGAGCTCGCCAGCACGGCGCCTCTCGGGTCGCGTGGCTTGCTGTTCCTGCCCTACCTGACGAGCGCCGAGACTCCCTACTGGGATGCTGCGGCACGCGGCGCCTTCGTGGGCCTGGGTGACTATCACGGGCACGCCGACATGATCCGCGCCGTCTACGAGGGACTGGCCATGGAGATCAGGCTCCTCGTGGAGGCGATCGAGCTCGACACCGGTGTGCCCATCACCACGCTCACCGCCATGGGCGGCGCCTCCCAGTCATCCGTCTTCCTGCAGATCATCACGAATGTGGTGAAGCGGCACATCACGGTCGCGGCCGAGACGGAGAC
>JACMNE010000026.1 GCA_014378715.1 Microbacteriaceae bacterium
ACGCCTCCTCGAAGTTTGTCGCGATCGTCAACCACTTCAAGTCCAAGGGCTCGGGCAGTGGAGCCGGCGACAGCGATGCGAAAGACGGACAGGGAGCCTCCAACGGATCCCGCGTGCGCCAGGCCGAGTCGCTCGTCGACTTCGCCGAGGCACAGAAGACCGCGACCGGAACCGCCCGCGTGTTCCTCCTCGGGGACTTCAACTCCTACCTGATGGAAGACCCGATGGAGGTATTCCAGGCCGCCGGATACGTCGACCTCGGCAGCTCCTTCACCGACAAGGAGACCTACTCCTTCGGCGGGGCCATCGGGTCGCTCGACCACATCCTCGGCTCGAAGGCCGCCGTCGGGGCCGTGACCGGCGTCGACATCTGGAACATCAACTCGGTCGAGTCGATCGCCCTGGAGTACAGCCGCTTCAACTACAACGCGACGAACTTCTACGCGCCGAACGCCTACCGCTCCTCCGACCACGACCCCGTGATTGTGGGCCTCGACCTCACCACGATCGACGTCAACCTGCTCAACATCAACGACTTCCACGGTCGCATCGACAGCAACACCGTGAAGTTCGCCGGAACGGTCGAGCAGCTGCGCGCGCAGTATGGCGACGGCAACACGCTCTTCCTCTCCGACGGTGACAACATCGGCGCCTCGGTGTTCGCCTCGTCGTCGCAGCTCGACAAGCCGACGATCGACGTGCTCAACGTGCTTGAGCTCGCCGCATCCGGGGTCGGCAACCACGAGTTCGATCTCGGCTTCGACGACCTCGACGGTCGCGTGAAGGCCGCGGCGGACTGGAACTACCTCGGCGCCAACGTGTACTTCGCGGGCACCGAGACCCCAGCCCTGGACACGCACGACATCTTCACCATCAACGGGGTGCGCGTTGCCGTGATCGGCACCGTCACCGAGGAGACGCCCACCCTGGTCTCCCCAGACGGCATCGCGAAGCTCGACTTCGGCAATCCCGTCGAGGCTGTCAACCGCGTCGTCGCCCAGCTGATCGCCGATGATGAAGCGGATGTCTTTGTCGCCGAGTACCACGAGGGGGCCGGTTCCGGCGTTGTCGAGGGCTCATCCCTCGAGGAGGAACTCGTCGACCAGACCACCGCGTTCTACGACATCGTCATGAACACCTCCCCGGAGGTCGATGCGATCTTCACCGGACACACCCACAAGACCTACGCGTGGGACGCCCCGATCCCGGGAACCGCTGGCGAGACCCGCCCGGTGCTCCAGACCGGAAGCTACGGCGAGAACATCGGCCAGGTCGTCCTCAGCGTCGACCCGTCCGACGACAGCATCGTCGACTACACGGTGCAGAACACGAAGCGTCTGGCAACCGCCGCAGGGGCCGACTCCACGGAGACGGCCGCCCTGTCGGCTTCCCTCGATGCCCGACTCGTCGCGCAGTACCCCCGCGTGGCCGAGGTCAGCACGGTTGTCGCCGAGGCCGTGGCATCCGCTGCAGTCCTGGGGAACGTGCCGATCGGTGAGATCACCGCCGACATCACCACACCGCGAGGCATCGGCAGTGGCGACCGCGGATCCGAGTCGAACCTGAGTAACCTGATCGCCGATTCGCTTGTCGAGACGCTCTCCGATCCCCTCCTGGGAGGCGCCGAGATCGGTGTCGTCAACCCGGGCGGGGTGCGCAGCGACCTGCTGTTCGCGAAGAGCGGTGCGGAGGAAACCGACGGCATCGTCACCTTCGCCGAGGCGAACGCGATTCTGCCGTTCGTCAACAACCTGTGGACGACAACCCTCACCGGGGATCAGTTCAAGGTCGTCCTCGAGCAGCAGTGGCAGCGCGATGCGGCCGGCAACGTGCCGTCCCGCGGATTCCTGCACCTCGGGCTCTCTGAGAACGTGAACTACACCTTCGATGCCGAGCGCGCCGAGGGTGACCGGATCACGAGCATCACGATCAACGGCGAGCCGATCGTGGCCGACCGCGGCTATCGCATCGGGTCGTTCAGCTTCCTGCTCCAGGGCGGCGACAACTTCCGCGAGTTCGCCAACGGCACTCAGACCCGCGACTCCGGGCTGATCGATCGGGACGCCTGGATCGAATTCATCGAGGACAGCAGCCCGCTGACCCCGTCGTTCGACCGCCAGGCGGTTTCCGTGACGGGAGTGCCGACCGCGGCGCTCTCGGCCGGCGACTCGTCCACGGTCTCGCTGTCGGGGCTCGACCTCACCTCGTTGGGCGCACCGGCCACCACCGCGGTGTCCGCGAAGTTCGAGGGCAGCGCGAACGCGTCCGTGGTCTCCACGGTCACGGGCGGAACCTCGACGGTCGCCTTCACTGTGCCAGCGGATGTTGCGGCCGACGCCACACTCGTCATCACGGCGCTCGAGACCGGCACCGTCGTGCGGGTCCCGATCGCGGTGAACGTTGTGCTCGATCCCACGGTACGTCCGATCGAGGTGCCCGTTGCGGTGGGTGTTGACGCCCTGGTTCCGGGTCTCGAAGACCAGATCGAGCTGTCAGACATGACCCTGCTGCCCGGCCAGTCGATCACGATCACCCTGGGCGCGCAGTACGTCGACCAGTACGTGTCGGCCTACCTCAACTCGCTGCCGATGATGCTCGGCGGCGGCTGGATGAGGGTCGACGCCAACGGACAGATCGCCGTGATGATCCCGACCGACGCACCCGCGGGCAATCACCGCATCTCGGTGCAGGACGTCAACGGCAACGTCATCGGCTGGGTGGCCGTCACGGTCGCCGCGACCGGCGACGTGGTGGTGCCCGGTGGCTCGGTTCCCGGCTCGGTCGGGTCCGTCGATCCGCTGGCCGCGACCGGTGGTGAGCTCGCCCCCGGGCTCGTCGGTGGCGCGATCGTCATGATGCTCATCGGTGCCGGGCTCCTCGCCCTGCGCCGTCGTGATGAGGTACAGGGCTAGCCAGCTCCCGCCTCAGGTTTCAGTGCCGGTACCCCGTGCGGGGGTGCCGGCACTGCTGCGTTGGCACGGATGTGTTGGCGGTGGGCTCGCGGCATCCGCTTTCTTGGCCCGGTAGATTTGGGGGATGACGCAACTGAGACCCGTAGACAGTACCGAGAAGCTCCTGGGCCTCCGTCGCAGCATCGACAACATCGACGCGGCGCTCGTGCACCTGCTTGCGGAGCGGTTCAAGTTCACGCAGGAGGTCGGCTGGCTGAAGGCCACGACTGGCCTGCCGGCGTCCGACCCCGAGCGGGAGGCGGTGCAGATCGCGCGGCTGCGCTCTCTCGCAGAGGAGTCGCATCTCGACCCGGCGTTTGCGGAGAAGTTCCTGAACTTCATCGTCGCCGAGGTCATTCACCACCACGAGCAGATCGCGTCGACCGGCGCCATCGACACCCAGCGGAACGTCTAGCGGCCGTGGACATTGTTCTGTGGGTCGTCGTCATCGCGGTGATGGTCGGCTTCTTTGTGCTGGTCAACCGCAAGGGGATGACTGCCGAATCGAAGCGCAAGGTATCGCGGTGGTTCTTCATCGGGATGGTGGTGGTGCTGGCGGTGTTCG
>JACMNE010000132.1 GCA_014378715.1 Microbacteriaceae bacterium
CAGCCGTGAAAAGGATTTCACCGCCGGCGCCATCCTCTGCGGCGGGGCATGCGGTCAGCGGCCCCCGGCGTGCCGCCCGCCGCTGTCCGGAACGGGCGCCGCAGCGAAAGCGACCTCGGCACACGCCCCGCCGTTGTCCGTCACCCCCGCCGCAGCGTGATCGGGCTAGTTCGTGGTGCCAGCCGTTCGCCCCGCCGTACGCGAAAACCGCCGCCGCACACATCTCGGATTCTCCGGCCGGCGCAATCGGGGCAGTACCCCACAGCGGTGGCTGGTCCCGGGGCTGCACACCTGGGCTGAACACCAGGGCTGCCCAGGCGGGGCTGCCCAGCCGGTCGCTCAGCCGGTCTGCTCCGCCAGCGCAACGACGATCCCCGCCGGACCGCGCAGGTAGCAGAGCCGGTAGACGCCCTCGTATTCCGCCACCTCACCCAGCAGTTCGGCGCCGTGCGCGCGCATCCGCTCGATCGTCGCATCGATGTCATCGACCGCGAACATCACCCGGTGCAGGCCCAGCGTGTTGGGCGGGTCGCCCGCCCCGTCCCCGACCGCCGGCGGAGCGTGGTACCGGGTGAGCTCCACCTTGCTGTGGCCGTCCGGCGTGCGCATCATCGCGATCTCGCTGCGGATGCCCTCGAGCCCGACGGTGAGGTCGGCCCAGGGTCCCGCGATCTGCGCCCGGCCCTCGAGCTCCATGCCGAGGTCGGTGAAGAAGGCGACGGCCGCGTCCAGGTCGCCGACGACGATGGCGACGTTGTCCATCCGCACTATGGTCATGGGCCCGAGCGTAGCTGGCGGGACCCGCCCCAGGCGACCGCGAGTGGCGAAGCTAAGGTGAAGTGCATGCGCTCGATCCTCATTCGTACCCGCGAATCGTTCTGGTTCCTCCCGGCACTGCTCGGCGTCGCCGCCATCGTCTCCGCGGAACTGATCGTCCTGCTCGATCGGTCGTTGCAGGCGGCGGGCATGACGGGGGTGTTCTTCCTCGACGCCTTGAGTGCCACAGGTGGGCGAAGCATCCTCTCGATCATCGGCACCTCCATGCTGACGGTCGCGGGAACGACCTTCTCGATCACCATCTCGGTGCTCGCGACGACCTCGTCGACCTACGGTCCCCGACTCGTCCGCAACTTCCTCGCGGACCGCGCCAACCAGCTCGTGCTCGCGGTGTTCACCTCGACCTTTCTCTACGCTCTCGTCGTGCTCCGGTCGGTCCGGGCAGCGGATGACTCCGCCGGCGGGTTCGTCCCCACGATCGCCATCCACATCGCGGTCCTGCTGGGTGTACTCGATGTCGCGTTCCTCGTCTTCTTCATCCACCACATCGCCCGATCCGTGCAGATCACGACGCTCCAGCAGCGGGTCCAGGTCGACCTCGAGAGGGCGGTCGACGTCGTATACCCAGCCGGCGACCAGGAGAACAGCACACGACGTGCTCGTCCGGCGGTGCTCGGCGCTATCGTCGCATCCCGGGAGAGCGGCTATGTCGAGCAGGTCGGTCTCGATGCGCTCAGGCACATCGCTGAGGAGCACGACGGCGTCATCGACGTCGTGGCGATGCCGGGGACCCACCTGATCGCCGGCGAGCCACTGGCCAGGGTGTCGACCACGTTGGAGTCCGGCACCGATCTCGATGGGCAGATCCGTCGTGCCTTCACCCTCGGAACCTCCAGAACGCCCTACCAGGACGTGCGCTTCGCCCTGCAGCAACTCGTCGAGATCGCCGTCAGGGGTCTCGCCTCCGGCAGCAATGACCCCTATACCGCGGTGACGGCACTCGACCTCTCCGCCACGGCACTGGTCCCACTGTGGACCAGGGAGGAGGCGCCGACCGGACTCGTCGATGATGACGGTGTCGTGCGCGTCGTGCTGCATTGGCCGGACGCGGCCGACCTGATTGCGAGCGTTTTCGACGGTGTGCTCGTGTATGGCACGGAGCATCCGCTCGTCATCGACGCCGCCTTGCATCTCCTCGACCGTCTTCGGGCCGCGGCGGGGCCGGAGCGTCGAGACGAGCTCACCGCCGTGACCGCCCGACTCGCAGCGGCGCGCGGCACCTTCGCGTGAGGTGACGGTCCCGTGCTCCTCCCGATGCGGATCGGGCCTTCGCCACACCTGCCGGCGAGCCGATCGGGGGTGGTCGTGTGATCCGACGTGCCCGGATTGCGTCGTTACGCCAGCGCTGCCAGGATCGCGGGAACCTCGGTGCGGGTCGTGTAGTCGACGTGCACGCCAACGAAGCGAACGGTGTGGTGCGCGTCGACGATGAGCACCGTCGGGAAGGGGATGTCGGCGGTGGAGTCGGCATTGCTGTCGGCGACATCGAAGCCGAGGGCGGTGTGCGCGGCGCGGGCCTCGCCGCTGGGTGCGGTGAGGATGCCCAGCGCTCGGACGAGGGCGTTCGACGGGTCCGACAGGACCGGGAAGTTCAGCTCCCCGCCCTTCACGGCGGCGGTCGAGCCGTCCGGCGTCTGCGGGCTGATCGCGACCAGGGCCACACCGAGACGATCGAGTTCCGGTCGCAGCTCGCGCTCGTAGGTGCGCAGGGTGATGTTGCAGTAGGGGCACCACGCTCCGCGGTAGAAGACCAGGACGGCGGGGCGGCCTGCGGTGATGCCGAACAGGCTCACGGTCGCTCCGTCGAGGCCCACCAGTTCGGCGTCCGAAACGACGTCCCCGACCGCGACCGAGCCGGCGGGCACTCCGGCGCTGGTGAGGTCGAGCTGTTCCCGGTCGAAGACGGCCGAGAGGTCTGGTCCGATCTGGGCGGAGAAGCCCTGGTTGAACTCGTCGACCTGGTCGCTGATGTATGCCGTTGCCATGGGGGTGCCTTTCGTGCGGTCCTTCGGGTAGCCCCAAGATAAAACACCGTCCCTGAGTGAGCCCGGAAACGCGTCACACGGCGTCACACACGGCGGCAGCGATTCTGCCCGTACCGAAACCACACTGAAATCTCGGCTGCCTAAGCTGGCGGCACCGCACCAATCGATTCGATCACCGGAGTTCCCATGTCGAGCCTGCCGATCAACCCGCCTGCACGCCTGCTCATGGGCCCCGGTCCGATCAACGCGGACCCGCGTGTGCTGCGGGCCATGTCGGCTCAGCTGGTCGGCCAGTACGACCCGGCGATGACCGCGTACATGACCGAGACCATGGGGCTCTACCGCACGGTCTTCGACACCGCGAACGAGGCGACAGTGCTCGTCGACGGCACGTCGCGCGCCGGGATCGAGGCGGCGCTGGTGTCGCTCATCGAGCCGGGCGACCGCGTGCTGGTGCCCGTCTTCGGACGCTTCGGGCACCTCCTGCACGAGATCGCCGAGCGGTGCGGAGCCGAGGTGCACACGATCGAGACCGAGTGGGGCACGGTGTTCACGCCGGAGCAGATCGAGAAGGCCGTCGCCCGGGTGCGTCCGAAGGTGCTCGCCGTGGTGCACGGCGACACGTCGACGACCCTCGCGCAGCCCCTCGACGAATTCGGCGAGATCTGCCGTCGCCACGACGTCATCCTCTACACCGACACCACCGCCTCGCTCGCCGGGAACACGTTCAGCATGGACGCCTGGGGAGTCGACGTCGTCAGTGCCGGACTGCAGAAGTGCCTCGCCGGTCCGTCCGGGAGTGCGCCGATCAGCATGTCGCCGCGCGCCGTCGAGGTCATCACCGCGCGAAAGAGCATCGAGGCCGGTATCCGCTCTGAGGGGGACCCGGTGAGCGCATCGCCGATCCGCAGCAACTACTTCGATCTCGCCATGATCCTGGACTATTGGGGCGAGAAGCGGCTCAACCACCACACCGAGGCCACCACGATGCTCTACGGGGCACGCGAGTGCGCCAGGATCCTGGTGGAGGAGGGGATCGAGAACGCCGTCGAGCGCCACCGGGTGCACGGCACCGCGATGGTCGAGGGCCTCCGCGGGCTCGGCTTCGAGATCTTCGGCGACCAGCGGTACCGCATGAACAACGTCGTCGGGGTGGCGATCCCCGACGGGATCGACGGCGATGCCGCCCGCTCGGCCATGCTGACCGACTACGGCATCGAGATCGGCACCTCGTTCGGCCCGCTGCACGGCAAGATCTGGCGCGTCGGAACCATGGGGTACAACGCGCGCAAGGACACCGTGCTCACCACCCTCGCGGTGCTCGAGCAGGTGCTGCGGTCAGGCGGTGTGCGGGTCACCGCGGGCGGCGGGGTCGGGGCGGCGCACGACTTCTACGCGGACGCGCTGTGAGCTCCGCTGTTGACGCCGCACTGATCGATGCCGCGCTGATCCTCGACCGCTGCGACGAACTCGCTGCGGTCTCGAGCTCACCCGACCACCTCGTGCGCGTGCACCTCTCGCCCGAGCACGCCGCCGCGAACGCGCTCGTCGCCGGCTGGATGGCCGAGGCAGGGCTCTCGACCTGGCAGGATGCCGCCGGCAACCAGTGCGGCCGCCTCGAGGGGGAGATGCCCGGGCTGCCGGCGCTCCTGCTGGGCTCGCACATCGACACGGTGCCCGACGCCGGACGCTACGACGGAATGCTCGGTGTGCTGCTCGCGATCGCCGTGGCCGGCCGGGTGCGTGACGCCGGCCTTCGCCTGCCATTCGCCCTCGAGGTGGTCGCGTTCAGCGACGAGGAGGGCACCCGGTTCGGCACCGCGCTCCTCGGCAGTCGCGCGCTGGCCGGCACCTGGAATGACCAGTGGTGGAATCTGTCGGATGCCGCGGGGATCACCCTCGTCGAAGCGTTCCAGGATTTCGGGCTCGACCCCGCCCGCCTGCCGAGCGCGTTCCGTCGCCCAGAGTCCCTCGTCGGGTATCTCGAGGCGCACATCGAACAGGGTCCGTTCATCGAAGACGCCGACCGCTCCCTCGCCGTCGTCACCTCCATCGCCGGTGCCCGCCGATTCACCCTCGCGCTGACCGGGCACGCCGGGCACGCGGGCGGCACCCCCTACGACCGCCGCCGCGACGCCCTCGTCGGCGCGAGCGAGCTCGTCGTCGCGGTGGAGCGCCTGTCGATCGCCGACGGCACCATCGGCACGGTCGGGCGTATGCAGGCGTTCCCCGGTGGGGTCAATGTGATCCCCGGACGTGCCGAGTTCAGCCTCGACCTCCGTGCAGAACACGATGCCGACCGTGATGAGTGCCTCGCCCACATCCGCTCGGCAGCCGCCGAGATCTGCGCGCGTCGCGGACTCGAGTACACGGAGACCGAGATCTACCGAGCGGACGCTGTGCCCTGCGACGCGGACCTGCGCGAGGTGGTGGCCACCGGCATCCGCTCGACGGGGGACGCCGAGCCGCTCGAGTTATACAGCCGGGCCGGGCACGACGGGGTCGCCGTCTCGGCCGTCACGGGGTTCGCGATGCTCTTCGTGCGTTGCGCGGGAGGCGTGAGCCACCACCCCGACGAGTCGGTTCGGGCAGCGGATGTCGCGGCTGCCGTCGTTGCGTTCGAGGCGGCCGTGCTGGCGGTGGCCGAGAGGGATTTTACACAACCGTAACCTGTTGCATACAAAACCGGTGATGTGGTAGTGATTGTATTCAATCCAACAGCCCGCTATGCCGACCGAAAGAGTTGTATGTTGCCATCACTCCCGCGCTCGTCCGCCACCCGGCCTCGGAAGCGAAAGATCTGGATCCCGCTCCTCGCCGTCGGCATCGCCCTCAGCACCGTGGCCTGCCAGCAGGTGCAGGTCGTCGACGACAGCCCACAGGGTGCCGACGTCACCTCTGCTCCGATCGGTGACCAGACGATCATCGAGGGCGGTGACCTGGTGATGGCGCTCTCCGCCGAACCGGACCGCCTCGACCCGACGACCTCATCATCGCTCTATACGCGCTACGTCATGCAGACCATGTGCCAGAAGCTGTACGACATCGACGCGGAGGGCGACATCGTCCCCCAGCTCGCCACCGCCCTGCCCGAGGTGTCCGCCGACGGGCTGACCGTCACCATCCCGGTGCGCGAGGGGGTCGTGTTCGCCGACGGCAGCGAGTTCAACGCCGATGCCGTGCGGCAGACCATCGATCGCGGACTCACCCTCACAGGTTCCTCCCGCCGCAGCGAACTCGGCCCGATCACGGACATCTCCGCCCCCGATGCCACCACCGTCGAGATCACCTACGCCGAGCCGTTCGCCCCGCTCACCGCGGCACTCGCCGACCGCGCCGGGATGATCCTGTCTCCCCAGGCCCTCGCCTCGCTCGGTGATGCGTTCGGCGACAGTCCGGTCTGCGTCGGGCCGTTCAAGTTCGTCGAGCGCGTGCCGCAGACCTCGATCACCGTCGAGCGCGACCCGCTGTTCTACGACGCCGAGAATGTGCATCTCGACACGATCACCTACCGCATCATTACCGATTCCAACATCCGCGCGGCGAACCTCCGCTCCGGCGACGTGCAGGTCGCCGACTCGATCTCGACCCAGGATGTCGGCGCCCTCGCCGACACCGACGGCATCGGCATCCTGCAGATCGGTTCCCTCGGCTACCAGGCCTTCACGATCAACATCGGGAACACCGACGGGGTCGGCGCAGCTGTCGGAGTGATCGGCACCCCGCTCGCGGTCGAGGCGGAGATACGGAAGGCCTTCTCGATGTCGGTCGACCGTGAATCCCTGGTGTCCTCGGTCTTCAGTGACTGGTACGAGTCGGCCTGCTCCCCGATCTCGCCGTCCAGCCCCTTCTCGAGCGATGCCAGCGAGGCCTGCCCGGAGTTCGATCCGGTGGCGGCGAAGCAGATGCTCGAGGACGCCGGTGTGCCGATCCCGTTCCCGATCACCATGGAGGTCACCAACACCCCGGACACCCTGAGGTTCGCCCAGGCGCTGCAGGCCGCGGTCGTCGAGGGGGGCTTCGAACTGTCGATCTCCCCGATCGAGTACTCCACCCTGCTCGACGTGCAGGCGCGCGGTGACTTCGACGCCCTCCAGCTGGGCTGGTCCGGCCGCGTCGACCCGCACGGGAACATGTTCAACTTCCTCTCGACCGGGGGTGGCAACAACTACTCCGGCTATAGCAACCCCGAGGTCGACGACCTCCTGACCTCCGCCGCGGAGACCAACGACAGCGCCGAGCGCGCCGACCTCTACGGCCAGGTCGTCGAGATCGTGCAGGAGGAGAACCCGATCGTGTACCTGTACCGGGTGCGGAGCCTCACCGGCTACACGACCGACATCGCTGGGGTGGAGACCTTCGCCGACGGCGTGGTGCACCTCAGCAACGTCGCCTTCGTCGAAGCGGAGTAGGCCAGACGATGACGAGGTACCTCCTCACCCGCCTGTGGCAGTCCGCGATCACCCTCATCCTGGCCTCGCTCGTCGTCTTCGTCGGAGTGCGCCAGTTGCCGGGAGATCCGGCCCTCGCCATGGCGGGGGAGGAGGCCTCGCCCGAGCGGCTCGCCGAGATCCGCACCCAACTCGGGCTCGACGAACCGATCGCCACGCAGTACGTCACGTTCGTCGGCAACATGCTGCGCGGCGACTTCGGGGCATCGACCCGCACGGGAACGCCGGTGACCGACCTCATCGCCACCACACTGCCGGTGACCCTGTGGCTCGCCGGCTACGCCCTGATCGTGGCGATCATCGTCGGCATCCTGCTCGGCGTCATCGCGGAGCGATTCCGGGGCAGGTGGCCTGAATGGGTGGCCAACGGGTTCGCCCTGATCGGGCTGTCGGTGCCGAACTTCTGGCTGGGCATCCTGGCGATCCTCTACCTGGCGGTCACCGTGCCGATCTTCCCGGCGTCCGGCTACGTGCCGATCGGCGAGGACCCGCTCCAGGGCCTCTACCACCTGACCCTCCCTGCGATCATCCTCGGCACCTCGCTCGCCGCAGTCATCATGCGGCAGACGAGGGCATCGATGATCGAGACCATGAAGACCGACTACGTGCGCACGGCCAGGGCCAAGGGACTCGGACGCTCCCGCGTGCTGTTCCGTTATGGACTGCGCAACTCGCTCATCGTCGTGGTGACCATCGTCGGGCTGCAACTCGGCGGCCTCATCTCCGGGGCCGTCGTCACGGAACGGATCTTCGCGCTCCCCGGTTTCGGAAAGCTCACCCTCGATGCCGTCTTCACCCGGGACTACCCCGTCATCCAGGCTGTGGTGCTCATCATCACGGTCGGCTACATCGTGATCAACCTCGCGGTGGATCTGCTCTACTCCGTGATCAACCCGCGCATCCGAGTCGGAGGAAGCAACTGATGACACTCGTGACCACTCCATCGGCCGAGCTGGGCTCGGCCAGGGGCCGCATCTGGACCTCCCTCCGGCACAACCCGCTCGGACTCGCCGGCGGCATCATGCTTCTGGTTGTCGCGCTCCTGGCGATCCTCGCGCCGGTGATCGCGCCACACGGACCCGCCGAGGTCAACTTCGACGCCCCGTTCCAGGCGCCGGGGACCGTCGGTTACCTGATGGGCACCGACGACCTGGGCCGGGACATCTTCTCCCGGATGATCTATGGAATCCGGGTCTCGCTGCAGGTGGGTCTGCTCTCTGTGGCACTCGCCGTGGTGATCGGCACCCCACTCGGGCTGCTCGCCGGTTACTGGCGCTGGCTCGACGGGATCATCTCTCGTCTCACCGATGTGACCCTCGCCTTCCCCTTCCTGATCATCGCCGTGGGACTGGCTGCCATCAACGGGCCGAGCCTCGCCAATGCCGCCCTCGCGCTGGGCATCGCGCAGATCCCCACGATGATCCGCGTCGTGCGCGGCGAGACCCTCAGGATCAAGGAGACGGACTTCGTGCTCGCCGCCCGCACGATGGACGCGACGGGGCTGCGCGTCATCTTCGGTCACGTGCTACCGAACGCCGGGTCGGCCATCATCGTGCAAGCGACAGTGATCATGCCGGTCGCGGTGATCGGCGAGGCACTGCTGTCGTTCCTCGGCCTCGGTATCCAACCGCCGACCGCGAGCCTGGGAATCATGCTCTCCGACGCCCAGCAGTACATCTCACGGTCACCGACGGCCGCCATCTTCCCCGGCATCACCATCGCGCTGATCTGCCTCGGATTCAACCTCTTCGGCGACGCCCTCCGCGACGCCCTCGATCCCACGAACACCAGCCGAAAGTGACCCTGTGAGCTACACACCCCCCGCAGCATTCCAGACCCGCCCCGACCTGCTCGGCACCTTCGGGATGACGGCGTCGACGCACTGGCTGGCGACCGCGAGTGCCCAGGCGGTGCTGGAGCGCGGTGGCAACGCCTTCGACGCGGCTGTCGCCGGCGCGTTCGTGCTGCAGGTCGTCGAGCCCCACCTCAACGGTCCAGGGGGTGATATGACCGGCATCTTCACCACGGCAGCGCAGCCCTCGGTGCCGGTGGTCCTCGTCGGTCAGGGAGCCGCCCCCGCCGCGGCGACCATCGGGCACTACCGCGCTGAGGGGCTCGAGCTGGTGCCCGGCTCCGGTGCCCTGGCCGCCGCCGTTCCCGGCGCTGTCGACGCGTGGTTCCTGCTTCTGCGCGACCACGGCACGTGGGAACTCGACCAGGTGCTCGAATTCGCGATCGGCTACGCCCGCGACGGGCACCCGGTGCTCGAGCGGGTCTGCGCCACGATCCAGAACGTCTCCGACCTGTTCCGCGCCCACTGGCCGACCTCCGCTGCCCTCTGGATGCCGGATGGCCGGGTGCCCTCGGCAGGGGACATCATCACGAACGAGGCGTGGGCGCTGACGCTCGACCGGCTCATCGCCGCGGGGGCGGGCGAGTCGACGCGCGAGGCGCGCATCGACGCCACCCGCCGGGAGTGGGGCGGCGGCTTCGTCGCCGGGGAGCTCTCGGCGTTCTCGGCGGTGCCGCACCGCCACTCCTCCGGCACGGACCACGCCGGGGTGCTGACGGTCGCCGACATGGCGGACTTCTCCGCGACAACCGAGCCGGCGACATCCGCTCTCTTCCGCGGGCACACGATCGCCAAGACCGGGCCGTGGGGGTCAGGCCCCGTGCTGCTGCAGATGCTCACGATCCTCGAAGGGTTCGATGACGACCACCTCGACCCGTCGACGGCGCTCGGTGCCCACACGATCCTCGAGGCCGAGAAGCTGGCGATGGCCGACCGCGAGGCCTACTACGGCGACGTGGAGGTGCCGATGGAGTACCTGCTCTCCGCCGGGTATGCGGCAGAGCGGCGCGCCCTCATCACCGGGACGGCATCACACGAGGTACGGCCGGGGGTTGTGCCCGGCTTCACGGCATTCCTGCCTCCTCTGCGCACCGAGTACCTGCCACCTGCCCTGGACGCGCTCGGCGGCGACGTGAGCTCCGCCGGAGTCGGCGAGCCAACGGTGTCCCCGCTCGGCGAGATGCGGGGCGACACCTGCCACATCGACGTCGTCGACCGCTGGGGCAACATGATCTCCGCGACGCCGTCCGGCGGCTGGCTGCAGTCGTCGCCGACCGTGCCCGGGGTGGGCTTCTGCCTCGGCTCGAGGCTGCAGATGGCGTGGCTCGAGGAGGGCTCGCCGTCGACCCTGTCACCCGGCCGCCGCCCCCGCACCACCCTCACGCCCACCCTCGTGCTGCGCGACGGCCTTCCGGTGACCGCGCTCGGTTCCCCGGGCGGCGACCAGCAGGACCAGTGGCAGCTGCTCTACCTGCTGCGCACGATCGTCGGCGGCTACTCGCCCCAGCAGGCCATCGACGCTCCGTCTTTGCACACGACGTCATTCCCCGGCTCGTTCTGGCCGCGCACGTGGACGCCGGGCGGCTCCGTCGTGGAGGACCGCCTCGGCGAGGAGGTCATCACCGACCTCGAGCGGCGCGGGCACCAGATCCTCCGCTCCGGCGGCTGGTCGCTCGGCCGGCTCTCCTCGGTCACCAAGAACCACCGCACCGGCGTACTCTCCGCCGCCGCCAACCCGAGAGGGGCGCAGGGATATGCTGCGGGACGCTGACACGCTCCCGCTCCTGGCCATCCGCGACCTCGAGGTGCGGTTCGGAGACAACGCCGAACCGGTACTGCACCGGGTCAGCCTCGACGTGCGACGGGGGGAGCGGGTCGCCATCGTCGGCCAGTCCGGATCGGGCAAGTCGACCATCATCGGCGCGATCTTCGGGCTCCTGCCCGGCGACGGCCACATCTCGCACGGCTCGATCCGCCTCGGGGCGAACGCGCTGTCCCCGGAGGGGGTCGTCGACGAGGACCTCGCGACGGCAGGGGAGATGCGGATGCGGCGTATCCGCGGCGCCCGGATCGGCCTGGTGCCGCAGGACCCCTCGTCGAACCTCAACCCGTCGATGACGGTGGGGGCCCAGATCGCCGACGCCCTCGCCGCCCACGGGGTACGTGGGAGGGGGACCATCGCCCGCCGGGTCGTGGACCTCATGACCGAAGCGGGGATTCCCGAGGCCGGTCGACGGTCCGGCCAGTTCCCGCACGAGTTCTCCGGTGGGATGCGCCAGCGGGTGCTGATCGCCATCGCGCTGGCCAGGGAACCCGAGCTGCTCATCGCGGATGAGCCGACATCCGCTCTCGACGTCACCGTGCAGCGTCAGATCCTCGACCACCTCCAGACCCTCGTCGACGCACGTGGCACCTCGCTGCTGTTCATCACCCATGACCTCGGGGTCGCGGCAGATCGCACCGACCGTATCATCGTGATGCTCGACGGGCGCATCGTCGAAGTGGGCACCCCAGCGCAGATCCTGCGCGAGCCCCAGCACGAGTACACCAGGCGTCTCGTGGCGGCGGCACCCACCGTCGCAGCGACCGTGCGGGCCCGCGAGAGCGCGCCAGTGCGCGACGGAGACGGCGGTATATCCGACAGTGCACCGATCCTTGTGATTGAGAACCTGGTCAAGGAATTCACGATCCGCGGGCAGCGGGGCAGTGTGTTGCGCGCCGTCGACGACGTGAGCTTCTCGGTGGAACGCCGTACCACCACGGCGATCGTGGGCGAGTCCGGGTCAGGAAAGACCACCGTCGCGCGGATCATCCTCGGGCTCGAGGCGGCGACCTCCGGAACCGCCCTGGTCGACGGGCACAGCATCACCGCGAGCCGGGGCGCGCGCCGACACGACCTGCGGCGGCGGGTGCAGCCGGTGTTCCAGGACCCCTACGCCTCGCTCGACCCCACCTTCAGCATCGAACGGCTGATCGATGAGCCGCTGCGGATCTTCCGCGTCGGAGACACCGCGTCGCGCCGTTCACGCGTCGGCGAACTCCTCGACCAGGTCGCCCTGCCGCGGAGCATCGCACAGCGCCGCCCGAACGAGCTCTCCGGTGGCCAGCGGCAGCGGGTGGCGATCGCCCGCGCCCTCGCTCTCGACCCCGAGCTGCTCATCTGCGACGAGGCGGTGTCGGCGCTCGACGTGCTCGTGCAGGACCAGATCCTCGAGCTGCTGATGGATCTCCAGTCCCGACTGGGCCTCAGCTATCTGTTCATCACTCACGATCTCGCCGTCGTGCGGCAGATAGCCAATAATGTGGTGGTGATGAGAAAGGGGAGCGTCGTGGAGAACGGCACCGTCGACGACGTGTTCCTGGCGCCGACCTCCGAGTACACCAGAGAGCTGCTCGGAGCGATCCCGGGTGCCGCCTTTGCTCGCTGACAACGGTCTCCCCACCCGCAGCGTCCAGGACGCCATCCGCCGCGACATCATCCTCGGAGTGCTGCAGCCGGGGACGCGCATCACCGAGGCTTCTCTCGCAGAGCGCCACGGCGTCTCGCGGATGCCGGTTCGCGAGGCCCTGCGCGGGCTCGAGTCCGAGGGCTTCGTGCAGTCCAGGGCGAACGCCGGGTCCACTGTCGCCCCGATCCCCATCGACGATGCCGACGACCTGTTCGCCGTGCGCGAGGCTATCGAGATCGCGACGGCGCGGCGGGCGGCCAGACGGGCCGCGGAGATCTTCCAGGCCGCCACTCCTCCGGCGGACTGGTGGCGCACCAGGCACGCTCTCGCCGTCATCCTCGACGAGGGTGACGCTGCCGTCGAGGCGGACACCCTCGAGCTGTTGCCCGACCTCAACCACCGATTCCACCTCCGCATCGCCGAGCTCGGGGGCAGCCCGTCGCTCGGGGTGCTGCTGCGGCAGCTTTCCGGCAAGATCGAGTGGCTCTACGCCTCCGACGAACACTCCCGCGGCAAGCGGATCTGGCCGGAGCACCGGGTGATCCTGGCCGCAATCGACGCGGGCGACCACGAGCACGCCGCGGAGCTCATGGGCCGGCACGTGCGGCAGTCGCGCGTCGGCTTCCTGAGTCGGTTCGGTGCGGACGCGCGGTCGTCCGACCCTGCGGTGACCGCCGAGGTCGCGGCGATCGTCGCCGCGAGCCTCAGCCCGCAGCACCCCTAGCGTCCGGCGCTCGGTCCACATCGTGCCCGTCCCCCAGGTCGCCGCACTCCACCGCGATGGCACCGTGCGCCGCGAGATAGGCCCGCGCCCCCGAGTCGCCGGTCAGGGAGGCGTCAAGCCGAGCCCAGTGGTCGCGACCGATGAGCACGGGATGCCCCGGCCGGCCCGCATAGACGGCCTGCCGCAGCGACTCGCGACCTCCCGCACCGAGCACACGCCGCGCGGCCTCCACGGGCAGGCCAGGCAGATCCACCAGGCTCACCAGCACAGCGGATGTCGCGCCAGCAGCGACGGCGTCCAGCCCCGCGCGAAGCGATGCCGCCATCCCGTCCCGCCATGCGTCGGCAATGATCACGGTGACGCGCGGGTCCGCCGGGAGCAGCGTGGCGGCCTCCTCTGCCGACGCCCCGAGCACCACCACGACATCCGCACAGCCGGCCTCGAGCAGAAGCGCGACCCCGGAGGCGAGCCAGCCGACACCATCGTGCACCACCAGCGCCTTCGGCCCGCCGTAGCGTGTGCCTGCTCCGGCCGCGAGCAGCAGGCCGGTGGTGGAAAACGGGGTACGAGTCACGACTACAGTTATACCCACATTGGCGACACGCCAACCATGCGCGTCGAACGAGCGAGGGGTTCAGTCACGGGAATGAGCGAACACCTGCCGGGCCACCCGCGCGACGTCACCGATGCCGAGCTGCGCGCCGCCCTCACCGCCGCCCTCGCCGTGCATCGCTTCGTCGACGAGGTCGCCAGCCAGGCGCCGTTCGCATCGACCGACGCGCTCCTCCTCGCCGCCCGCACCGCGGCCACCCCGCTCTCCCCGGCCGAGATCGACGAGGCTGTCGCCCACCACCCACGCATCGGCGAGGCAGCGGAGGGCGAGGGCGCCGCGCAGAACTTCTCCCGCGCCGAGCAGAGCTTCGCCGAAGCGGATGATGCGGACATCCGCTTGCAGATCGAACGCGGCAATCGCGAGTACGAATCTCGATTCGGACGGGTGTTCCTCATCCGGGCCGCCGGACGCACGCGACGAGAGATCCTCGCCGAGCTGCGCCGCCGTATCGAGCTCTCCGACGCGGAGGAGTTGCCCATCGTGGGGGAGCAGCTTCGCGACATCGCCCATCTCCGCCTCGCCCACCTCTTCGGACAGGATCCCGCATGAGCCAGGTCACCACCCACGTGCTCGACACCGCCCTCGGGCGTCCGGCAGCGGGGATCCCCGTCGCCCTGGAGCACCATGACTCGGGCACCTGGACACCACTGGCGATCGCCGCGACCGACGCCGACGGCCGCGCGCGCGATCTCGGGGCGGACGAGCTCGTCCCCGGGCGTTACCGCCTCACCTTCGACACCGCGACCTACTTCGAGTGCACCAACCAGGACGGCTTCTTCCCCGAGGTGAATCTCGTCTTCCTGGTGCGCGTCGGCGAGAAGTACCACCTGCCGCTGCTGCTGAGCCCCTTCGCGTTCAGCTCCTACCGCGGAAGCTGAGCCGCCCCACCTGACCGGCCCTGCCTGACCGGCCCTGCCTGAGTGCGGACTACTCAGTCCTCGCTCCCCAGTCCCCGCGCCTCAGTCACCGCGCCTCAGTC
>JACMNE010000133.1 GCA_014378715.1 Microbacteriaceae bacterium
AGGTGCACGGGGAATCCGGCGAAGCGCTCCGCGAACGTCTCCATGTGCTGGCGCACGAGCAGGGTGGTCGGCACGAGCATGATGACCTGCTTGCCGTCCTGCACGGCCTTGAAGGCGGCGCGGATCGCGATCTCGGTCTTGCCGTACCCGACATCGCCGGAGATGAGCCGGTCCATCGGGATCGGCCGCTCCATGTCGGCCTTGACCTCGTCGATGGTGGTCAGCTGGTCGGGGGTCTCGGCGAAGGGGAACGCCTCCTCGAGCTCCCGCTGCCACGGGGTGTCGGGCGGGAACGCGTGCCCCTTGCTCGCCATCCTGGCCGAGTAGAGCTTGACGAGCTCGACGGCGATGTCGCGCACGGCCTTGCGGGCCTTGCTCTTCGCCGACGACCAGTCGCTGCCGCCCATCTTGCTGAGGGTGGGGGCGTCGCCGCCCACGTAGCGGGTGAGCAGGTCGAGTTGGTCGGTGGGCACGTAGAGCTTGTCGCCGGGGAACCCGCGCTTCGAGGGCGCGTACTCGATCGCCAGGTACTCGCGGCTCACCTTGGGCGCGGCGCCCGATCCCTTGAGCGGGCGGCCGCCGGTGGACACCTCGCGCTGCACGAGCTCGAGGAACCGCCCGATGCCGTGGGTGTTGTGCACCACGATGTCGCCGGTCGTGAGCTGCAGCGGGTCGACGACGTTCTTGCGTCGGCTCGCGAGCTTCTTCACCTGCCGAGTGTCGTAGCCGGCGGAGCGGCCGTAGAACTCGCTCTCGCTGATCACGGCGAACCGCGCGTCCGGGAGCTCGAACCCCTTCTCGACGGAGGCCTTGACGAGGTAGGCGACGCCGGCGTCGGGATGCTCGGGGAAGTCGTCGACGACGCGTCCGGCGAGGCCGTGCTCGCCGAGAGCCTCGGCGGCGCGTTCGACCAGTCCGGCACCCTGGGCGACGACCAGCACGGTCCAGCCGGCGGCGATGCGCTCCCCCACGTGGGCGATTGCGCCGTCGACCTGTCCGGCGAAGCTCGGCACGGAGTCGGCGGCGATGCGCACGTACTCCCCGGCGTCCTCGACGAGGTCGCTGATGTCGGCGGTGCTGATGTCGGCGGTGGGATCGACGGGTTCTGCCGCCCCCGTGTCGAAGCCGCTCATGGTCCACCAGGCACGGCTGCCCGCCGCGAAGTGCAGGTCGGGCACGCTGAGGAAGTTGCCGGAGTCCAGGTCGATCGGGGCCTCGGCTCCCACGGTCGCGGCGTTCCAGGCGGCGGCGAGGAACTCGCGGTTGGTCTCGACGAGGCTCAGGGCGCGCGAGGCCACCCGCTCCGGCGAGAGCACGGCGATCGCGGCATCCGCTGGCAGGTAGTGGGTGATGGGCACCAGGCGGTCGACGAGCGCGGGTGCGAGGGACTCCATGCCGTCGACGGGGATGCCCTCGGCGATCTTGGCGAGCATCTGGGCCAGGCTCGGGAACTCGTGCTGCATCTCGCGGGCACGCTGGCGCACCTCGGGGCTGAGCAGCATCTCGCGGCTGGCCGGTAGCTCGGCCTGGGCGAGCACCTCGGGCAGCGACCGCTGGTCGGCGACGGAGAAGGGCTTGAGCTGTTCGAGCTCGTCACCGAAGAACTCGGCGCGCACGGGGTGCTCTGCATCGGGGGCGAAGACGTCGAGAATGCCGCCGCGCACCGCGAACTCGCCGCGGCGGGTGACCATGTCGACGCGCGAGTAGGCGAGGTCGACGAGGCGGGTGGAGAGCTCGGCGAGGTTGTAGCCGCGCCCGCCCATTCTCAGGCAGAGCGGGTCGAGGCTCGTGAGGTTGTCCGAGAGCGGCTGCAGGGCGGCACGCACACTGGCGACCACGACGATGTCGCGCACCGGCGGTGGGGTGTCGCGTGTGCGGGTCGGGGGCGCGGTGGCCGCTGCGTCGACATCCGCTTGCCAGGCCTGCAGGCGGCGCAGGGCGTGGATGCGCTTGCCGACCGTCTCAGCGCTGGGGCTGAGTCGCTCATGGGGCAGGGTCTCCCAGGCGGGGAACTCGATGATCTCTGCGTCGGGCATGACGCTGGGGAGTGCGGCGCGCAGAGACTCGGAGTCGCGGCCGGTGGCGACGATGACGAACAGGCACTGCGGGCCACGACGGGCGTCGAGCAGACCGGCGAGGAGCGGGGCACGCAGCCCGTCGACGAGCGAGAAGTCGGCGCTGCGCTGGGCGTATCTCAGGGCGGCCTCGAACGTGCGGGCGCGCGAAATGGACGGAATCATGCCCTGAAGAATCACGCCGATGAGTCTACGCGCGCTCCCTGACAGGCACGGTCCGCGGTCAGGAGGCCTCGGGGTCAGGAGGCGGTGTGGAACTTCAGCTGGGCGGCGGTGAGGCCCTCGCTCGTGATGAGCTCGATCGCGTCGGCGGCATCCGCGATCACAGTGGGGAGGGCGGCGCGCTCGGTGCCCGAGAAGTCCTTGAGCACGAAGTCGGCGGCGCTTTGGCGGCCGGGAGGGCGGCCGATTCCGACCCGAACACGGATGAAGTCGCCGGAGCCGGTCGCGGAGACGATGTCGCGCAGGCCGTTGTGCCCGCCGTGGCCTCCGCCGAACTTCAGGCGGATGCTGTCGAATGGGATGTCGAGCTCGTCGTGCACCACGATCAGGTGGGCGGAGTCGATCTTGTAGAAGCGCTCGAGGGCGGCGACGGCGCCACCGGAGAGGTTCATGAAGCTGTTCGGCTTGGCCAGGACCAGGCGGGCCGCGCCGGGGGACGTCCGTCCCTCGGCCACGGCCGCGCCGGTCTTCTGGCTCTTGAACCGCGCCGAGGCGCGGTCCGCCAGTTCCGCGAGCACCATATGGCCCACGTTGTGGCGGTTGCCGGCGTAGTCGGGCCCGGGATTCCCGAGCCCGACCACGAGCCACTGCGGCGTGTCCAGCGGCGCCGGCTTCCTGAAGGGGTTTCTGATTATTCCGCGGTCTCTTCGGCGGGCGTCTCGGCCTCGGCGTCGGTCTCGTCCTCGTCGGACTCGCCGAGGTCGACCTCGGCCGGGATGACGACGTTCACAACGAGCACGTCGGGATCGGTGATGAGGGTGGACCCGGTCGGCAGGACGAGGTCCTTGGCGAAGATCTGCGTGCCCTCCTCGGCACCCTCGACGCTCACGATGACGCGCTCGGGGATGTGGGTGGCCTCGGCCTCGACCTCGATCTGGTTGGTGTCGAGGTTGACGATCGTGCCGGGGGCGGACTCGCCCTCGACGTGCACGTTGATGCTCACGGTGACCTTCTCGCCCTTGCGGATGACGATGAGGTCGATGTGCTCGATGATCTGCTTGACCGGGTCCTTCTGCACGTCCTTGACCAGCGCGAGCTGCGTGGTGCCGTCGACCGACAGCTCGAGCACGGCGTTGGACTTGCGCAGCAGGAGCGCGACCTGGTGGCCGGGCAGCGCGAGGTGCTGCGGCTGGGTGCCGTGGCCGTAGACGACGGCGGGGATCTTGCCGAGCACGCGCATCTTGCGGGCGGCGCCCTTGCCGAAGGACTCGCGGACCTCGGCGATGATGGTGGTGTCGATCTTCTTTTCAGCCATGATTTTTCTCCTTGGCGGGCGGGAGGGCCCACGCTTGTCAGCCCGGTGACCGGGGTTTCAACTCGAACGCATGTCAGCGTGAGGAAAGACGTGTACGCCCAACCACCGCGTCGATCACGGATGTCGCCTTGCTCCGATTGCGGAGCAGACAGCCATCCCTCGCCGAAGTACAGTTGTGAAGTTTACACGGTGGCGGGCGGTCAG
>JACMNE010000134.1 GCA_014378715.1 Microbacteriaceae bacterium
CGAGCGCCGGAGAATCTAGAATCGTTCACGTTCGCGTGGACGGGAACGACGAGCCACGAGAAAGGCAACACCCCATGGCAAGCCCCACATCCCAGACCCCCCTCGGCCTGTTCGGTACCGACGCCCTGATCGACGGGGAGGGCCTCGCGATCCGCGATACCGTGCGCCGGTTCGTGGAGGACCGGGTCAAGCCCGAGCTCGCCGACTGGTACGAAACGGGCTCGATCCCGGCGCGGGACCTGGCCAAGGAGCTCGGGTCGCTCGGTGTGCTCGGCATGCACCTGGACGGGTACGGGTGTGCGGGAACGTCGGCGACGGCGTACGGGCTGGCGTGCATGGAGCTCGAGGCGGGGGACTCGGGGCTGCGGTCCCTGGTCAGCGTGCAGGGGTCGTTGGCGATGTTCGCGATCTGGAGGCACGGCAGCGAGGAGCAGAAGACCGAGTGGCTCCCGCGGATGGCCGCAGGCGAGGCGATCGGGTGTTTCGGGCTGACCGAGCCCGACTTCGGATCCAACCCGGCGGGGATGCGGACCCGCGCCCGCCACGCCCCTGCGACAGGCTCAGGAACCGGCGAGCCGGACTGGATCCTGTCCGGCAACAAGATGTGGATCACCAACGGGTCGGTCTCCGACGTCGCGGTGGTGTGGGCCCAGGCCGAGGAGCCCGACGGGTCCACGAGGATCCGTGGGTTCGTGGTGCCCACCGACACCCCGGGATTCTCCGCACCCGAGATCAAGAAGAAGATGTCGCTGCGCGCGAGCGTGACCTCAGAGCTCGTGCTGGAGGAGGTCCGGCTGCCGGCCTCGGCGATGCTGCCCGAGACGGCCGGTCTGTCGGGGCCGTTGTCGTGCCTGAACGAGGCCCGGTACGGGATCGTGTTCGGGGCGCTGGGTGCGGCGCGGGACTGCCTGGAGACCACGATCGCCTACACCCAGGACCGCGACATCTTCGACAAGCCGCTGGCGGCCTACCAGCTCACCCAGGCCAAACTGGCCGACATGACCCTCGAGCTCGGCAAGGGCATGCTCCTCGCCCTCCACCTCGGCGCGTTGAAGGACGCCGGCAAGCTCCGTCCCGAACAGGTCAGCCTCGGCAAGCTCAACAACGTCCGCGAGGCCATCGGCATCGCCCGCGAGTGCCGCACCCTGCTCGGCGCCGCCGGGATCACTCTGGACTACCCGGCCATGCGCCACGCCAACAACCTCGAGTCCGTCCTCACGTACGAGGGGACCTCCGAGGTCCACCAGCTCGTCATCGGACAGGCGCTGACCGGACAGGCTGCGTTCCGATGAGCGAGGTGCCCGAAACGCCCGGCCTGCGCCCTGGGGCGCTCGAGGGGGTGCGGGTCGCCGACTTCGGCCGGGTCCTCGCCGCGCCGTACGCCACGATGCTGCTGGCCGATCTCGGTGCCGAGGTGATCAAGGTCGAGCACCCCGACGGCGGCGACGAGACCCGCTCGTGGGGGCCGCCGTGGTCGGCGGACGGAGAGTCGACGTACTTCCTCTCGGTCAACCGCAACAAGACTTCCCGCGTGCTCGACCTGCGCACCGACGAAGGCCATCGGGAGGCGCTCGAGCTCGTCGACTCCTGCGACGTGGTGGTCGAGAACTTCCGCGACGGCACGATGGACAAGCTCGGCCTCGGCCACGCTCAGCTCGCGCCGAGCCATCCGGGGCTCGTGTACTGCTCGGTGACCGGGTTCGGCACCGGTGCAGGGGCAGCGCTGCCCGGCTACGACCTGGTCGTGCAGGCGGTCGGTGGGCTGATGTCGGTGACCGGATCGGTCGAGTCCGGGCCCACCAAGGTCGGGGCCGCGCTCGTCGACGTGGTGACGGGGCTGCACGCCACGGTGGGGATCCTCGCCGCGCTGCGCCACCGCGACCGGACCGGCGAGGGCCAGCGGGTCGAGGTGAACCTGCTCTCCTCGA
>JACMNE010000135.1 GCA_014378715.1 Microbacteriaceae bacterium
CACCGGGCCGTAGTCGGGCACGAGGCCCGTGATCGTCGGGACGACGACTGCGAGGGCGGTGTAGGTGAAGGTCGCCGGGAGCGAGTTGCGGGCCGCCTTCACCACCACGACATCGACGGGACCGACGGCGTGGGCCGGGCTCGTCACCGTGATCTGCGTGTCACTGTCGACGACGAACGCCGATCCGGGGAAGGCATCGAAGGTCGCCCCGCTGGCCCCGGTGAAGCCGGAGCCGGTGATGGTGACCACCGTGCCCCCGGTGACCGGGCCGTTGTCCGGCACCAGGTTCGAGATCGTCGGGGTGACGACCGCGAGCGGGATGTAGGTGAAGGTCGCCGGCAGCGAGTCGCCGCCGACCCCCTGCACGACCACGTCGATCGGACCGGCGGGGTGTGCGGGACTGGTCACCGTGAGCTGCGTGTCGCTGACGACCGCGAACACGGTGCCGGCGAGGGCGTCGAAGGTCGCGCCGGTGGCGCCGGTGAAACCCGAGCCTGTGATCGTGACGACCGTGCCGCCGGAGACCGGGCCGTTGTCCGGCACCAGGCTCGTGATCGTCGGCAGGACCGCGGCGAGCGGAGTGTAGGTGAAGGTCGCCGGCAGCGAGTCGCCCCCGGCCTTCACGACCACGACATCGACGGGGCCGGCCGTGTGGGCCGGGCTCGTCACCGTGATCTGCGTGTCACTGTCGACTTCGAACACCGTGCCGGGGGCGCCGTCGAAGGTCGCCGCCGTGGCCCCGGTGAAACCGGAGCCCGTGATAGTGACCGCGGTGCCGCCGGTCACCGGCCCGTTGTCGGGAACCAGGTTCGAGATTGTCGGGACGACGACAGCGAGCGCCGTGTAGGTGAAGGTCGCGGGCAGGGAGTTCCCGCCTGGCTTCACGACGACCACGTCGACGGGGCCGACTGCATGGGCCGGGCTCGTGACGGTGATCTGCGTGTCGCTGTCGACGACGAACGCCGATCCGGGGAAGGCGTCGAAGGTCGCCCCGCTGGCCCCGATGAAACCGGAGCCGGTGATCGTGACCACCGTCTCACCGGCGACGGGCCCGTTGTCGGGCACCAAGTTGGTGATCGTCGGGACGACGAGCACCACATCCGTGTAGGTGAAGATCGCGGGCAGCGAGTCGCCGCCCGGCTTGACCACGATCACATCCACCTCACCCGCGGCATGCGGGGGGCTCGTGACGGTGATCTGGGTGTCGCTGTCGACCGTGAACACGGTTGCCGGGGTGCCGTCGAAGGTCGCCGCCGTCGCCCCGGTGAAGCCGGAGCCGGTGATCGTCACGACTGTGCCGCCGTCGACGGGACCGTTGTCCGGCACCAGGTTCGAGATGGTGGGTGCGACGATCGGGAGCGCGGTGTAGGTGAAGGTCGCCGGTAGCGAGTCGGCCGTGGCTTTCACCACCACGACGTCGACCGGGCCGATGGGGTGGGCCGGGTTCGTGACGGTGATCTGGGTGTCGCTGTCGACCGTGAACACGGTTGCCGGGGTGCCGTCGAAGGTCGCCGCCGTGGCGCCGGTGAATCCGGACCCGGTGATGACGACGACGGTTCCGCCGGTGACCGGTCCGTTGTCGGGCACCAGGTCGGTGATGGTCGGGGCGATGACCGGGATGTCTGTGTAGGTGAACGTCGCGGGCAGCGAGTCACCCGCGGCCTTCTGCACGATCACGTCGACCGGCCCCACGGGATGCGCCGGGCTGGTGACGGTGATCTGGGTGTCGCTGTTGACAACGAAAGTGGTGCCGAGGTCGCCGTCGAAACTGGTCCCGGTCACTCCGGTGAACCCCGTGCCGGTGACCGTCACGACGGTGCCCCCCGCAATGGGTCCGTTGTCGGGCACCACGCCGGAGATGGTCGGCGGCACCACCACGTCGGCGACGACGTTCGGGCCGACCGAGGCGCGTGCGAAATTGAGGGTGACCGCCGAGGCGACCGGACCCTGGGCGAGAACGGTGAGTTCCAGCGCGGTCTCGGTGAAGACCTCCCCCGTGACGGCGGGCGACGGGTCCTGGTTGTTTCCGGTGAGCGAGATGACGCTGTTCAGGGTTGCGAGGAGTGGGTTCACCCCATCGATCACGGGGGTGACGACTCCCGCAACGAGGTCGCCGGAGAGGGTGCCAACGGCACCGGTTGTGGGGTCGAGCACTCCGTCGACAATGGGGGCGAGAGCACCGAGGACGACGCCCTGGGTGATCCCGCCGACCGGGAGGCCCGCGAGGATCGCGGTGACCGGGGCGGTGCCGTCCGCGATCTGCCCGAGGGTTCCGGTGACGGTGACGTCGGCGACGGGAACGGAGACGCCGAGTACGGGGGGAGTGGCGAGCGAGACCGCGACGTTGACGGTCGCCGCGTCGAGCGCGGCGGCCACGGCAGCCTCGACGCGGGTGGTGAGGTCGGTGACCAGCGCCGCGATCTGGGTGGTGACCGAGGTCAGCACCGCATCGGCGAGGATCTCCTGGTTCGGAGCCAAGGCGGTCAGGTCGCCCTGCACCTGTGCGAGGTTGACGCGGATCTGGCCTGTGGCGAGGTTGATCGTGACGCCGCCCCCCGAGTCGAGGGTGTCGTCGAGGAGCGGGTCGACCACGCCCGGAAGGTCGACGGTGACCGTCGCCGTCGCGGACTCGGCGTCCACAGCACCGAGGACACCGCTGACGGCACCCACGACTCCGGTGACGAGCGAGCCGTCGGGCCCGGTGAGGGCGTTGACCGCAGTGGTGACCTCGCCGACGGCCGTCTGGATCGTGCCGGCGAGCCCGGCGACCGTAGTGCTGACGACGACGAGGTCGAGGCCGGCGATCTCGTAGTCGCCGACTGGGGTGCCGCCCGCGACGCTCGAGGCGCTCGCGCTGACGGCGCCCACCTCAAGGCTCAGGTTGGCCAGCTCGGCCGCGAGGGGGCCGCCGATGATGTCGGAGAGGGTGAGGGTGATTGCTGACGGCGGGGCGGCAGGGGCGACCGCTCCGACCCCGATGGCGCCGTCATCGGCGACGAGCCCGGAGGCGCCGAGGGAGGTGCCGTTGTCCTGAGATGACGCGTACTCCGAGACCGCGCCGATGTCGGCGAGGGTCAGCGGCACCTGGATGCCACCGCCGATGTCGATGTTGAGGGCGCTGAGCACCGTGGCGTTCAGCGGGTCGCTCTGCGTCTGGGTGGGCTGCGTGCCGTCGTTGGCCGTCGCGACCCCCTGCAGCTCCGCAATCGTGGCCAGGTCGAGGTTGCCGAGCAGGCTGCCGGACAGGAACTGGCCGGTGGCCTGCGACGAGTCTCCCACCGCGGCCGTCGCCGAGGTGGCGAAGATCGTGGTCGTGCTGGCGACGAGCGCGATCGCGGCGAGAGAGGCGATGGTCCGGGGGGCCCTGGAGCGGGCGGTCGGGGGGTTGTCGCCCCTGCTCGAGTGGAGGGAGTGGAACATGGCGCCCCTTCGCAGAGTGGGCGTTCCACTCGCGACAAACTGGGCCCCCGCCCCGCGATATGTTGCCATCACTCCTGGCACATTCAACCTATCTCAAACTCACGGCGGATAGACAGGATTTTCTCCCCCCCGGCCGGTGACGTGATCTACTCGTGTCATGAAGATCACCATTGCCGGCGGACACGGACAGATCGCGCTCCTCCTCTCCGACCTCCTCTCGAAGGCCGGGCACAGCCCGATCGCCCTGATCCGCAACCCGGCGCACGCCGACGAGGTGCGGGCTGCGGGCGCCGAACCCGTGCTGCTCGACCTCGAGTCCAGCTCGCTCGCCGACGTGGCGAGCGCCCTCGACGGCTCAGACGCTGTCGTCTTCGCGGCGGGGGCGGGTCCGGGCAGCGGGGCGGAGCGCAAGCTGACGGTCGACCGCGACGGCGCGATCCTGCTGGCGAACGCGGCGGCCGCGGCTGGGGTGCGGCGGGTGGTCGTGATCTCCGCCATTGGCGCGGACACGTTCGACGCGACATCCGCTGAGGAATTCCAGGTGTACCTGCGGGCCAAGAGCGAGGCCGACGCCTCGGTGCGCGCGCTCGACCTCGACTGGACGATCGTGCGCCCCGGCACGCTCGTCGACACCCCGGGCACCGGGCTCATCGCGGCTGGCACCGAGGTCTCCCGCGGGTCGATCTCCCGAGCGGATGTCGCGACCGTCATCGCAGCCTCCATCACCGGCAGCGCGGCGCTGCGCACCCAGTTCGAGGTCGTCGCAGGAACGACTCCGGTCGGCGAGGCACTCGCGGCACTCTGAGGCACGTCGCCTGCCGCACAGAACCGCGCTGCGAGAAGCGCTTCGAAGCCTCAGAGCGCGGCGGCCGCCGTCTGCCGCGCGATCTCCAGCTCCTCGTTGGTGGGGACGACGAGCACCGCGACCGGCGCGCCCTCTGGCGAGATGTAGCGCGCGACCTTCGACGACAGCTCGTTGCGGTCGGGGTCGACATGGATACCGAGGAACTCCAGCCCGGCCAGGGTGCGGCGGCGCAGGAGAGTGTTGTTCTCTCCGACGCCCGCGGTGAACACGATGGCGTCGAGTCCGCCCAGGTGGGCGATGTACGCGCCGATGTAGCGGCGGATTCGGTGCCGGTAGACGGCGAGCGCCGCTTCCGCGACCGCATCGCCGTTCGACGCGGCCTGCTGCACGTCGCGCATGTCGCCGCTGCCGGTGAGTCCGAGCAGGCCGCTGCGCCGGTTCAGCATCGTGTCGAGGTCGTCGAAGTCGAGGCCGGCCTGGCGGTGTAGGTGGATGAGCACGGCCGCGTCGATGTCTCCCGACCTGGTGCCCATCACGAGCCCCTCGAGCGGGGTCATGCCCATGCTTGTCTCGACCGAGACGCCGCCGTCAATCGCCGCGACGGACGCGCCGTTGCCGAGGTGCAGCACGATGGTCTTGAGGGACTCGAGCGGGCGGCCGAGGAACTCCGCGGTGCGCTCGGACACGAACTTGTGGGAGGTGCCGTGGAAGCCGTAGCGGCGCACCCCGTGCTCGGCGGCGAGTGCCGCGTCGATCGCATAGGTGTAGGCCGCGGCCGGCAGCGTGTGATGGAACGCGGTGTCAAAGACGGCGACGTGCGGCAGGTCGGGGAGGGCGGTGCGGGCCGCCCTGATCCCCTCGAGGTTCGCCGGGTTGTGCAGCGGGGCGAGTGGGGACAGCTCGTCGATCCCCCGCTCGACCTCGTCGGTCACGACCGTCGGGCCGGTGAACCGCTCCCCGCCGTGCACCACCCGGTGGCCGACCGCCGCGATCTGGTGGGAGGTGCCGAGGCGGCCGAGGATGCCACGGAGGCCCTCCGTGTGGTTCGCGACGCCCGACCCCGCCTCGCCGATGCGTTCGACGAGTCCGCCGAGCGCGGCCTGCCCGGTCTCGAGGTCGACGAGCTGGTACTTGATGGAGGAGGAGCCGGAGTTGACGACGAAGATGAGGCTCATGCGACGCCTCCGCTGGCCTGGATGGCGGTGATCGCAACGGTGTTGACGATGTCGCGCACGAGGGCACCCCGCGAGAGGTCGTTGATGGGCTTGTTGAGTCCCTGCAGCACCGGGCCGATCGCCACGGCGTCCGCCGACCGCTGCACGGCCTTGTAGGTGTTGTTGCCGGTGTTGAGGTCGGGGAAGATGAACACCGTCGCCCGGCCCGCGACCTGCGACCCCGGCATCTTCGCCGCCGCAACGGTCGGGTCCGCCGCCGCGTCGTACTGGATCGGGCCCTCGACGAGCAGGTCGGGCCGCCGTTCGCGCACGAGGGCGGTCGCCTCTCGCACCTTCTCGACATCCGCTCCGGCGCCGGACGTACCGGTCGAGTAGCTGAGCATCGCGATGCGCGGCTCGATGCCGAACTGGATCGCCGTGCCCGCGGAGGAGATGGCGATGTCGGCGAGCTGCTCGGCCGTGGGGTCGGGGATCACCGCGCAGTCGCCGTAGACGAGTACGCGGTCGGCGAGCGCCATGAGGAAGACACTCGAGACCACCGACACCCCCGGTGTGGTCTTGATGATCTCGAATGCCGGCCGGATCGTGTGCGCTGTGGTGTGCTGCGCGCCGGAGACCATGCCGTCGGCCAGCCCCAGGTGCACCATCATCGTGCCGAAGTACGAGACGTCGGTGACCGTGTCGGCCGCCTGGGCCAGCGTGATCCCCTTGTGAGAGCGGATGTCGGCGTAGACGTCGGCGAATCGCGCGCGCAGCACGGGGTCGAACGGGTCGATGATCTCGGCGCCATCGAGGGACAGCCCGAGCGCCGCGGCGCGCGCGCGGACGGCCGCCGCGTCCCCGAGGATCACGAGCTCGGCCACCGAGCGCTGCAGCAGGGTCGACGCGGCGCGCAGGATGCGGTCGTCACCTCCCTCCGGCAGCACGATGCGCTTCTTCGCCTCCCTGGCCCGCTCGAGCAGCCCGTACTCGAACATCAGCGGGGTGACGACCTCGGAGGGGCCGACCCGGAGGAGGGCGAGCAGTTGCTCCGCGTCGACGTGCTTCTCGAAGAGCGACAGCGAGGTCGCGACCTTGCGGGGCGAGTCGGCGGTGATGCTGCCCCTGGTCTGGGTGATGCGCAGTGCCGTGTCATAGGTGCCGAGCCCGTTGCGCGCGATCGGCAGAGTGGGGCGCAGTCCATCGATCAGACGCACGATCTGCGGTGGCAGCTCGAAACCGCCGTTGAGGATGGTGCCTGCCACCGAGGGGAATGTGCCGGAGGCGTGGGCGAGGAGGGTTGCCAGGAGCACATCCGACCGGTCGCCGGGCACAATCACGATGGCGCCCTCGGTGAGGCGGGGCAGCACGTTCTCCATCGACATGGCGGCGACGACCACTCCTGGCGCCTCGCGGTCGAGGAGCGCCGGGTCGCCGGAGATGAGCGTGGACGCGGTGGCGTCGAGCAGCGCGGCGACGGTCGGTGCGAAGAGGAATGGGTCCTCGGGGATCGCCCAGACCGGGGCGGAGCTACCCTGCCCGTCGAGGGTCACCCGCACGGTGCTCTCGATCTCGGCCAGGCACTCCGGGTCGGCCCGGTTGACCGCGACCCCGAGCAGCCCGGCGTGCGCGGTGCGCAGCTCGGCCGTCGTGAGCTCGGTGATCTGGCGCATGTCGTCGGGTGAGCGCACCGCCGAACCGTCGGCGGTGCGTCCGCCGAGGACCAGCAGCACCGGAGATCCCAGGTTGGCTGCGATGCGGGCGTTGAAGGACAGTTCAGTCGGACTCCCCACATCCGTGAAATCGGACCCGAGGATCACGATCGCGTCGCACTGCCGCTCGACGGCGGCGAACCGGGCGACGATGCTCGTCAGTGCCGCCTCGGGGTCGCTGTGCACGAGGTCGTAGGAGACCCCGACGCACTCGTCGTAGCCGAGGTCGACGGTGTCGTGGGCGAGCAGCAGCTCGAGCACGTAGTCACGGTCGGAGACCGAACGGGAGATGGGGCGGAAGACGCCGACGCGCTCCACCTGGCGGGAGAGGGTCTCGAGCACCCCCAGCGCAACGGACGACTTTCCGGTGTGGCCCTCGGCCGAAGTGATGTAGATGCGTGTCGACACCCTCCCAGCCTAGGGACCCCGGCTGAGTGTCCACGACGGTGTGGCCGACCGCGCCGGGTGGTTCGGGATAGGATATTCATGGTCTCGACGGGTGATCGTCGATTTCCGCCAGGAGAATTCGCCTAGTGGCCTATGGCGCACGCTTGGAAAGCGTGTTGGGTGAAAGCCCTCGGGGGTTCGAATCCCCCATTCTCCGCCATCACAGATCTACCTATACATGCACCGCAGATTGCGTCCGGGGGGAGCAAGTTGGGCAGCTCGATCCGCGGGCAGGACTGGATCGTGCGCGTGCGGCCCCGCCGCTCGCTCGCGAGGCACGGGGCGCTCGCCGTGTTGATCGTCTCGGTGACGCTGATCGCCACTCTCGCCCTGATCGGTGTCTCCCCCAGCCGGTGGCCGGGGGTGATCGCGGCGGAGGCGGTGCTTCTCGCGGTCGCCGTTCTCGTCTACATCGTGTACCGGCGCACCGTCATCGCCGTCTCCACGGTCGAACTCGTCGAATGCAGCTATTCCGGCCGCGAGCTGCGGGTCGATCTGGCGAACATCTCCCGTGCCGCGATCCACCGCACCTACCGCACGCACGCCACCGACTCGACCCTCCAGCTCATCGCCCTCGACTCCTCCGGGCGCACCCTCCTGCGGATGCGGGGAGTCATCTGGTCAGACGACAACATCCGGGAGGTCGCTCTCGCGCTGGGCGTCCCGGTGGGCGACTTCCCCGACCCGGTGACCTCCGCCGAGTTCTTCGCCACCTACCCCGGCAGCGCCTTCTGGTTCGAGAACCGCAGATCGGTGCGGGTGTTCGGCATCCTCGGGGTCGCCCTGCTCTCGCTCTCCGTCATCCTCGGCTTGATGGTCGCCACCGGCATCCCGATCGAGGGGCGCTAGCGCTCCCGCACCTCCACGAGGGCGAACTCGCGCACCGCGGCCGCCACGGTCGCCCCGCAGGTACTGAGCAGGGGCTCCGACATCCGCTGCGCCACCTCGACGGTCAGGGGAGCACCGTCGTGGTCGAACGCGACGGACCACCGGCCGGTCTCGTCGCCCGCCCGCACGGTTCCGTGCGGGAAGGAGCCAACTCGGTCGTCGCCGGTGGTCGCCCTGGCGAAGGCCTCGGCGGCCTGCACGAGGTTCGGCACCGAGCTGCGGCCGCGGAAGTAGCGGGGGTCGATCGCGCCGGCCACATACGCCTGCACGATCCCGACCGCCGCGGCCGCCGGCATCCGCCCGAAGTGGAGCCCGTGCGGGAAGACGATCATGGTGGCGGCGAAGCGGTCGCCGCCGAGGTGCGAGCACTCCCAGGTGTTGCGTGGAAGGGCGCGGGCGAGCGCGGCGACGACCGGGCGGCCCTTCACCGCGCAGCACTGGTCGTGGCGGGCGTGGGTGCAGACGCAGATCACCGACTCGTCCGAGCTGATGCCAGTCGACCCGTCGAGGGGGACCTCGAGCAGCTCGGCCGGGTCGTGCACGGCGCCCCAGACGACGGACTCGCTGCCGGCGCGCGCGTCGACGACGGCCCAGCGCCACGTGCTCTGCCCGCGGCGCTCGTCCGCGCGACGGCCGGTGCGGCGGATGGCGAGGGGGCGCATGCCGGCGGCCTCGACGCGGGTGACCAGTGCCCTGGCGACGGCAGGGTCGAGCGCCGACTGCAGGATCGCGTGGGTTCCCCACGCGCCGTCGATCTCGACGAGGAACCAGCGGGTGCCGAAGCCGGCCGTGCCGGAGAGAGGGTCGCCGCGCTCGAGCGACCGGTCGCTGCACGGCAGCCAGCCGGCGTCGCTCACGCGGCTCCGTCGGGTCTCGGCACCAGGATCCCCTCGCGCAGCAGGCGCCGGGAGACCACGAGCGATGACGATTCGTCGAGCCCAGGCAGTGATCCTGCCCGAAGCGGATGACCCGCCGCCAGCGCCTCGAGCGCCGCGGCCGCCTCGACGGGCAGCCGCACGGTCGGCCTGGGGTGCAGGCGGACGATGCGGACCGCATCGCCCTCGCGGACCACCGTCGCCCCGGTTCCACGCCGCCAGCCGACGGGTGTTGACCGGTCGAGCACGGCGAGAGCGTCGGCGGTGGCGAGAGGGCGGACCGGCTCCGGGCGGGCGGAGGCCAGCAGACGGCCTCCGAGGGTGCCCGCGACTGAGGCGGCGACCTCCGCACGAAACTCGGGTTCGGCGAAGCGGGCGGCGAGCGCGTCGAGCGCGTGGTCGACGAGGGGGCCGAGGTCCGCGACATCCGCTGGGTCGAACCCCAGCGGCAGCGACGCACGCAGGCCGTCGGCGCCCGCGGCGAGCGCGAGGGCGCGGTCGGCGATGTCGGAGCCGGTGAATGCGGCGACCCCGATCGTGAGATGGATGGATGTGCCTCCTAACGCGGTCGCGGAGTGGATCCAGCCCCGCGGCAGGTACAGCACGTCGCCGGGCGCGAAGACGGCGTCGATCGCGGGCTCCTTCTCGGCGCGCGCCTCGACCTCGGCGCGCACGGTGGTCCACGGTTCGGCGGGATTCTCCAGAACGGGCTCGTGGATGCGCCAGTGCTTCTCGCCGTGCACCTGCACCACGAAGACATCGTGCACGTCGTAGTGCGGGTCGAATCCGCGGGCGGACGCCGGGGTCACGTAGGCGTTCACCTGGCAGGGGTGCCCGAGCTCGCGCACGAGTCGGGTGGTGAAGTCGGCCAGTGCGGGCCAGGTGCGGTGGAGGCCCTGCAGCACCAGGGTCGCACCGTTCGTGAACTCGGTGAGCACGGCGTCGGCGCGCACCTGGTCGGCGACCTCTGCTCCGTAGCCCGCGCCTCCGGTGAAGCGTTCGGCGGAGAGCACCACCCCCTCCTTCGCCATGCGCACGAAGGGGGTGCGCATGGCGCGGTCGGCGATGAGCTCGTCGACCGCGCCGGCGCTGAAGAGGTCGGCGACGCCGTCGGCCGAGCGGGTCAGCAGCGGGGCGCGGCCCCAGTGCTCGCGCGCGAAGCCCGCCGTGTCGTCACCGACGAGACGGGCGAGCGCGTCGGGCTCTTTCGGCGTCAAGCCGATCCGTCGGCACCGCCGTCGTGACCCTCCGCATTCGCGCCGCCATCGGCGACACCCTCACCGGCCGAGCCGTCCGCCCCGCCATCGTGACCCTCCGCATTCGCGCCGCCATCGGCGACACCCTCAC
>JACMNE010000136.1 GCA_014378715.1 Microbacteriaceae bacterium
CCGATGTGGTGAGGGGCTACCGCCCCGCGACGGCAGCCTGCAGGGTCGGCAGGTAGTCCATGTCCGTGGTCAAGAACCAGTCATCGCCGATGATGACGTGGCAGGGCGACGCGAAGTCCGGGATCGTCAGGCAGTAGTTCTCGCCGCCGTCGAACGGCGCGCTCTCGTAGCCCAGCTCGTCGAACGCCGCCCGCAGGTCGGCGAGGTCCACACCGGCCGTCGGCACATAGCCGTAGACGAAGCCGTTGTCGGTGGCCGCGGGTCCGGTGTTGCAGACCGAGCCGCCGGCCGCCAGCATCCGCCCCTCCGGGCTGGCCGGGTCGAGCTGGTCGTCAGGGCCGTAGACGCGGAGGACGAGCCCGGAACCCGGGGCATCGAGCTTCGCCACCCCCTCGGCTCCGAGCAGCTCGCGGCAGTCGGGCAGGGCGACGGTGTCGGAGGTCGGGCTCGGGCTCGCGCTGGGAGCCGCAGACACGGTCGGCGGTGTCGAGGGCGACGCGGTCACGGGCACCTCGGCCTCCGCCTGGGTGGGCGTGCAGCCGGAGAGCGAAAGCGCCCCCACAAAAACCAGGGCGATCAGGGATGCGCGCATCGCACGGCCTCTCGTTGTCATCTCCTCAAATTATGCCGAGGGAGCGGATGATCGGAGAAATCGAACCGGTGATCGTTGCCTCAGCGTGATCTGCTCAGCCGACGAGCACCCCGAGTTCCTGGCGCACCTGCGGGGCCACCTCGGTCGCGAAGAGCTCGATCGACCGCATCATCAGGTGCTGGGGGACCCCCGACCAGTCCATCTGCAGGCCGACGCGGTCGTTGCGCAGGTGAGAGTGGGTCAGGATGATCTTGTCGGCGACCTCGTTCGGGCTGCCCGCGAAGATGGCGCCCCGGGAGCCCGTCATCTCGTCGTAGCTGGCCCTGGTCGGCGCGGGAAAGCCGCGCTCCTTCGAGATCCGCGCCATCGAGTCGGCCCAGTAGGGGAAGAAGGTGTCCTTGGCTGAGGCCGAGTCGGCACCGATGAATCCGGGGCCCGCGATCGCGGTGCGGAGGGTCTGCGGGTCGTGTCCGGCCTGGGTCGCCGCGCGGCGGTAGAGGTCGAACAGCGGGGCGAAGCGCTCCGGGTACCCGCCGATGATGGCGTAGCTCACCGGGATGCCGAGGATGCCGGCCCGGGCGGAGGACTCGGGGTTGCCGCCCGTGGCGATCCAGATGTCGAGCTTGCCGGGGTTCTCGGCTGTGCCGACCGGGCGGGGGAGCACGAGGGCGTCGTCGAGCGAGGCCCGGAACTTGCCGCTCCAGGTGACCCGCTCGCTCTCGTTCAGGGCGAGGAGCAGCTCGAGCTTCTCGGCGTAGAGGGCGTCGTAGTCACCGAGGTCGGCGCCGAAGAGCGGGAACGACTCGATGAACGAGCCACGTCCGGCGACGAGCTCCGCGCGACCGTGGCTCAGCAGGTCGATCGTGGAGAACTGCTGGAACACCCGCACGGGGTCCTCGGTGCTGAGCACTGTCACAGCGCTGCCGATGCGGATCCGGCTCGTGACGGCCGCCGCGGCCGCGAGCACGATCGCCGGCGCCGAAATCGCGTAGTCCGGGCGGTGGTGCTCGCCGAGGCCGAAGTAGTCCAGTCCGGCCGAGTCCGCGAGCACGATGCGTTCGAGGGTGTTGGCGAGCTGCTTCTCAGCCGTCACCCCGTCGCCGGTGCGGGGGTCGGGGTTGATGTCACCGAAGCTGTAGATTCCGAATTCCATGTATATGCATACACCGGCGGAACTGTGGATATTCCCGATTCACCAGCGGATGTGGGTGAGGCCACACTTACTTAGGTAAGGCATGCCATACTTGCCTCATGTCCTCCGTGAGCAGCCCGACCGCCACGCTCCCGCCCCGCGTCGCCTTCACGAGCTTCTCCGCCGCCGTGTCCCGCATCCAGCGCCTGGGCGACAACTTTGCGCGTGTCACCTTCGTGGGCGAGGAGCTCGCGGAGTTCCATGCGGCCGGCCTCGACCAGCGCGTCAAACTGATCTTCCCGCTCGCCGGGCTCGGGCTGGGCACGTTCCCGCGCGCTGGCTCGGACTGGTTCAGCTGCTGGCGCGACCTGCCGGACAACGAGCGCTGCCCGATGCGCACCTACACGGTGCGCGCGATGCGCCACGAGTCCCGCGAACTCGACATCGACTTCGTCACCCACGGCGACAGCGGCCCGGCCACTCGGTGGGTCAACCGCGCCGACGTCGGCGACGAGCTGCTCATCATCGGACCCGACGGGCGCACTCTCACCGAGGGCACCGGTCCGGTCGGCGGGGTCGAGTTCCGCCCGGGCAACGCCTCGCGCCTGCTGCTTGCGGGAGACGAGACCGCCGCCCCCGCGATCGGGAGCATCCTCGAGCACCTTCCGGCCGACGCCGTCGGCCAGGCCTTCATCGAGGTGGCCACCGAACGCGACATCCTCACGATCGCCGCCCCGGCCGGGGTCACGGTCACCTGGCTCGCCCGCGACCGGCACAGCGCGGCAGAGCACGGCGGCCCCCTCGGCAACGCCGTGCAGGCCTGGGTGAGCGAGATGGTCTCCTCCGACGACGAGGCCCACTGCGCCGCTCTGGCCGGCGCCGACCTCGCCGACGTTGACGTGGACACCGACATGCTCTGGGAGGTCCCGGCCACCGACGGCGGGCGCGCCCCCTGCGACGGCCTCTACGCCTGGATCGCAGGGGAGGCCGGCTGCATCAAGGAGCTCCGCCGCTTCCTGGTGCGCGACACCGGCATGGCCCGCGACTCCGTGGCCTTCATGGGCTATTGGCGCACCGGCAAGTCCGAGAACTGACCGTCCGTCACCACCCCTCCGGGCGACAGCTTTGCCCGCACTCTCCCCAGCACCGAAAGGACCACCCATCGTGAGAACACCCCACCGACTCGCCGGCATCCTCATCGCCGCCGCGACGCTCGTCGCCCTCACGGCCTGCGCTCCGGCCGCCGAGACGACCCCCGACGCCGCGAGCGGCGGCGCGTTCCCGGTGACGATCGAGTCAGCCCTGGGCAGCGCGACCATCGAGTCGGCCCCCCAGCGGATCGTGACCATCGGATGGGGATCGGCCGACACCGCCGTCGCCCTCGGCACCACCCCGGTGGGCGTCGAGACCGACGCGTGGAGCGGCGACGCCGACGGGTACCAGGTGTGGACCCGCGCGGCCATCGAGGAGCGCGGCGACACCCTGCCGACGACCTTCGCCGTCTACCCCGAGGTCGACATCGACGCGATCGTCGCCCTCGAGCCCGATTTGATCCTCGCCCCGCAGTCCGGCCTGTCGCAGGACGACTTCGACGTGCTCAGCGACCTCGCGCCCACCGTCGCCTACCCCGGATCGGCCTGGCGCACCAACTGGGACACCCAGATCGAGACTATCGGGCTCGCCATGGGCAAGACCGACGAGGCCGCCGCGCTCATCACCGACCTGCGGGCGCAGATGGCGGATGCCGCGAGCGCCAACCCCGAGCTCGCCGACCTCTCCTTCGCCTACATCTATGCGGGCGAGCCCGGCACCATGTCGGTGTACCAGGCCGGCGACCCCCGCGTCGACATCATCTCGGGCCTGGGCCTCACCTCCGACCCGGAGCTCGCCGCCCTGCCGATCGGCGAGGGGTCCTTCTCCTCCACGATCGGCCTCGAACGCGCCGACCTGCTGAACAATGTCGATGTGCTCTTCACCTGGTTCAACGACGAGGCCAGCGCCGAGGCCACGGCGGCCCAGCCGCTCTACGCGCAGATCCCCGCTGTGCAGCGCGGCTCATACGTGGTCAACCTCGACCGCCAGCTCGGGATGGCCATGAGCATGATCACGCCGTACAGCGTGCCGTGGGCCATCGGCGAATACCTGCCGATGATCACCGACGCCGCAGCGAAGGTGACGCCGTAACCCAGGCACCGGCAGCAGCGAGGGTCGGGGGCACAGCCCCCGGCCCCCGCCGGCGCACGTCCCTCCGGCGCACCTCGCGCCTTCTGCCCGGCCTGCTGCTCGCCTCGGGTCTGCTGCTGCTCGCGGTACTGCTGAGCCTGTCGGTGGGCAACAAGGCGATCCCGGTCGGTGACGTCTGGCTCTCGCTGCTGAACCCGGGGCAGACCTACGCCGACACCGTCGTCCAGAGCCGCATCCCGCGCACGGTGCTCGGGCTGCTGATCGGGGCGGCCCTCGCCGTCTCCGGTGTGGTCATGCAGGGCATCACCCGCAACCCGCTCGGCGACCCGGGGCTGCTCGGGGTGAACGTCGGGGCGGCGGCCGCGATCGTCACCGCCGTCGCCTTCTTCGGCATCGGCTCGGCCGCCACCAGCGTCTGGATCGCCCTGCCGGGCGCCTTCCTCGCCGTGGTCGTGGTGTTCCTCCTCGGCTCCAACGGCCGGGGGTCGAACCCCGTGCGGCTGGTGCTCGCCGGCGCCGTCGTCTCCGCCGTCATCGCCGCCTACATCCAGGCACTCAGCCTGAGCCTGCCTGATGTCTTCGACAGCTACCGCTACTGGGTCGTCGGGTCGCTCGCCGGCCGGGACCCGGGGGTCATCACCCAGGTGTTGCCGTTCATCGCCGGCGGCCTCCTGCTCGCCTTCGCCATCACCCCCTCGCTCAACGCGCTCGCCCTCGGCGACGACACAGCGACCGCGCTGGGCGCCAACATCCTCCGCACCCGCGTGCTCGGCGCGATCGCGACCACCGTGCTCTGCGCGGCCTCCACCGCCGCGGTCGGCCCCATCGGGTTCGTCGGGCTCGCCGTGCCGCACATCGTGCGCTCCTTCACCGGCGACGACCACCGCTGGCTCACCGCGTACAGCGCGCTGCTCGGCCCCGTGCTGCTGCTCGCCGCTGACGTCATCGGCCGCCTCATCGTCGCCCCCCAGGAGCTGATGGTCGGCGTCGTGACCGCATTCATCGGCGGCCCGATCCTGCTCCTCGCCGTGCGGCGGCTGAGGGCATCGTGAGCATCATCCGCTGGGGTGAGAGGATCAGCGTCAGGGTGTCGAAGCGCAGCCTGGTCATCGGCGCGGTCGCCGCACTCGTGCTGCTGGTGATCAGTGTGCTGACGCTCACCGCAGGCGACCTCGGCATCGCGCTGCCCAACCTGCTGCCCGCCGTCGTCAGCTCGCCCGGCGGCAAGGAGGGCTTCGTTCTCGAGCGTCTCCGCGGGCCGCGGCTCGTCGTCGCCGTGCTCACCGGGGCGGCATTCGGCATCTCCGGCGCCCTGTTCCAGACCGTCACCCGCAACCCCCTCGGCAGCCCGGATATCATCGGCATCGGCGTGGGGGCTGGGGCGGGGGCCGCAGCCTTCGGGCTCGTCTGGCCCGGCATCCTGCCGCTCCCGGTCGGCGCCTTGATCGGAGCCCTGGTCGCGATCGTCCTTGTCTGGTTCGGCACCGGGCGCGGCTTCAGTTCGCCATCGCGGGTCATCATCGTGGGGATCGGGGTCTCCGCGATGGGACTCTCCTTCATCCAGTACGTGATCGCCAGGGCGGGGCGCGAGGAGGCGACCGTGCTCGCCGCGTACCTCAACGGCTCGCTGGCCTCCCGCGACTGGGCCGACGCGGCCATCATCGTGGGCGCCCTGCTGGTTCTCGTCCCGGCAGCCCTGCTTCTCGGCCGCCGGCTCGCCCTGATCGAGATGGGGGACGAGGCCGCCGACGCCCTCGGCGCGAACGCGAGGGGCACCCGCACCTGGTCGATCCTCGTCGCCGTCGGGCTGTCCACCGCGGCCGTGAGCGTCGCAGGGCCGATCGCGTTCGTCGCCCTCGCCTCCCCGCAGGTCGCGAAGAGGCTCGCGCGATCTCCCGGGGCGAACATCGCACTGTCCGCCGTGATGGGCGCCGTGATGCTCACCCTCGCCGACCTCGCCGTGCAGCAGGCGCCGTTCGGCGTGCAGTTGCCCGTCGGCATTCTCACGGCCGTCATCGGCGGTCTCTATCTCGGCTACCTGCTCGTGCGCGAATGGAAGAAGGGCACCCTCTGATGGCATCGACCCCCGCCGCATCGACCCCCGCCGCATCCGCCCCCATTCTGGCCGCGACGGGTCTGAGGCTCGCCTGGGGCGACCGGGTGGTCGTCGACGACCTCACTATCGCCGTGCCGGACGGCGGCTTCACCGTGATCGTCGGTCCCAACGCCTGCGGCAAGTCCACGCTGCTCCGCGCGCTCGCACGCACGATCAGCCCGGTCGCTGGCGAGGTGACGCTCGACGGGCGCCCCATCCGCTCCTACCGGGGCAAGGAGGTCGCGCGGCGACTCGCGATGCTGCCGCAGAGCCCGATCGCACCGGACTCGATCACCGTGCGCAGCCTCGTCGGGCGCGGCAGGTACCCGCATCAGGGGCTGTTCAACCAGTGGAGCCGCGCCGATGAGGCCGCCGTCGCGGGCGCGCTGGACGCGACATCCGTCGACCTGCTCGCCGATCGGCCGGTGGCCGAGCTGTCCGGAGGGCAGCGCCAGCGCGCTTGGATCGCGATGGTGCTCGCGCAGCAGACCGAGTTGCTGCTTCTTGACGAGCCGACGACGTTCCTCGACATCGCCCACCAGTATGACGTGCTCGACCTCTGTGCCCGCCTGCACCGGGAGGGGCGCACCCTCGTGGTCGTGCTCCACGACCTGAACCAGGCCGCCCGCTACGCCACCCACCTCGTGGTGATGCTGGACGGAACGATCGTCGCCGAGGGGGCACCGGCCGAGGTGCTCACCGCCGCGCTGGTCGAGAGCGTCTTCGGCCTGCCCTGCCGGGTGCTGCCCGACCCCGAGACCGGCACCCCCATGGTGGTGCCCCTCGGTGCGTCGAGCCGTGCGCCTGGTCGGGCTGGATCGGTCTAGGCCACGGGCACCAGCCCGACGCGCTTCGCGCTGCTCTCCCAGAGGGCGGCCGCGAGGGTGGCGTCCCCCGCCGAGCGGTGAGCGCTGCCGTGCGGGGTGAGTCCGTCGAAGTACGTGCCGCTCGGGGCGCCGGGATCCGGTGACGAGCACAGTTCGATCAGAGGCACGGCCCCGGCATCCGCTGTGATCCCGGTCCTCCCGGTGAACGAGAGCACGGCCATGATCGGCGAGCCGGTGCCGAAGCCGGTCGCAACCAGCCCGGGGTGGAAGGAGTACGCGGTGATGCCGGTGCGGCGGGTGAGTTCCTCGATGAACAGGATCGTCTCGAGCTTGCTGGTGCCGTAGGCACCCCAGCCGCCGAACCAGGGCCGGCGGCGCCAGTCGAGGTCGTCGAGGTTGAGGCGGGCCCAGCGGTTGGCGACGCTGGCGGTGGACACGACGCGGCCGCCGGCGAGATGGGGTAGCAGCAGGTTGGTGAGGAGGAAGGGGGCGAGGTGGTTGGACTGGAAGGTGCGCTCGTGACCGTCGGCCGTGATGGCACGCTTGGGCACGAGACCGCCCGCATTGTTCGCGAGCACGTCGATGCGGTCGTAGGCGCGCGCCAGGTCGGAGGCGAGCGAGCGTACCTCGTCGAGGTGGTCGAAGTCCGCGTAGAACGCCCGCCCGCCGACCTCCCGCGCGACAGCGATCGTGCGGTCGCGGTTGCGTCCGACGACGGCGATGTGCGCCCCGCGCCCCGCCAGCGCGATCGCCGCCTGCCTGCCGATCCCGGAACTCGCGCCCGTGATCACCACTGTCCTGCCGGTCATGTCGGTCATCGGTAGCCGCCTCTCGTGAGTCCCGCCTCTACTTCGAAGCGGTTGAGCCGCGCGATGGGTCCCGCGGCAATATACAACGGGATCATGGCCAATCCACGGGTGCGCCACTGCTCGCGGTGAACGGCCTCGTGGTCGAGCACACCCGGGCCGACATTGTGCCGGGTGAGGTACACGGCCCCGATCGTGGTGCCGCCGCGCCCGAACGCCCATGGCGGCATGCCCCTGGCCACGAACACCCCATGCTCCTCGACCAGGGGGCCGGTGCTCAGCAGGCCGCCCCAGGCGAAGCCGACCGCCGTAGCGATCCGGTATCCCAGGACGATCGTGAGCGGATGTCTCGCCGCCCGCTCCACCGGCGGGCGCGCGCGGGCCCAGGCGACGAGCCGCCCGGCCGCGCTCTGCAGCGCCGTGGGTGGGGGTGGGGGAGTGGGCATAGGCCAGTGCTACCACACGGGCACGCCGGAGGGGCCTGATCTAGGGTGGGTTCCATGCGCAGCGCGGGGACAAGAGTGGCGATGGTGTCGATGCACACCTCGCCTGCCGCCCCGGCGGGCAGCCGCGACTCCGGGGGGATGAACGTGCTCCTGCTCGAGCTCGCCAGGGAGCTCGCCTGCCACGGCGTGGAGGTGGACCTCATCACCCGCGCAGAGGGGGTTCCGTCGACGACGATCCTGTCGCCGGGGGTCACCCTGCATGAGCTCGCGGCGGGGGGACCCGGCCCGATCCGCAAAGAGGCGCTCCCGTCTGTCTCGGACGAGTTCGGCGAGGCCGTCGCCCGATTGGGACGAACGGGCCCCGGCTTCGATGTCGTGCACGCGCACTACTGGATCAGCGGGATCGCGACCCTCCCGGTCGCCCTCGAACTCGGCATCCCCTTCGTTCAGAGCTTCCACACCGTCGGGGCGATGAAGAACCGCACCCTGGCCGCCGCGCAGGCGGCCGAACCGGAACTGCGGCTGCGGAGTGAGGGCTTCCTCGCGATGCAGGCGAACGCGATCATCGCGGGATCCGCCGCCGAGGCGACCTCGCTCATCGATGACGTGCGCGCGCCGGCCGACCGCATCTGGGTCATCCCGCCCGGCGTCGACATCGGACTGTTCACGCGGGCCCGGGCAGCGACCGCAGACGCCGCGGTGCGGGCGGAGTACGGCATCGCGTCCGGCACCCCGGTCATCACGGTCGCCGGGCGGGTGCAGCCCCTGAAGGATCAGGCGCTGGCGATCCACACGCTGGCCGAGCTTCATCTCGCCGGCGAGTGGACCCCGACGCTCGTGATCGCGGGGGAGTGCACCCCCGGCGACGACGGCTACCTCGAGGAGCTCGCCGAGCTCGCGCACAACCTCGGGATGGGATCGCGGGTGCGGTTCGCCGGGGCGCTGTCCCGCGAGCGGCTCGCCGACCTTTTCGCGGTCTCGTCGGTGACACTGCTGCCGTCGCACAGCGAGACCTTCTCTCTCGTGGCGTTGGAGTCCGCGGCCAGTGGCACCCCTGTCGTTGGGTTCCGCGGCACCGGGCTGCTGGAGTCGGTGGCCGACGGGGTGTCGGGCGTGCTCGTCGACTCACGCGATCCGCTGGACTGGGCGGTCGCGACGTCCGCTCTGCTGCGGGGGGACAGGGAGGCGGCAGCCTCCGCCGCCCGCCGCCATGCGGAGGGCTACACATGGGCGGCGACGGCCGCCGCGACCCTCGCGGTCTACGGCAGCCTCGCGGTGCCGGCCGTCTGAGCGATCCGGCCGCTGCCCCAACCGGGCAGGCCGCAGTTACGCGCTCTCGCGCCCATACGTCTCGAGCAGGCGCAGCCAGATCTCGTTCATGGTGGGGTAGGCGGGCACCGCGTGCCAGAGACGGTCGAGCGGCACCTCGCCGACGACCGCGATCGTGGCCGCGTGGAGCAGCTCCGACACGTCCTGGCCGACGAAGGTGACGCCGAGTAGCACCCGGCGCTTCTCGTCGACGACCATCCGCGCCTTGCCGCGGTACCCGTCCGCGTGCAGGCTGGCGCCAGCGATCGAGCCCAGCTCGTAGTCGATCACGCGCGTCTCGTAGCCCGCCTTCTCCGCGGCCGCCGCGGTCAGGCCGATCGAGGCGACCTCCGGATCGGTGAAGGTGACCTGGGGCACGGCCCGGTGGTCGGCGGTCGCGACGTGAGCGCCCCACGCGGCATCCGCTACGGGAGTGCCGGCGGCACGAGCCACGATGACGTCTCCCGCCGCGCGTGCCTGGTACTTGCCCTGGTGGGTGAGGAGCGCCCGGTGGTTGACGTCGCCCGTGGCGTAGAGCCAGTCGGTGCCGGTCACGAGCAGGGTGTCGTCGGTTCTCAGCCAGTCGCCGGCGGTCAGCCCGACCGTCTCGAGGCCGAGGTCTTCGGTGCGCGGGATGCGCCCGGTCGCCACGAGCACCGTCTCGCTGCGGAGTGTGCTCCCGTCGTCGAGCTCCAGCACGGACTCGCCGCCCTCGAGCCGGGCCGAGGTGGGGGAGACCCCGGTCAGCATGGTCGCGCCGAGCGCGGTGAGCGCCTCGGAGACGAGCTCGCCGGCGAACGGCTCCTGCGTGCCGAGCAGGCCGCTTCGGGCGACGACGGTCACGGCGGTGCCCAAGGTCGCGTAGGCGGTCGCCATCTCGGCGGCGACTACGCCGCCCCCGATGATCGTCAGGCTGGCTGGCGCGTGGGTGGCGCTCGTCGCCTCGCGGCTCGTCCACGGGGCGATGTCCGCCAGTCCTGGGATGTCAGGGAGGAGAGCGGATGATCCGGTGCTGACCACGATCGCGTGGTTGGCGGAGATCGCGGTGACGGTCCCATCCGGCTCAGTGACGGTCGCCTCGAGCCGACCGGTCAGTCGCGCATGCCCGCGGAGGAGGTCGATGCCCGCCCCGTTGAGCCAGTCGACCTGGCCGTCGTCCTTCCAGTTGCTGGTGAACGAGTCCCGCCTGGCGAACACGGCGGCGATGTCGAGGGTGCCGGTGACCGCCTGCCGCGCCCCGTCGACGGCCTGCGCCGCCCGCAGTGCGATGCCGCTGCGGAGGAGTGCCTTCGACGGCATACACGCCCAGTATGAGCACTCGCCCCCGACGAGTTCGCTCTCGACGATGACGGCGCTGAGGCCGCCCTGGATGATCCGGTCGGCGACGTTCTCGCCGACTGCTCCGGCTCCGATGATGATGACATCCCAGTTCGCGCGGGTCATTGCTTCTCATTTCGGTCGAGTGGACCCGCGTCGGGTGGATCCGCGTCCATCTGGCGGGAGTCACGGTGCTTGGCTGGGGCGGCCAGCGGGCCGCCCCAGCCATCGTAGTCACCGTGGTTGCGCGTCGCGACGGTGAACACCCGGTCGACGAAGCCGTCGACCCCCGCTCGCCGAGCGTGGTGGTGAGCGTGATCCGGGGCTCGAACCTGGACCATCCGCGCCGGGTCAGGCGGGCGGTGTAGCCGTCGGCGATGAGCTGCGCGCCCGTGGCATCCGCTTCCGTCCTGCTCCAGAACAGCCCGACGTGCTCCACCTCGCGGGCGACCTCGAGTCGGTCGCCCATCTTCACCCGTTGCGACAGCTGCTCGGGGTTCAGCGCACGCTGCGATTCGAGGTCGCGGTCATTTCGGAGTCCTATCTTCCGATGAACCTGGCTGTGCTGCGGGTCGCGAAAGCTTCCATGCCGATTCGGGCATCGTCGCTGGCAACGAGTCTCACGAGGGCCGGCTGCAGGGCGGCCCCCGCCGCCGCATCGCCGTCGCGCACGGCGAGTCTCGCGTTGGCGAGCGCCGCCTGGACGGCGAGCGGGGCCTGCGCGGCGATGCGGCGGGCGAGTTCCAGGCCGCGGGTGTACTGCTGGCCGTCGGCGACGACCTCCTGCACGAGACCGATGCGGAGGGCCTCTGCCGCGTCGAAGCCGTCGCCGGTGAGGATCCAGCGCATGGCGTTGCCCCAGCCGACCGCGCGCGGGAGACGGATCGTGGCGCCGCCGAAGGGCAGGATCCCGCGCGATACCTCGATCTGACCGAAGGTCGTGGACTCGGCGGCGACGGTGA
>JACMNE010000027.1 GCA_014378715.1 Microbacteriaceae bacterium
CGGAGGCGACCTCGCCCTGCACAGCTTCGCCGACTTCGGCCGCGGTGACGGTCCGGGCGACGCGATCGCCCACGGGATCCTCAGCGGTGTCGTCGACCTGTTCGCCGCGGATGTCGCCGCTGGCGAGAGCGCCCTCCGCCCCGACGGGATAATGCTCTCCCTCCTCGGAATAGCAATGCCGGAGACGCTCGGACGGTGGTTCTCCGCACTCGCCGAGGGTGGCGAGGTACTCGACCCCCTCGCCCGGCGATCCTGGGGGGACACCGACGGCACGGTGCGCGACCGGTTCGGAGTGACCTGGCTGATCGGATACCAGGGGGCGCAGCCCTGACCGGACTGCCCCTCGCCGCCACGCCACCCCTGCGTCATGATGGATCCATGTGTGGACGCTTCGCGATGGACGGCAGTACCAACGAACTCCTCGAGCAGATCGTGGGGGAGCACGGAATCGGCGCCCTGAAGGACTGGCAGAAGTACTGGCCGCCGAACTTCAACGTCGCCCCCACCCAGGACGTCCCCGTCGCCAGCTCCCACCTGGGCGAGCGCACCATCGAGGCCGTGCGCTGGGGCATGGTCGCCCCCTACTCCAAGGTCTTCGGCGGCAGACCGACCATCAACGCCCGTATTGAAACGGTCGCCACCAACGGCATGTTCAGGACCCCCTTCCTCAGCCACCGCGTCGTCGTCCCCGCCCTCGGCTACTACGAGTGGCAGGAAGCGGATGATGGCAAACAGCCCTATTTCGTCCGTTTGCCCGGTGAACCGCTCGCCCTGGCCGGCATCGTCCGCACCTGGCACGACCCCGCAAAGGCCAAGGACGACCCGGAGGGGACCCGCCTCTCCATGGCCATCATCACCCTCGACGCCCACGTCACCCCCGGCGAGGTGCACGACCGCGAACCGGCGTTCCTGGCCCCCGATGCCATTGACGACTGGCTCGACGGCGACCTCGAGGCGGACGACCTAGTGGATCTTCTGACCCGCTCCGCCGAGGCCATCGCGAACGAGGTCGAGTTCTTCCCCGTCAGCCGCTCCGTGAACAAGGTCGAGAAGTCCAAGGGTGTGCCCAACGATGGCCCGGAACTTATTGAGCGGGTGCTGGTCTAGCTGGGTAGGGGAAGACCGGGCGGTAGGTTGGGCGGATGGAGAAGGTCACGCTGCGCACCGCACGGCTTGTGCTGGCGCCGCCGACCCTGGCCGATGTCGACGCGATCACCGCGGCCTGCCAAGACCTGGAGCTGCAGCGGCGGGTGAGCAGCATCCCCGTTCCCTACAGTCGCGGCGATGCCGAGGGCTACGTGACCGGCTACTCCGCTGCTGGCTGGGCCTCCGGCACAAGCTGCACCTGGGCGATCCACCTCGACGGTGCCTTCGCCGGCGCGATCGGCCTCGACGACATCGCGGGCGGACGCGCCGAGATCGGGTACTGGGCGGCGCCGGAGTTCCGCCGCCGCGGCGTGCTCACCGAGGCGGCCCGGGCCGTCGTGCGGTTCGGGATCGACCCGGCCCCGGACGGGCTCGGTCTGCAGCGGATCGAGTGGCACGCCTTCGCCGGCAACCTCGGCTCGGCGGGGGTCGCGCGCAACGCCGGCTTCCGGTTCGAGGGCACCCTGCGCCTCGGGACGATGGGCCGGCAGGGCCGCGAGGACGACTGGGTCGCCGGCATCCTCGCCACCGACCCGCACACGCAGACGCCCTGGCCGATCCTGGGGCCGATCCTGGGGCCGATCCTGTGACGGGCATCTTCGTTCAGGGCACCCCGCTCGACGAGCAGACCCGGTGTGTGCACTGGCATTCCCCAGCGGATGTCGTCGCCATCCGCTTCGCCTGCTGCCGCGAGTACTACTCCTGTTTCGAGTGCCACGAGGAGCACGCCGGTCATGCTGCCGAGCGCTGGCCCGCCGCGCAATGGACCGAGGATGCCGTTCTCTGCGGGGTCTGCCGCGCCGAGCTGTCGATCGCCGAGTATCTCGCCTCGCCTGGCTCGGCCTGCCCTCGCTGCGGTGCTGCCTTCAACGAGGGCTGCCGCCTCCACCGGCACCTGTACTTCGAGACGGCGCCGATGGGGGCCGGCTGACCCCGCCGGGCGGCATCCCAGCTACATAGCGCACAGTCACGGTGTGACCGACTTGCTTAATGCGACCGCCCGACCCGACACCGCCGCTGACACCGCACGCCCCGACACCACCCCCACCGACCATTTCGACATCGTCATCATCGGCGCGGGACCGGCCGGCACCGCTGCGGCCCTGCGCGCCGCCGAGCTCGGAGCCCGGGTCGCCGTCGCCGAGTCCGACCGCACCGGAGGCACCTGCGTCAATACCGGATGCGTCCCCACCCGCGTGCTCGCCAAGACCGCCCGGATCGTGCGCGAAGCCCGCGCCGCCCGCGACTGGGGTATCGGCGGCGTCGACCCGGTCATCGACTGGACCGCCACCGTCGCCCACGTGCGCGAGACCGTCGACCGGGTGCGCTCGATCAAGCGCGAGGCCGTGCGCTTCGCCGACGCCGGCATCGAACTCATCCTCGAAGGCCGCGCCCGCTTCGCCGACCCGCACACCATTGTGCTCGACAGCGGTCGCCGCATCACCGCCGGCTCCGTGCTTGTCTGCGTCGGCGGCCACTCCCGCCGCCTCCCGATCCCCGGCGCCGAGCTCGCGACCGTGCCGGAGGAGCTCCTCGACCTCCCCACCCTCCCGCAGCGCGTCGCCGTGATCGGCGGCGGCAACACCGGCGCCCAGCTCGTCACCGTGTTCAGTTCCTTCGGCAGCCAGGTCACCCTTCTCGACGTCGCCCCGCGCATCCTCGTCGCCTCCGACGAGGCCATCTCCGCCGCGGTCGCCCGCGCCTTCGTCGAGCAGGGCGTCGCCGTGCACACCGGTATCAGCGGCATCGACGGCCTCGTCCGCGCCGCCGACGGCTCGATCACACTCACCTGGCAGTCCGGCGGAGTCGCCGCGTCCGGCTCCTTCGACGCCGTCATCATGGCGACAGGGTGGCCAGCGGATGTCGCGGACCTCGGTCTCGAGAACGCCGGCGTGCCCATCATCCGCTCATCGATCCCGGTCGACGAGTACTTCCGCAGCCCGGTCGGTCACATCTTCGGCGTCGGAGACGCGACGGGACGCGACATGCTCGTGCAGGCGGCGCAGTTTGAAGGGGAGGCGGCCGCCGAGAACGCCGTGCTCGGCGCGAACCGCCGTACCCCGCACCACCTGCTCCCGGCCGGGGGGTTCACCGATCCCGACTACGCCGGCGTCGGACTCACCGAGGCGCAGGCGCGCGAGCTCGACCCGGAGTGCGTCGTCGCGATGGTGGAGTTCGCCGACCTCGACCGAGCCGTGATCGACGACCGGGAGCGCGGGTTCCTCAAGCTCATCACCGACCGGCGGCGCGAGCTCATCCTCGGGGCGCACGCGGTCGGCGAGAATGCGGTCGAGGTGATCCAGTCGGTGACCACGGCGATGGCCGCCGGCATCGACCCGCGCACCCTCGGGCGGGTCAAGTTCGCCTACCCGACCTACAGCGCGGTCATCGGCATGGCGGCGCGAGCACTGCTGGCCTGATCCGGTTCCCGCATGCGTGCGAGAATAGCCCTTTTGGGGAGCCCCGCGCCGATGAGCCTGATCAGACTGAACGACGTGGCCGTGAGCTTCGAGAAGACCCCCGTGCTGCGCGAGGTGTTCTTCCGCCTCGAGGCCGGCGACCGCGTCGGCCTGATCGGACGCAACGGCTCAGGCAAGTCCACGATCCTCAAGCTCGTGCTCGGTCAGGTCACGGCCGACTCCGGCACAGTGTCACTCGAGGACGGCGTGCGGATCGGGTACTTCTCGCAGTTCTCCGAGTTGAACGGCGCGTCGACGATCCTCGAGGTGCTCGATGACCTCTTCCTCGACATCCGCTCGATCGAAGAGGAGTTGGCGCAGATCGACGCGTCGATCGCCGCCGACCCGAGCGCGAGCGCGGAGCTCGACCGCCTGATCGGCCGCCAGGGCGAGCTCTTCGAGCAGATGGACCACCTCGACGGCTGGGACTACCCGCGCCGCATCGACCGGGTGCTCACGACCCTCGGCTTCGACGAGGCCCACCGCGTCTGCGCGATCGACGACCTCTCCGGCGGCTGGCGCAACCGCGCGGCGCTCGCCAAGATCCTGCTCGAGGCCCCCGACGTGCTGCTGCTCGACGAGCCGACCAACTACCTCGACGTGGCCGGGGTCGAGTGGCTGGAGGCGTGGTTCCGCGACTTCCGGGGCGCCGCGATCATCGTCTCGCACGACCGCCGCTTCCTCGACCTGGTGGTCACCCGCATCGTGGAGGTCGAGAACTTCCACCTGCACGAGTACCCGGGCAACTTCGGCGAGTACGTGGTGCAGAAGCAGTTCCGCCTGAAGACTCTCGAGCAGCAGTTCGTGCACGAATCCGAGCTGCTCGCCTTCGAGTCCGAGGGCATCGCCGACCGGCGCGAGGCCGCGAAGGCCGCCAGCGGCAAGCTCGGCAAGCAGCTCTCGCAGATCAAGAAATCGCGCACACCCCGCCCCGTCGACCAGATCATCACCGAGATCTACGGCGGCCTGCACGTCAAGGACATCCTCTGCCGCATCGACAACCTCGACAAGGCCTACGGCGACAAGACCCTCTTCGTCGGCCTCAGCCTCGAGATCCGCCGCGGCAACCGTATCGCCGTACTCGGCTCGAACGGCAGCGGCAAGACCACCCTCCTGCGCATTCTCGGAGGCGAGGAGAAAGCGGATGTCGGCACCGTCGACTGGGCCGCCGGCGCCGGAGTGGTCTCGTACAACCGCGTGCTGGCGGAACTCGACATCGACGACACGGTGACCCATGCGGTGAACGCCATGCCGGGCAGCCTCGCATTCACGGCGACCCGCAAGTCGGTTGCACGCTTTCTGGCGATGTTCCAGTTCTCCGAGGCCGACCTGGGGCAGCGGATCGGCAACCTCTCTGGTGGGCAGCGCGCCCGCGTCGCCATGGCGCAGTGCCTGCTCTCCGGCGCATCCGTTCTGCTGCTCGACGAGCCGACCAACCACCTCGACATGGCCAGCACCCAGGTGATGGAGCGGGCGCTCCTGCACTTCCCCGGCGCCGTCGTGGTGGTGAGCCACGACCGGTTCTTCACCGACAAGATCGCCAACCGGCTGCTCGTCTTCGGCGGCGACGGCGCGCAGCCGGGCGAGATCGACGTGCGCGCGGCGTAGGAAAGGGCAGGGCTGGGGCAGCTCAGACCACGCAGCGGAACCCGGTGTTGCCCGTCGTGGAGTCGGCGCTGAGGCCCTGCCGCGCCGACACCCGATAGCGACGGCAGTAGGAGGCGTGGCAGAGGAACGATCCGCCCTTCGTCACCCGCGAGACGCCCGGCTCGAACCAGTCGGCGCACCACTCCCAGACGTTGCCGGTCATGTTGTACAGGCCGAAGTCATTGGGCGGGAACGCGGTCGCCGGCGCGGTGCCGTACCAGCCGTCCGACTGTGTGTTCACGGCCGGGAATGCGCCCTGCCAGACGTTCATCCGGTGCTCACCGCCGGGTTCGAGCTCGTCACCCCACGGGAAATTCCGCTGTTCGAGGCCACCCCGGGCGGCGAACTCCCACTCCGCCTCGGTAGGTAGCCGCCCGCCGGCCCAGCGCGCGTAGGCGACGGCGTCGTTCCAGCTCACGTGCACCACGGGGTGGCCGGGGTCGGCTGGGGACGGTGCGAGCGGTCCGGTCGGGCTCGCCCAGGTCGCGCCATCCACCTGACGCCACCATGGCGCCTCGGCCGCACCCCGAGTCGGCGGGAACTCATCGGGCAGCAGCCCCGCGAAGACGAACGACCAGCCGTAGCGCTCAGCATCGGTGCGGTGCCCGGTCGCGGCGACGAAGCGGGCGAAGTCGGCATTCGTCACCGTCGCAGCCTGGATGGAGAACGGGGCAACGGTCGCCTCGCGCACGGGTCCCTCGCCGTCGGCGGGGTAGGCGAGCGGACTGTCACTGCCCATGAGGTAGGTGCCGCCGGCCAGCGGGATCAGGCCGGCCAGGCTGAGTGGCCCTCGGACGGTTTCCTCACGCTCGGGCCGCCCACGCGAATCCCGCCCGTCGGCACCCCGTCCGCCCGACGGCGCGCAGCACCCGGTGCTCACCGCACTCCGCTCACGATGCGCCGCTCACTGGTGCGCCAGCACGTGCCGCACCGCATCTTCGCCGGTGCCGGTCACGGCATCATCTGCCACGTCGATCCGCACGAACTCGATCGTGCCGGTGAAGGCGTTGCCCGTCGGCGCGTAGTCGTCGCTCACCGGAGTGCCGAGGTCCACCCCCACATTGAGCGTCTCATCGAACGAGAAGTAATACGCGGTCGTGCGCTCGACCCGCCCCGCACCGACCTCGGCGCCGTCGACGAACAGCGTCACGGTGGCCCCGCGCCCCAGCCCGCCCCCGTCGTAGTCGAACCGCATGTGCAGCTCGTGCTCGCCATCGGTCAGCTTCACCCTCGAGCGGATGCTGGCCAGATAGCTGCCATAGGTGTTGTACGTGTAGCGCAGCTCACCGTCCACGACATACAGCGACCAGCCGCCGAAGCGTCCGCCCTGGGCGATGAGCACTCCCGATGATGGGTTGGTCGCAACATCCGCTATCGAGACCTGCGCGGTGATCGTGTGCGACCGGTTCTTGGTGTTCATCGTCGTCTCCTCGGTGAACCGGCCCATGCCCGACGAGAGGGTGAGCGAGTCGCGACCGGCCAGCAGGTCGATGCGCCCGGCGAGGAAGGGGTTCTCGCGCTCGGTGACCCGGTCGTCGAGCGGGAACACCTGGTACTTCTCCGCCTCGGCGGTGAACACGGCCTGCAGCTCGTGCAACCGGTCGGGCAGCTCGACGGCGAGGTCGTTGCTCTGGGTCCAGTCGACGGTGGTGTCATAGAGCTCCCACACGTCGTCCTCGAAAAAGGGCAGCCCGTCGGGCAGCATCAGCCACGGGGTGCCGTGCCGGGTGACGGCCATCCAGCCCTCGTGGTAGATGCCACGATTGCCGCACATCTCGAAATACTGGGTCGTGCGGCGGTCGGCGGCCTCCGCGTCATCGAAGGTGTACAGCATGCTGGTGCCCTCGATCGGGCTCTGCTCGATACCGTTGACGCTGGTCGGCGCCGGGAGTCCTGCCGCCTCGAGGATCGTGGGCAGGATGTCGATGACGTGGTGGAACTGATGGCGGATCGTCCCGACATCCGCTTTTTTGATACGGTCGCCCCAGCGCATGATCATGCCGTCGCGGGTGCCGCCGAAGTGCGAGGCCACCTGCTTGGTCCACTGGTAGGGGGCGTTCATCGCGAGCGCCCAGCCCACCGGGTACATGCCGTACGTCGTCGCGTCGCCGAAGGACTCGAGGCGGTCGACCATAGCGGATGTCTCGTCCGCGATACCGTGGCCCACGAGGTGCTCACGCAGGGTGCCCTCGATACCGCCCTCGCCCGACGCGCCGTTGTCGCCGAGCAGGAACACGATGAGGGTGTTCTCGAGCTCGCCGAGGCGCTCGAGCTCGGCGACGAGGCGCGCGACCTGCGCGTCGGTGTGCTCGGCGAAGCCCGCGTAAGTCTCCATGAACCGCGCGGCGACCGCCCGCTCGTCGACGTCGAGGTCGGCCCAGGCCGGCACCCCCTCCGCCCACGGCCCGAGCACGGCGTCGGCCGGCACGATACCGAGTGCCTTCTGGCGCTCCAGTGTCTTGGCGCGCTGCACGTCCCAGCCGGCCTCGAAGGCGCCGCGGTACTTCTCGATCCACTCCGGGGCCACATGGAACGGGGCGTGCGTGGCCCCGAAGGCGACGTAGGCATAGAACGGCTTGTCGGGGGTGAGCGCCTGCTGGGTGCCGATCCAGCCGATCGCGTGATCGACGAGGTCCTCGGAGAGGTGGTAGCCGTCCTCCGGTTGCCGGGCAGGAACCACCGGGGTGGTGCCGTGGAACAGCTGCGGGTACCAGTGGTTCATCTCCGCACCCATAAAGCCGTAGAACTCGTCGAAGCCCTCACCCGTCGGCCAACGGTCGAATGGGCCGGAGACGCTCACCTCCCGGGCGGGCGTCTGGTGCCACTTGCCGAACGCCGCGGTGCTGTAGCCGTTGCCGCCAAGTATCTGAGCGGTCGTCGCGGCGCTCGCCGGACGGTAGCCGTTGTAGCCGGGGGAGGAGGTCGCCATCTCGGTTGTGCCGCCCATCCCCACCGAGTGGTGGTTGCGGCCCGTGAGCAGCGCCTGCCGGGTCGGTGAGCAGAGGGCGGTCACGTGGAACCGGCTGAACCGCAGGCCCTCGTCGGCGAGGCGCTGCGCGGTCGGCATGACGCAGGGGCCGCCGAAGGGCTGCGAGGCGCCGAACCCCATGTCGTCGATCACCACGACCACGATGTTCGGGGCCCCGGCGGGAGGCGCCAGCGCCTCGACCGGCACCCCGTGCTCCCGCACCGGGTCGGGGATGGGCAAGGATGCGCGGGAGGAGGGGGGACGCTTCACGGTGCTGCTCACAATCTGTCGGCCTTGCCCTTCCGACGGTATCCGATCCGGCGCACGTCTGTACCCCGCGCATCCGACACCGGCGATATTCTGGGGTGATGACCGACACGCTCCCTCCCTGCCCGCGGTGCTCCAGTGAATTCGCCTATGAGATGGGCGCCCTGCTGGTGTGCCCCATGTGCGGCAACGAGTGGGCGGTGGGCGCCGGCGCCGAGGATGATGCGCCAGCCGTGTCCGTCATCACCGACGCCTTCGGCACCCCGCTCGCCGACGGCGACTCCGTCACCGTCATCAAGGACCTCAAGGTGAAGGGCAGCTCCACCGTCATCAAGGTCGGCACAAAGGTGCGCGGCATCCGCCTGGTCGACGGCATCGGCGACCACGACATCGACTGCCGCGTCGACGGGGTCGGCCAGACGCAGCTCAAGTCGAGTGTGGTCAAGAAGGCCTGACATGCTGCCCCTGTTCGCGATCCCCGGCGCCGGCTTCCCGCCCTGGGCGCCCTACGTCTTCGGGGTGATCGGCCTCGTCTCGGTGACGGTGCTGATCTGGCAGGCCGTTCTCTATTTCAGAAACCACGACGGCGACGGGGACGGCGAGTAGACTGGCGCCACAATCGAACATCGGCCGCACACTAACGATGCGGGAGAGTCCACCCCGGTGGACACCGAAGGAGCAAGCCTCCCCGCCAATCTCTCAGGTCACATGTACCGCATCGCGAAGGCCACTCTGAAAAGCGGATCGCCCCGGCGATCCCACCCACGGTGAAAACCGGCCACGGCCGGCGAAACTCTCAGGTCCATGACAGAGGGGGAGTTCCCACCGCCTGATCGCGCACCCTGCGACAAAAGGAGAACTCGTGACCGAAGAGCGCTACTCGCCCCTGCACCAGAAACATCTGGACGCCGGCGCGAGCTTCACCGATTTCGCCGGCTGGATGATGCCCGTGCGGTACTCGAGCGACCTCGCCGAGCACCATGCCGTGCGCACGGCAGCCGGGCTCTTCGACCTCTCCCACATGGGCGAGATCCTCGTGCTGGGCCCGGAGGCGAGCGACGCCCTCGACTATGCCCTCGCGGGCAAGCTGTCCGCGATCGCGATCGGCCAGGCGAAGTACAGCCTGCTACTCGCCCGCGATGGTGGAATCGTCGACGACCTCGTGGTCTACCGCACCGGCGAGGACCGCTACCTCGTCGTCGCCAATGCCTCGAACCGCGCCGTCGTCGCCGCCGAGCTGCTGGACCGCTGCTCGCCTTTCGAGTGCGAGGTGCAGGACGAGAGCGACGACATTGCCCTCATCGCTGTGCAGGGCCCCCGCGCCCTCGAGATCCTCCTCGAGGTGCCGACGCTGCGCATCGACAACCTTGCCGACTTGAGGTACTACTGGTCCCGCCCCGGCACCTACGGCGGCCACAGCGTGCTCGTCGCCCGCACCGGCTACACCGGCGAGGACGGCTTCGAGCTCTACATCGCCCCTGAGGCGGCCTCCGACCTCTGGGACGCGATCGTCGAGACGGGGGCCGGCAGCGGTCTCGAGCTCGCCGGACTCGCGAGCCGCGACACTCTGCGGCTCGAGGCGGGGATGCCGCTCTACGGCCACGAGCTGGGGCTGACTACCTTCCCGGTGCAGGCCGGCCTCGGCCGTGTCGTCGCCCTGAAGAAGGAGGGCGACTTCGTGGGCCGCTCCGCCGTCGAGGCCGGTCCCCCCGAGGGTGCGCGTGTTCTCGTCGGGCTTCGCGCGGCTGGCAAGCGGGCCGGACGCGCCGACTACCCCCTCTTCGACTCAGCGGATGTCGCGGCCAGCGAGATCGGAATCGTGACCAGCGGCGCGCTGTCGCCCACCCTCGGCCACCCCATCGCCATGGCGTACGTCGACCCGGCGTTCACCGCAGCCGACACGGAGATCTTCATCGACGTCAGGGGCACCCGCGTGCCCGCGTCGGTCACCGCACTTCCCTTCTACAAGCGAGAGGCCAACTGATGGCAGACAAGAGCACCCTCCAGTACACGGCAGAGCACGAGTGGGTCCTCGTCGACGGCGACGTCGCGACGGTCGGCATCACCGCCTACGCTGCGGACAAGCTCGGAGACGTCGTCTTCGTCGACCTGCCCGACGTGGGCGTGAGTGTCGTCGGCGGCAAGGTCGTCGGCGAGATCGAGTCGACCAAGTCGGTCGGCGAGCTCTTCGCCCCCGTCGACGGCGAGGTCGTTGAATCGAACCAGGCTGTCGTCGACGCCCCCGAGCTCGTCAACACCGACCCGTTCGGCGACGGCTGGCTGATCAAGGTGCGCTTCGAGTCGCTGCCCGCGCTGATGACCTTCGCCGAGTACAGCACCCTGGTCGGCGAGTGATGACGACCATCGACACCGCTCCCCAGCTCGCCACCTCCGAGCCGTCGAACCCGGCCCACTCGGCCCCCGACCTCTCCAGCCAGGACCTCTCCGGGTTCGCCGGCCGGCACATCGGCACCGACGCTACCGCGCAGGACACCATGCTGCAGGCGATCGGCTACGACTCCGTCGACACCCTCGTCGGCGCGGCCGTTCCCGCCTCGATCCACGTCGAGGGGTTCCGTTCTGCCGCGGATTCGGTGCTGCCTCCCGCAGCGACCGAGCGGGAGGCGCTCGCCGAGCTCCGCTCCCTCGCCCGCCTCAACACCGTCAACCGGTCGATGATCGGGCTCGGCTACTACGACACGATCACCCCCGCCGTGATCAAGCGCAACGTGCTCGAGAACCCGAGCTGGTACACGGCTTACACGCCTTACCAGCCGGAGATCCCCCAGGGCCGCCTCGAGGCCCTGATCAACTTCCAGACGATGGTCTCCGACCTCACCGGCCTCGCCACCGCGAACGCGTCGATGCTCGACGAGGGCACCGCCGTGGTCGAGGGCATGCTCCTCGCCCGCCGCGCCTCGAAGTCCGTCTCGAACACCTTCGTCGTCGACGCCGACGCCCTGCCGCAGACCACGGCGCTCCTGCGCAACCGCGCCGGAGCCCTGGGCATCGACCTCGTCGAGGTCGCGCTGAGCTCGCCCCACGTCGAGGTGCCCGCGTCGTTCGGACTGTTCGTGCAATACCCGGGGGCGTCCGGTCGCGTCTGGGACCCGACATCCGTCATCGAGAAGGCGAAGGCCGGCGGCGCGATCGCCATCGTCGCGGCCGACCTGCTCGCCCTCACCCTGATCGCCTCCCCGGGAGAGCTGGGAGCGGATGTCGCGGTGGGCACCAGCCAGCGCTTCGGAGTCCCCATGGGCTTCGGCGGCCCGCACGCCGGCTACATGGCCGTGCGCGCCGGGCTCGAGCGCCAACTGCCCGGCCGCCTCGTCGGCGTCTCGCAGGACGCCACCGGGCACCCCGCCTACCGCCTCTCGCTGCAGGTGCGCGAGCAGCACATCCGCCGCGACAAGGCCACCTCGAACATCTGCACCGCGCAGGTCCTGCTCGCCGTGATGGCGTCGATGTACGCCGTGTACCACGGCCCGCAGGGGCTGCGTCACATCGCGACCACCGTCACCCGGCTCACCCGGGTGCTCGCCCGCGCGGCGACCGAGGCCGGCCACACCGTGCAGTCCGCGAACTACTTCGACACCCTCACACTGCGCACGAGGACCGACGCGGCGCAGCTCGTCGAGCGCGCGCACACGGCCGGGTACCTCATCCGCCTCGTCGACGACCACCACGTGCAGATGTCCGTCGACGAGACCACGACCCTCGACGACGTGCGCGCGATGGCCGACATCCTCGGTGAAGACCTTGCCGACGACACCGTGCCGCGCGCCATCGACGCCTGGATCCCCGCGGCGCTGCAGCGCACGAGCGCCTACCTCACGCACCCGGTGTTCAACACGCACCGCTCGGAGACGAGCATGATGCGCTACCTCAAGCACCTCGCCGACTTCGACTACGCGCTCGACCGGGGCATGATCCCGCTCGGCTCGTGCACGATGAAGCTCAACGCCGCGACCGAGATGGAGGCGGTGAGCTGGCCCGAGTTCGCCGGACTCCACCCCTTCGCCCCCGCAGCCGACGTCTCCGGATACCTCACGCTGATCGACCAGCTCCAGGGCTGGCTCGCCGATGTCACCGGGTACGACACCGTCTCGCTGCAGCCCAACGCGGGCAGCCAGGGCGAGCTCGCCGGACTGCTCGCCATCCGCGGCTACCACCTCGGTCGCGGCGACGCCCAGCGCACCATCTGCCTCATCCCGCAGAGCGCACACGGCACCAACGCCGCAAGCGCCGTGCTGGCCGGCATGCGCGTCGTCGTCGTCGCCTGCGACGACCTCGGCAACGTCGACCTCGCCGACCTGAAGGCCAAGATCGCCGAGCACGCCGACTCGATCGCCGCCCTCATGATCACCTACCCGTCGACCCACGGCGTCTACGAGCACGAGGTCGGCCAGATCTGCAAGACCGTGCACGACGCGGGCGGCCAGGTCTACGTCGACGGCGCGAACCTCAACGCCCTGCTCGGATTCGCCCGCTATGGCGACTTCGGCGGCGATGTGTCCCACCTCAACCTGCACAAGACCTTCTGCATCCCGCACGGCGGGGGAGGCCCGGGCGTCGGACCGGTCGCGGCGAAGGCGCACCTCGCGCCCTACCTGCCCGGCCACCCGATGGCGCAGCGCGACTTCCACACCGGGGCCCCGGTCTCCGCCGCCCCCTACGGAAGCCCGAGCATCCTGCCGATCACCTGGTCCTACGTACGGATGATGGGCGCCGACGGCCTGCGCGATGCCACCGGCGCCGCGGTGCTCGCCGCCAACTATGTGGCCGTGCGCCTGCGCGATCACTTCCCGGTGCTGTACTCCGGCGACAACGGGCTGGTCGCGCACGAGTGCATCCTCGACCTGCGCCCGCTGACCGCGGCAACGGGGGTCACGGTGGACGACGTCGCCAAGCGCCTCGTCGACTACGGCTTCCACGCACCGACCATGTCGTTCCCGGTCTCCGGCACCCTCATGGTCGAGCCGACCGAGAGCGAGGACCTCGTCGAGATCGACCGGTTCATCGATGCGATGATCGCGATCAAGTCCGAAGCGGATGCTGTGGGTGCCGGTGACTGGCCCGTGGACGACAATCCGTTGCGCGGTGCCCCGCACACGGCGCAGTCCGTGATCGAGGGGGAGTGGGCCCACCCCTACTCCCGGGAGACCGCGGTGTACCCGGTGAGCTCGCTGATCCGCGGCAAGTATTGGCCACCCGTCCGCCGCATCGACAACGCCTACGGGGACCGCAACCTGGTCTGCGCCTGCCCGCCGCCCGAGGCGTTCGAGTAGGGCCGGTTCCGGCTAGCCCGCTCCTCAGTGTGGGAGCGGGCTAGCCGCCGAAGAGCGCCGGGAAGGTGCTCGCGGCGAGCGGGTAGCCCACGAAGACGGCCGCGTCGATGACGAAGTGCGCGATCACCAGCGGCATCAGCCGACCGAACCTCGCGAATAACCAGCCGAACAGCAGGCCCATCAGCAGGTTGCCGACGAATGCCGGCACTCCCTGGTACAGGTGGTAGGTGCCGCGCAGCAGCGCGGTGCCGACGATGATCTGCCACGAGCGCCAGCCGAGCAGCCGCAGCCGGTTGAACAGGTACCCGACCACGATGACCTCCTCGGTGAGTGCCGCGCGCACCGCGGAGAGCAGCAGCACCGGCACCGTCCACCAGAACGTGTCCAGCGGCGCGGGCACCACGTTGAGGGTGAGGTCGAGCGCGCGGCCGCCGAGATAGATGCCGAGCCCCGGGATGCCGATCACCAGCGACAGGGCGACCCCGGAGAGCACGTCACGTCCGCTGCGGGAGAAGTCCACCCCGAGACCGGCCAGGTGGGGGCGGGCAACCCGCCAGACCAGGAACACCACGAGCAGCACGGGAACCAGGTCGAAGACCACGCTGAGCACCTGGTAGATCAGGTCGAAGGTGGGTCGAGAACTCATCGACTGGTTCAGGGAGGTCGTCTGCGAACCGATCGACTCGGCCCGGGTGGCCGAGTTGACGATCGAGACCACCGAGTAGACGGCCGAGGCGCCGAGGGAGAGCCCCAGCACGAGCAGGATCTCGCTGGCCAGACGCCCCCGGCTGGGTTTCCCCGTAGATGACATGCCGTTCTCTGTCAAGGTGACCTCCGCTGCCACTCGATCGTACAGCGTGATTCGCCGCGTATATCACTCCCCGGATCGCGGTGTGACGCTCGATAGTTGCAAATCGGCACCAGTTTACGCAGGTTTTCGACGCAGCACGCACGGATGTCCTGATCGAGTTACACCTGTGTAACGTTTGTGTCCAGGGTTTTGCGCCTTGCTCGGGCGCTTCTAGGGTTTGTGTATTCACGACGGCGTTCTGCGGCATCTGCGCGCGCCGTCTCTCGCTCTGCACAGGAGGAAAATTGAGACTCAACAGAATCGGCACAGCAGTCGCCGGTCTCGGAATCGCGACGGCGCTGGTCCTCACGGGCTGCTCGTCCGGGGATTCCGGCACCGGGGCGAGCGCGGCCTCCAGCATTATCACGGTCAACGGCTCCGAGCCGCAGAACCCCCTGATCCCCACCAACACCAACGAGACCGGTGGCGGCAAGATCCTCGACAACATCTTCGCAGGCCTCGTCTACTACGCCGCGGACGGTTCGCCGGTCAACGACCTCGCCGAGTCGATCGAGACCACCGACGCCCAGAACTACACGATCAAGATCAAGCCCGACCAGAAGTTCACCAACGGCGACCCGGTCACCGCGAGCTCCTTCGTCGACGCCTGGAACTACGGGGCTCTTCTCAGCAACGCCCAGCTCAGCAGCTACTTCTTCGAGTCCATCGAGGGCTTCAGCTACGACGCCGACTCGACCCTCACCGGCCTCGCCGTCGTGGACGACTCGACCTTCACGGTCAAGCTCAAGCAGCCCGAGTCGGACTTCCCCCTGCGCCTGGGCTACTCGGCGTTCTTCCCGCTCCCCAAGGAAGCCTTCGACGACATCGCCGCCTTCGGTGAGAACCCGATCGGCAATGGCCCGTACATGCTCGACGGCGAAGGCGCCTGGCAGCACAACGAGCAGATCAAGCTCGTGGTGAACCCCGACTACACCGGCGGACGCGCGGCCAAGAACGACGGCCTCGACATCGTGTTCTACGCGACCCAGGAAGCGGCCTACGCCGCACTCCAGGGCGGCGACCTCGACGTGCTCGACGCCGTGCCGGATAGCGCTCTGGCGACGTTCGAGAGCGAGTTCGGCGACCGTGCCGTCAACCAGCCCGCCGCCGTGTTCCAGTCCTTCACCATCCCGGACCGCCTGCCGCACTTCGGCGGCGACGAGGGCAAGCTGCGCCGTGCGGCCATCTCGATGGCCATCGACCGCGGTCAGGTCACCGACGTCATCTTCGAGGGCTCACGCACCCCGGCGACCGACTTCACCTCCCCGGTCATCGACGGCTACTCCGACTCCCTCGAGGGCTCGGACGTGCTGAAGTTCAACGCCACCGAGGCCAAGAAGCTGTGGGCCGAGGCCGACGCCATCTCCCCGTGGGACGGCCAGTTCGCCATCGCCTACAACGCCGACGGCGGCCACCAGGGCTGGGTCGACGCGGTGACCAACCAGATCAAGAACACCCTGGGCATCGACGCCGTCGGCGCCCCGTACCCGACCTTCGCCGAGGTCCGCACGCTCATCACCGAGCGCACGATCACCACGGCGTTCCGCACCGGATGGCAGGCCGACTACCCGGCCCTCGCCAACTTCCTCGGCCCGATCTACTTCACGGGTGCCGGCTCGAACGACGGGGACTACTCCAGCCCCGAGTTCGACGCGCTCTACAAGCAGGGCCTGGCCGAGACCGACATCGACGCGGCGAACAAGATCTTCCAGGAGGCCCAGACCGTGCTCCTGAAGGACCTTCCGGCGATCCCGCTGTGGTACTCGAACGTCACGGGCGCCTTCGGCACCAACGTCAGCAATGTCGCGTTCGGCTGGAACTCCGTGCCGATCTACTCGGAAATCACCAAGGGCTAGGCAAGAATAAGAGCATCATGGGGTGGTAGCGCTCGCCGCTACCACCCCATGCATGTTCCCCCGCAGTACTGTCAACATGCACCCCCAACAGTCCCAACAGTGAGGTCGAGGCCCAAAGTCATGTGCCCAATCCCAGAAGCCGGAGCCTGACGAACATGGTCTGGTATATTCTCCGGCGCCTCCTGCAGGTGATCCCCGTCTTCTTCGGGGCCACGCTGCTCATCTACTTCATGGTCTTCGCCCTCCCTGGCGACCCGATCGCCGCCCTCGCGGGCGACCGCGGACTCAACCCCGCCGTCGCCGACGCCCTGAGGGTGCGCTACCACCTGGACCAGCCGTTCATCGTGCAGTACCTCATCTTCGTCGGGGGCATCTTCGTCGGGGACTTCGGCACCGCCTTCTCGGGCCAGCCCGTCTCCGAGATCCTCGCGGCGACCTTCCCGGTGACCCTCCGGCTCGCGCTGCTCGCGGTGGCGATCGAGGCCGTCGCCGGAATCTTCATCGGACTGGTGAGCGGGCTGCGCAAGGGCAAGCTGTTCGACTCATCGGCGCTTGTGGTGAGCCTCATCCTCATCTCGGTGCCGATCTTCGTCACCGCCTTCGTGGCGCAGTACATCTTCGGGATCCGTCTCGGCATCGCCAGGACGACCGTCGGCATCGGGGCGCCATGGGAGGACCTCATCCTGCCGGCCTTCGTGCTCGCCACGGTGAGCTTCGCCTACATCGTGCGGCTCACCCGGGCGTCGGTGATCGAGAACCTCAACGAGGACTTCGTGCGCACGGCGACGGCCAAGGGTCTCTCCCGTCGGCGCGTCATCCGCGTGCACATCCTCCGCAATTCGATGATCCCCGTCGTCACCTACATCGGAACCGACTTCGGGCTGCTGATGGTCGGCGCGACCGTCACCGAGGGCATCTTCAATGTGCCCGGAGTCGGGCGCACTCTGTACCAGGCGATCATCCGCAGCGAGGCGCCCACCGTGGTCTCCTTCGTCACGGTGATGGTCATCATCTACCTCGTCGCGAACCTCCTCGTCGATGTTCTCTATGGATTCCTGGACCCGAGGATTCGCTATGTCAAATAACACCCCCCTCTCGCGAACCCACTTCGTCGCCCCCCTCGACGAGACACCGCTCGTCGCCGTCGACAAGGTGTCGGTCAACGCCAAGCCCAGCAACCTGTACCGCGACGCGTGGCGCGACATGCGGGGCCGTCCGCTGTTCTACATAGCAGGGGCCATCGCGCTCCTCGCCATCGTGGTCGCCGCCGTGCCCAGCTGGTTCACCAACATCGACCCCCAGTTCTGCAATCTGGACTTCAGCAACGACCCGTCCAGCGGCGGTCACATCCTCGGCTATACCAAGCAGGGGTGCGACGTGTACGCGCGGATCATCTTCGGCACCCGCACCTCGCTCTCGGTCGGGCTGCTCGTCACGCTCATCGTGACCGTGCTCGGGGTCATCATCGGCGCGCTCTCCGGCTTCTACGGCCGATGGGTCGATGCGGTGCTCTCGCGGATCAGCGACATCTTCTTCGCGATCCCCTACATCCTCGCCGCCGTCGTCATCATGTCGGTCGTCGCCCGCGAGGCCCGCTCGATCCTGGTGCTCTCACTGGCGATCGGACTGTTCGCCTGGCCGAGCACCGCACGGGTGCTCCGCGGCCAGATCCTCTCGGTGAAGAACTCCGACTACGTGACCTCGGCGACCGCCCTCGGCGTCTCCCCGTTCCGGGTGCTGCTGCGCCACGTGCTGCCGAACTCGATCGCCCCCGTCATCGTCATCACCACGATCGGCTTCGCCGGAGCGATCGTGGCCGAGGCGACCCTGTCGTTCCTGGGCATCGGACTGCCCTCCGAGGTGATGAGTTGGGGCAAGGACATCTCCGAGGCGCAGGGTGACCTGCGCAACAACCCCATGACCCTCATCTGGCCCTCGATCGCATTGTCTGTCACCGTGCTGTCGTTCATCCTGCTCGGCGAGGTCGTGCGGGATGCGCTCGACCCGAAGGCGAGGGCACGGCGATGACCGAGACCATTCCCACCACCCCACCCGGAACGAGAACCGTGAACGCCACACCACTCCTCGACATCCGCGACCTGCACGTCGGCTTCGTCACTCAGAAGGGTGTCGTCCCCGCCGTCAACGGCATCAGCCTGACGATCATGCCGGGGGAGACCGTCGCCATCGTGGGGGAGTCCGGGTCGGGCAAGTCGACCACGGCCCACGCCATCATCGACCTGCTGCCCGGTACGGGCAAGGTCACGAGCGGGCAGATCCTCTTCGACGGCGTCGACTTGGCCACGACCTCCGACAAGGCCTTCGACGACATCCGCGGCAACCTCATCGGCTTCGTGCCGCAGGACCCGATGTCGAACCTCAACCCGGTCTGGAACATCGGCTTCCAGGTCGCCGAGACCCTCGTGGCCAACGGGCGCGCCAAGAAGGGCAAGGACGCCAAGGCGAAGTCCATCGCCGTGCTGAAGGAGGCGGGGCTCGCCGACGCCGAGTCGCGGTTGCGCCAGTACCCGCACCAGTTCTCCGGCGGGATGAAGCAGCGGGTGCTGATCGGTATCGGCCTGTCGTCTCACCCCAAGCTCCTCATCGCGGATGAGCCGACATCCGCTCTCGATGTCACCGTGCAGCGGGTCATTCTCGACCATCTCGCGACACTCACGGGAGACCAGGGCACCGCCGTGCTCTTCATCACCCACGACCTCGGGCTCGCCGCCGAGCGGGCCGAGAAGCTCGTGGTGATGTACAAGGGGAAGATCGTCGAGTCCGGGCCGTCGGCCGAGCTGCTGAGCAACCCGCAGCACCCCTACACGAAGCGACTGGTCGCCGCGGCGCCGAGCCTCGCGTCGCGCCGCATCCAGGCGACCGATCGCGGCCTGTCCGAGATGCACGTCGCCCCCCTGGCCGGAGCCGAGGACGTCGACCTCATCGCCTCGGCCGAGGCCCGAGCAGAGAAGCTGATGGGGGTGTCCTCTGCCGCCCCCGCCATCATCGTGGAGGGGCTCACCAAGGTGTTCCAGATCAACACCGGCAAGCTGCGAAGCGAACCGTTCACCGCCGTCGACGCGGTGTCGTTCTCGATCCCGCGCGGCACCACCACCGCGCTCGTCGGCGAGTCCGGCTCTGGCAAGTCCACCGTCGCCCGCCTCATCCTCAAGCTCGAGACCGCCACCTCCGGCTCCATCACGGTCGCCGGCAAGGACATCGGCAGTGTGCGGGGGCGCGAGCTCCTGGCGCTCCGCCGCCAGATGCAGCCGGTCTTCCAGGACCCGTTCGGCTCCCTCGACCCGCTCTACAACATCGGGGCGACGATCGCCGAACCGCTCGTCGCGCACGGGGTCGGCACCCGCAAGGAGCAGCAGGCCAGGGTGCGCGAGCTGCTCGACCAGGTCGCCCTCCCGGTCTCGCTCGTCGACCGCTACCCGAACGAGCTGTCCGGCGGGCAGCGCCAGCGCATCGCGATCGCGCGGGCGCTCGCGCTCAAGCCGGAGATCGTCGTGCTCGACGAGGCGGTGTCGGCGCTCGACGTTCTGGTGCAGGCGCAGATCCTCGCCCTGCTGACCGAACTGCAGACCGAGCTCGGGCTGACCTACCTCTTCATCACCCACGACCTCGCGGTGGTGCGCCTCGTCGCCGACAACGTGTGTGTGATGCGCAAGGGGCAGATCGTCGAAGCAGCGACGACCGACGAGGTCTTCGACCACCCGCGCGAGGAGTACACCCGGGAGCTGCTCGCGGCGATCCCGGGCTCCGGCATCCAACTCGGAGTCTGACCCCGGCCGAAAGGCCGGGGTACGCCTCGCTCTCGGAAATCGCGAGATGCTATCCCTCTCGGTGTGGAGATATCGTGCGTTTAGGGGCAATCAGACGCATGAATCTGCGTATTTGCGTCGATTTCACCCCAGTTTGTCAACACTGTGTAACATTTCGGTTCCGGACTCACCGGGACGAAAAATGGGCCTTTAGGGTACATAACAAGCAAGCGCGACTATTGCTCGACCTCGCGCTTTCATTGTTGCGACACGCACAGGGGGACATTTTGACAATCACACGACCGCGCAGGCGCCGACTCTTTGTCGGCATCGCCGGCATCGGCGTCGCCGCACTGGCGCTGACCGGGTGCACGACAACTGCCGAGACCGACACGGGCGGCGACGCCAGCACCGTGCGCATCGCCGAGACGAACGAACTCAGCTCCTTCAACAATCTGAGCTCCACCGGCAACGTCGACATCAACAGCCAGATCGCGTACTTCACGCAGTCCGACTTCTTCTACCTCGACACGACCCCCGAGGTCGTCTACGACGAGGGCTTCGGCACCGTCGAGCTGGTCAGCGAAGACCCGCTGAGCGTCAAGTACACGGTCAACGAGGGTCAGGTCTGGTCCGACGGAGAGGCCATCGACGCCGATGACATGCTCGTCGGAATCCTCTCGCGCACCGGTTTCTATGACGACGAGGCCGCCGATGAGTCAGCCGGCTCGACCTACTTCTCCCCGGCGGGCAGCACCGCGGGGCTCCGCCTCGCGAGCTTCCCCGAGGTTGGCGACGAGGGCCAGTCGATCACCATCACCTACGAGACCCCCTACGCGGACTGGAACCTCATCTCGCCGATCAGCCTCCCGGCGCACGTGATCGCCGAGAACGCGGGCGTCGCAGTCGGCGACGACTTCATCGCGCTCCTCGAGGCGGTGCCGCAGGGCGACGTCGCGGCTCCCGTCGCCGAGAACGCCGACATCCGCGCGATCGCGGACTTCTGGAACAACGGATACGACACGGCAACCCTCCCGGGCGACGCGTCGCTCTATCTCGCGTCCGGCCCGTACATCGTCGACTCCTGGGATGCCGGACAGTCGGTGACGCTCGTCCGCAACGCCGAATACCAGGGCACGCTCGAGCCGGAGTTCGACCAGGTCGTTGTGCGATTCATCGCCGACCCGACCGCCCAGGTGCAGGCGCTGCAGAACGGCGAGGTCGACATCATCAACCCCCAGGCCTCCGCCGACACCCTGGCGAGCCTCGAGGGCATCGAGGGGGTCGAGGTGCAGACCGGCGTGACCGGTTCCTACGACCACATCGACCTCAACTTCACGAGCGAGGTCTTCCAGGACGCGAACGTGCGTGAGGCCTTCCTCAAGACGATCCCGCGCGAGCAGCTCGTCGACGCCCTGATTCGCCCGCTGGACCCCGCGGCCGAGGTCTACGACTCGCAGATCTTCTTCCCCGGCGTTCCCGGATTCGACGAGGCCACCGCCTCGAACGGATCGGCGAACTACGCGGAGGTCGACATCGACGGAGCCCGCGAGCTGCTCGCCGGTGCCACCCCGACCGTGCGGATCGCGTACAACAACGCGAACCCGAACCGTCTCGACTCCTTCCTCGCCATGCAGGCCAACGCGCAGGAGGCCGGCTTCGTCATCGTCGACGGCGGGCTCGGAGCCGACGCCTGGGGCGCAGCCCTCGGCGTCACCGACTCCTGGGATGCCTTCATCTTCGGGTGGAGCACCGTCGGTGCGGGAGTCAACGGCGTGCCGCAGCTCTACAGCAGCACGAGTGCCAGCAACTTCGGCAAGTGGAGCAACCCCGAGGCCGACGCCCTGATGGTCGAGCTCGTGAAGACGACCGACCCGGAGGAGCAGATCGCCATCCAGCTGCAGATCGAAGAGCACCTCTGGGCCGACGGCTTCGGCCTGCCCCTGTTCATCCTCCCGGGTGTGCAGGCGACGGGACCGGCCATCGCCAACGTGAGCTACAACGCGTGGCAGACCGGACCGATCTGGAACTACTGGGAGTGGACCACCGCCTCCTAGCGGATACTGCACCACAAGCTGAATCGCGGCGAGGCGCTGGGGACTTCTGTTCCCGGCGCCTCGTCGCACATCCGCTTTCCCCACCTGTTCCCCCACTCTCGTGTCCCCACTTTTCCCCACCCTGCCCCGACGTCGTGGCAGCCGAAGTCTTCGGCGAGGATCCATCGCAATGTTGAGTTTCATCCTGAGACGGGTATTCGTCTCGGCCCTCCTTCTGCTGGGCGCGGCATTCATCATGTACCAACTGACCGCGGCCTCGGGGGACCCCCTCCAGCACCTGCGCGAGGGCAATGACCCGAACAAGGAACAGCTCATGCGGCTGCTCTCTGAGCGGCTCGACCTCGATGTCCCCGCGCCGCTGCGGTTCTTCCTCTGGCTCGGGGGAGCGGCCCAGTGCCTTGTGCCCTTCGCCGGCACCTGCGACCTCGGCGTCAACATCCTGAATCAGCCGGTCACCGCGCTGCTGCCGATCGCCCTCACCTCGACAGTGCAGCTCCTCAGCGCCTCGACCGTGCTCGCGATCGTCTTCGGTGTCATCATCGGCATCGTCTCCGCCCTGCGCCAGAACAGCGGCTTCGACTTCTCCGTCACCTTCCTCGTCTTCCTGATGTTCTCCCTCCCGTCGTTCTTCATCGCGGTGCTGCTCAAGGAGTTCATCGCGATCGGGTTCAACGACTTCCTGTCTGCCCCCGAGATATCCCCGCTGCTCATCGTCGGCATCGCGGTGGTCGCCGGGATCATCTGGCAGAGCATGGTCGGCGGTGTCGCCCGCCGGCGGGCCACGATCTTCGCGATCTCCGCGCTCGCCACCGGAGGCGTGGTCGCCTACATGTCGGTCACCGACTGGTTCCGCTTCCCGGGACTCGGCCCCGTCGTCGTCTCCCTCGTGTCGATCGGCATCGCCGTGCTGCTTGCCACCCTGCTCTCCGGGCTCGCGAGCCGTCGCGGGCTGGTCACGGGCCTCGTCGTCGCCGCGCTGGGCATCGTCACCTACTTCCTCGTGCAGCCCCTCTTCAACATCTCGACCATCTGGACGGTCATCATCGTCGGTGCGATCTTCACCACGGTCGGCGTCGCCGTCGGATTCTTCGCGGGCGGCTACGACCGTGGGGTGCACATGCGCATCGGCGGGTTCACCGCCTTCCTGACCTTCCTCGTAATCGTGCTCGACCGATCGATGCAGGCCTGGAACTCCTACTTCACCAACAGTGCGATCAACGGCCGGCCCATCGCCACCGTCGGATCGAGCACTCCGACGCTCCGCGGAGACATGTGGGTGCTCGGGCTCGACACGTTCACCCACTTCCTGCTGCCGACCCTGGCACTCGTGCTCATCTCGCTCGCCTCCTACACGCGGTACGTGCGCGCCGGCATGCTCGAGGTGCTGAACCAGGACTACATCCGCACCGCCAGGGCCAAGGGGCTGAGTGAGCGCTCGGTGGTGATGCGCCACGCCTTCCGCAACTCCCTCATTCCGCTGGCCACCTTCATCCCGGTCGACATCGCGTCGATCGTCGGAGGCGCGATCATCACGGAACAGGTGTTCTCGATCAGCGGCATGGGGCAGCTCTTCATCCGCTCGCTGCAGAACGTCGACCCGAATCCGGTCATGGCCTACTTCGTGATCGTGTCGATCGTGGTCCTGATCGCCAACCTCGTCGCCGACCTTTCGTATGCGGTGCTCGACCCGAGAGTGAGGGCGCCCCAGTGAAACTGACCAGCCCACCCAGCCCGCCCCACCGCACCCACCTCGAGGACATGTCATGAGCACAGCGAATCCGGGCACCCAGCTGGGACTCACAGGGTCGGCCGACGCGTCCGGCCGTGGCCAGGCACAGTTGGTGCTGCGCCGCTTCCTCAGCCACAAGATCGCGGTCGCCTCGCTCGTGGTCTTCGTGCTGGTCGCGATCGTCTCGGTGACCAGCATTGGCGCCGGGCCCATCCCCGGCTGGTGGAACCTCACCTACCAGCAGCTGAACACCCCGCTCGACGGCGGCCGACCCACCCTGTCGCTCATCCCGCAGTGGCTCGGCGGCGACGGCATCCGCCTCGGCACCCACCCATTCGGCCAGGACCGCATCGGCAAGGACAACTTCGCCATGGTCATGCGGGGGATCCAGAACTCGATCACCGTGATGATCGTCGTCGCGGGACTCGCCACGATCATCGGAGTGGTGATCGGCGGCATCGCCGGCTACTACCGCGGAGTGGTCGACAACATCCTGATGCGCTTCACCGACCTGATCATCATCATCCCGACCCTCGTGATCGCCGCCGTCCTCGGCCAGATCGCCGGGGGAGTCGGCGGACCGCTGATCCTCGCCGTGCTCCTCGGCTTCTTCGGCTGGGCCGGCATGGCGCGACTCGTGCGCGCCGAGTTCCTCACCCTGCGCGAGCGGGAGTTCGTCGACGCGGCCAGGGTCGCCGGCGCCACCGACACCCGCATCATCTTCAAGCACGTGATGCCCAACGCGATCGGTGTGATCATCGTCACGACCACGCTGCTGATGTCTGGCGCGATCCTGCTCGAGGCGGCACTCGGCTACCTCGGGCTCGGGGTGCAGCCGCCCGACGTGTCGCTCGGCGGGCTGATCAGCCTCAATCAGAGCTCCTTCGTCACCCGCCCGTGGCTGTTCTGGTGGCCCGGGGTGTTCATCATCCTGCTGACCCTCACCGTCAACTTCATCGGCGACGGACTCCGCGACGCCTTCGACCCGCGCCAGGGCAGGTTCAAGCCGCGCCGCACGACGAGTCTCCTCGCCTGGGCGCGTCCCCGCTCGGGGGAGCAGCTGTGATGACCCCAGCTGTGATGACCCCGTCTGTGATGGGCCTGTCAGCCGATCGCGGCCAGCACGAACGCCGCGCCGAGGGCGACGAGCGCGGCCAGGGTCGCCGCGTGCACCCGCACGGCCACCCGGGCGGTCTCGGCGCCGCCGATCGCGATCAGTCCGCCATCGAGTCGGCGCTGCCACTCGGCACGCACGATCGCGGCGGCGTCTCCCGAGTCCGTGCTCGGGAGGTCGCTCGTCCGTGCGCCGCCCACCGGGATGCGCAGGGGATCGCCATCATCCGCTGTGGCCTTCATCGCCCGCGTGCGCAGGGCGTTGCGGCTCGCATAGCGGCCGGGGGCGGGAGCGGCCCAGGCGCTGTAGACCCGTCTCGGGGTACGCACGGTGAGCGAGTACTTCGTGTCGACCTCGATGACCGCGTCCCAGGGCACCAGCACCGTGTGGGTCACGTTGCGCAGCTCGACTCCGTCGTCGCCGACGGACACCCGCGGGTGCCAGAGCGTGGCCCACGCCGTGAAGGCGAGCAGTGCGGCGAGGGCGAAGGTGGCCAACTCGCCACCCGACGCACCCGGGGATGCGTCCCCCGATACGACACTGGAAGCACCGCCCGCGGCGAGACCGGCCGCGCAGAGCGCCGCCGCTCCCAGCCACACGACACCGGCGACGACACGGTTGAAACGGGACCGGAACACGCGGGGGGTCATCACACCTCCATGATCGCATCCACCCCCGGTCGTACCCCGTCCCTCGCGAACGCCGCCCCGACGAAAGAGCACGCCGCATGAACGCCACCGCCAGCACCGCCCCGGTCCCCGTGCTCGAATTCATCGACCTCAGCGTCGACTTCGGGGTCAACCGGGAGTGGATCCCCGCCGCGAAGAACCTCAACTACCGCATCAACCCCGGCCAGGTGGTCGCGGTCGTCGGCGAGTCCGGCTCGGGCAAGAGCGCCAGCTCCATGGCGATCCTCGACCTGCTTCCCTCCAACTCCCGCATCACCGGCAGCATCAAGCTCAACGGACAGGAGCTGCGCGGCGTCTCCGGCGCGAAGATGCGCAAGATCCGCGGCGAGAAGGTCGCGGCGATCTTCCAGGAGCCGATGACGGCGCTCAACCCGGTCTACACGGTCGGCTTCCAGCTGATCGAGACCATCCGGCTGCACCGCGGGCTCAGTCCGGCGCAGGCGAGGGTGCGCTCCCTCGAGCTGCTCACCCTCGTCGAGCTGCCCGACCCGGAGAAGGCCTTCAACTCGTACCCCCACCAGCTCTCCGGCGGACAGCGCCAGCGGGCCATGATCGCCCAGGCGCTCTCCTGCGACCCCCAGCTCCTCATCGCCGATGAGCCCACCACGGCGCTCGACGTCACGGTGCAGGCCGAGATCCTCGAACTGCTGCGCGACCTGCGGCACCGCCTCGACAGCGCGATCCTGCTGATCACCCACGACATGGGCGTCGTCGCCGACATCGCCGACTGGATCGTCGTGATGAGCGAGGGCGAGATCGTCGAGCAGGGCAGCGTCGACGACATCTTCTACCGCCCGCAGCACCCTTACACCATGGCGCTGCTCAAGGCCGTTCCACGTCTGGGATCCGGGGCGGGCGGCAGCAACGCGATCGACCTCACGGCCTCGCTCGCGACCGAGGCCGGCCTCGAGATCACCGACCGGGCCGTGCGGGAGCGCACAGCCGAAAACCTGCGGCTCGCCGAGAAGGCCGCCGTGCGCACCGCCTCCATCGCCATCGCCCGTCCCGTGCTCGAGCTCGATAACGTCTCGATCGAGTACGGCAAGCAGGGCAAGGTCGGGGCGTTCCGTGCCGTCAACGAGGTCTCGTTTGAGGTGCGGCCCGGCGAGGTGCTTGGCCTCGTCGGCGAGTCCGGCTCCGGCAAGTCGACGATCGGACGCGCCGCGATCGGACTGCAGCCCATCGCCGGTGGCCGGCTCACCGTCGCCGGCCTCGACATCACCCATTCGAGCCGCAAGATGCTGCGCGGCCTGCGCCGCCAGGTCGGCATCGTATTCCAGGATCCGTCCTCCTCGCTCAACCCGCGCATCCCCATCGGCGAGAGCATCGGCGAGCCGCTCCTGCTCGCCGGGGAGGCGAAGGGCGCCGCCCTGCAGAAGCGCGTCGAGGAGCTGCTCGACGCCGTGAACCTGCCGCTGGCCTACCGCAACCGCTTCCCCAACGAGCTGTCCGGCGGCCAGAAGCAGCGGGTCGGGATCGCGCGGGCGCTGTCGCTGAGTCCCCAGCTGCTCGTGGCGGACGAGCCGACATCCGCTCTCGACGTCTCCGTGCAGGCCAAGGTGCTCGACCTGCTGCGCGAGTTGCAGGCCGAGATGAAGTTCGCCTGCCTGTTCATCAGCCACGACCTCGCCGTCGTCGACCTGATGGCCGACCGGATCGTGGTGCTGCACCGCGGGGTCATCGCCGAGACGGGTACCCGGGACGAGATCCTGCGCGCCCCGAAGGCGCCGTACACCCAGCGGCTCATCGCGGCGATCCCGATCCCCGACCCCGAGATCCAGCGGGAGCGGCGGGAGCGGCGCAACCAGATCCTCGCGGCGGGCGCCGACGACTGACGCGCGACTGACGCGCGACTGACGCGCGACTGGCGCGCAACTGGCGCGCGGCCCGGTCACCGGGCTGTCATGCTGGAGGGGATGACCGCCGACCCCGCCCGCCCGCACTTCCGCGCCCGGGCCCGCGCCTGGATCGGGGTGCTCGCCCTCTCCGCGCTCGTGCTCACCGGCTGCACGGGGCAGTCGCGGGTCGTCCAGGGCACAGAGGTCACCGTCGCCGCCGCACAGCCGTTCTCCTCCTACAACGGCAACACCTCGTACGGCAGCAACCCGGCGGCGAACGGCGACATCATCGGCGCGACGAACTCCCGGTTCTTCTCCGTCGACGCCGACCTCGACCTCGTCGCCGACCCGTCCTTCGGCACGGCCACGGTCGTCTCGGCCGACCCCTTCTCGGTGCGGTACTCCCTCAGCGACACTGCCACCTGGTCCGACGGTGAGCGTGTCGACGCCGCCGACCTGCTGCTGGCCTGGGCTGCCAACTCCGGCGCCCTCAACACGCCGGGGTTCGACGACACCCCCTACCTCGACGCCGACAACCGCTACGACCGGGACTTCCCGCCCGGCACGGTGTTCTTCGACGGCTCGAGCGCCGGCGGACTCGACCATGTCACCTCGACCCCGGTGATCGGCGACGACGGCCGGTCGGTCACCCTCGCCTACGACCGCTACTTCGTCGACTGGCGGCTCGCCTTCGAAGTCGGGGTCGCCGCGCACGTCGTCGCCAGGCACGCCATGGGCATCGACGACCCGGAGGAGGGCAAGGCCGCGATCATCGCCGCGATCGAGACAGCGGATGTCGCGCAGCTGCGCCAGATCGCTGACTTCTGGAACTCGGGGTTCACCCTCGCCCCCACGCCGGCCCACCCTGACCTGCTGCTCGGCACCGGGCCGTACACCGTCACCGAGGTGGGCGCCGTGCATGCGCGGCTGCAGGCCAACCCACAGTACCGGGGGGACCACGCCCCGACCTACGAGAGCGTCGTCGTGCGGTACATCGCCGATCCGCTGGAAGCGGTCTCGGCCTTGGCCGACGGCAGCGTCGACGTGATCGCGCCGCAGGCGACGGTCGATGTGGCGCGTGCCCTGGCTGGCGTCGACGGCATCGAGGTGACCACAGGCGTCGACGGGGCGATCGAGCACCTCGACCTGCAGGTGGCGCAGGGCCGCAGCGGCGTCTTCGACGACGAGCGGGTGCGCCGCGCGTTCCTCCTCACTGTGCCGCGGGAGGAGATCGTCGCAGGCCTCGTGGCACCGGTCGAGGCAGACGCCTCCCCGGTCGACTCCGAGGTGTTCCTGCCCGGCGCTCCCGGCTACGACGACGCCGTGCGCACAAACGGATCCGACGCGTACGACGCCGTCGACATCCCGGCCGCCAGGGCCCTCCTGGCCTCCGCCGGCGTCGTCTCCCCGGAAGTCTGCGTGCTCTTCGACCCGGCCAACCCCCGCCGGGTCGCCGGCTACGAGCTCATCCGCGCCTCGGCCGCCGACGCCGGCTTCGTCGTCTCCGACTGCTCCAGCCCGGACTGGCGGGAGCTCCTCGGCCTGCCAGGCGGCTATGACGCCTCGCTCTACGCGCTCCGCTCCACCAACCTGGCCATCGGCTCCGCGCGCGCCGCTTTCGCCCCGGGAGGTGCCAACAACACGAACTTCCTCGACGTGCCCGCCATCACGACCCTCCTCGACACCCTCGACACCACCAGCGAGCCTGCCGCCCAGGCCGGGCTCCTGTCCACGATCGACGGGGCCGTCTGGGCCCAGAGCGCCGGCCTGCCCCTGTACCAGTTCCCCTCGATCACCGCCGTGAGAGCGGATGTCGCGGGGGCGACGCCCTCGCCGCTGGCACCGGGTCCGCTGTGGAATGTCTGGCAGTGGACGCCGACATCCGCTCGATAAGGAGTTCCACACCACGATCGGGGACCGGCGCGCAGGCAGAGACGCGTTCGGCGCGGTAGACTGGCAGGTGCAGGGCACCGGAGCCGTGATCCTGCGCTCCCACAGACCCATCCTCGCGCCCGCTGGCTGCACTTCCTGCCAGAACCGCGCCGTCGCCACCTTGCGACGTGCAGCCGGCCGCCTCAGCAGTCAAGGACTCATTCGCATGGCCATCGTCACTCGCAGAGATCTGCGCAACGTCGCAATCGTCGCCCACGTCGACCACGGTAAGACCACACTGGTCGACGCCATGCTCAAGCAGACCAACTCGTTCGACTCCCACTTCGAGGGGGAGGACCGCATGATGGACTCTAACGACCTCGAGCGCGAGAAGGGCATCACGATCCTCGCCAAGAACACGGCGGTCTCGTACAACGGAATCCACGCCGCCGAGAACGGCAACGGCGAGGGCCACCCGATCACGATCAACGTGATCGACACACCCGGCCACGCCGACTTCGGTGGTGAGGTCGAGCGCGGCCTGTCCATGGTCGACGGTGTCGTGCTGCTCGTCGACGCGTCGGAGGGCCCGCTGCCGCAGACCCGCTTCGTGCTGCGCAAGGCCCTCGAGGCCAAGCTCCCCGTCATCCTCCTAGTCAACAAGACCGACCGCCCCGACGCGCGCATCGACGAGGTCGTGGCCGAGAGCCAAGACCTGCTCCTGGGACTCGCCAGCGACATGGCCGACGACGTGCCCGACCTCGACCTCGACGCGATCCTCGACGTACCGATCGTCTACGCCTCGGGCCGCAACGGTGCCGCGAGCTGGAACAAGCCCGAGAACGGCACCCTGCCAGACAACGACGACCTCGAGCCGCTCTTCGACGCGATCCTCAAGCACGTGCCCGCGCCCACCTTCGACGACGAGCACCCCCTGCAGGCGCACGTGACCAACCTCGACGCGTCGCCGTTCCTCGGCCGCCTCGCCCTGCTCCGTGTCTTCAACGGCACGATCAAGAAGGGCCAGACCGTCGCCTGGGTCAAGCACGACGGATCCGTCGCGAACGTCAAGCTCACCGAGCTGCTGATGACCAAGGCACTCACCCGCTTCCCGGTCGAGAGCGCAGGTCCCGGTGACATCGTCGCCGTCGCCGGCATCGAGGACATCACCATCGGTGAGACCCTCGCGGACCCCAACGACATCCGTCCGCTGCCGACCATCAAGGTCGACGACCCGGCCATCTCGATGACCATCGGAACCAACACCTCGCCGATCATCGGCAAGGTCAAGGGCCACAAGCTCACCGCGCGGATGGTCAAGGACCGTCTCGACCGCGAGCTCGTCGGTAACGTCTCGATCAAGCTGGTCGACATCGGCCGCCCCGATGCCTGGGAGATCCAGGGCCGTGGAGAGCTCGCTCTCGCGATCCTCGTCGAGCAGATGCGCCGCGAGGGCTTCGAGCTCACCGTCGGCAAGCCCCAGGTGGTTGTCAAGCAGGTGAACGGCAAGGTCCACGAGCCCTTCGAGCACCTCACGATCGACGCTCCCGAGGAGTACCTCGGCGCCGTCACGCAGCTCCTCGCCGCCCGCAAGGGTCGTATGGAGGGCATGAGCAACCACGGCACCGGATGGGTGCGCATGGAGTTCATCGTGCCGTCGCGCGGCCTGATCGGCTTCCGCACCGAGTTCCTCACCATCACTCGCGGCGCCGGCATCGCCAACGCCGTCTCGCACGGCTATGAGGCCTGGGCGGGCGAGATCATCACCCGCGTCAACGGCTCCATCGTCGCCGACCGCGCCGGCTCCGCCACCCCGTTCGCCATGGTCGCCCTGCAGGAGCGTATGTCGTTCTTCGTCGAGCCCACCCAGGAGGTCTACGAGGGCATGGTCGTCGGGGAGAACTCGCGCGCCGACGACATGGACGTCAACATCACCAAGGAGAAGCAGCTCACCAACATGAGGCAGTCCACCTCGGACAGCTTCGAGCGGATGACCCCGTCACGCAAGCTCACCCTCGAGGAGTGCCTCGAGTTCGCCCGCGAGGACGAGTGCGTCGAGGTCACCCCCGAGTTCGTGCGCATCCGTAAGGTCGAGCTCGACGCCAGTGCCCGCCAGCGCAAGACGTCGCGCCTGAAGAAGCAGAACGCGTAACAGTGCACTGAACTACAGAGGGGCCCGACTGGTTTTCGGTCGGGCCCCTCTGTCGTCAATCATCGTGCTGTGGGGTCAGCCTGCGAACAGCGTCTGGCCCACGTAGCCGCCACTCCGCACCCCGGGCGGCACCGCGAACACTGCAGAGCCGACGTGGCGGATGTACTCGTTCAGCGCATCGTGCCCGGCCAGGCTCGACTGCACCGCCACGAACTGAGCCGGATCGCGCTGGTAGCAGATGAAGAATAAGCCGGCATTGAGCCGCCCCAGGTCGTCGTTGCCGTCGACGAAGTTGTAGCCGCGGCGCAGCAGCAGAGCCCCGCCGTTCTGGTCCGGGTGGGCGAGACGCACGTGCGCGGCCTCGTCGATCGCCGGGGCTCCGTCCGGGGTCGTCGCCGTGAAGTCGACGGTCGAGAACTCGGTGCCGCCGGAGAGCGGGGCCCCGGCGCCCTTGTCCCGTCCGATCACCCGCTCCTGCTCGCGCAGGGAGGCACGGTCCCAGGTCTCGATCGTCATCCGGATCTTGCGTGCCACGAGGTAGGAGCCGCCGGTCATCCACGCCTGCGAGTCGCCGCCGGGAACCCACACGTGGTCGTCCACCTGGGCGGTGTCCTCCGCCTTCACATTCGCGGTGCCGTCCTTGAAGCCGAAGAGGTTGCGCGGGGTGACCTGCCCGCGCGTCGTCGACGACGTGCGTCCGAACCCGAGCTGCGACCAGCGCAGTGATGCGCGCCCGAAGGCGATGCGCGAGAGGTTCCGGATCGCGTGGAATGCGACCTGCGGGTCGTCGCTGCAGGCCTGGATACACAGGTCCCCGCCGGACTGCCCGGCGTCGAGGGCGTCGCCGGCGAAGTGGGGCAGGTCGGTGAGCTCGGCCGGGCGGCGTGCCGCGATGCCGAAGCGGTCGGCCCCGCTCGCGTCCCGGAAGAGGGTCGGGCCGAAGCCGAAGGTGATGGTCAGGGCGGACGGCGGGAGGTCGAGCGCCTCTCCGGTGTCGTCCGGCGGGGCGTCGAGCACTCCGCCCACCGGGCCGTCCGGGCCCGCGCCGTGGCCGGCGGTCATGCGGGCGGCGGCGGCGGTCCAGTCCTGCAGCAGCTCGATGAGCCCGGCCCGGTCGATGTCGGAGACGTCGAAGCTCGCGAAGTGCAGCCGGTCCTGCGCCGCGGTGACGATCCCGGCCTGGTGGCTGCCGTAGAACGGGTAGGACGGTGCGGCGCCAGAGCTCCCGGTGGGACTCTGCGTGAAAAGGCTCTGGGCGACCGCGATCCGGTCCCCGGCGATGCCGACTCCCGCGCCGATGACCCCGGCGCCGGCGAGGCCGAGCAGTCCCCGCCGGGGCAGCCCCGGGCGGGGCTCACCCGCGGCGAGGGGTGCGGCGAGATCGGCCTCGGCCGGCCGGTGACGGGTCATGTGTCAGCTCACGAGCGCGGCGGTGAGGTGGCTGAGGGGCTCGGAGAGGGCGTTGATCCCGTCGGCGAGCTTCTTCACATCGGCCGTCGACAGCTCGGTGTAGGAGGTGAACCCGCTGTCCAGGCTGCCGTGGGTCGCCAGCAGGGCCTGCAGCGAGGCGAACTCTGCGTCGATCTGCGTCACCAGCTTCGGGTCGGAATCCCGGACGATGTCGCGGACCCCCTCGTAGGCGACGCGGGCGCCGTCGAGGTTGGCCTGGAAGTCCCAGAGGTCGGTGTGCGACCAGATCTCCTCCTCGCCGGTGATCTTGCCCGACGCGACCTCGTCCATCAGCGCGATCGCGCCGTTGCTGATCGCGTCGATGCTCACGCTGTAGTCCTCGGCGTGCACGGCGTCGTAGAGCGCCTCGGTGTCGGAGGTCAGCTTCTGCGCGTAGGTGCTGCGCTGGTCTGCGGTGAGGGCGACGTAGCCGACATCCGCTGGGGGCCAGAGGTCCTTCTCGATCCGGTGCCAGCCGGTCCACTCCTCGCCCGCGGGCACGTCGGCCTCGCGGAAGTCTACGGCGGGATCGAGGTGGCCGAAGGACTCGGCGACGGGCTCGATGCGCTCGTAGCTGGCGCGGGTGGTCGCGTAGAGCGACCTGGCCGTGGCGTCGTCGCCCGCGAGGTAGGAGGCGAGGAAGGTCTGCGTCGCCGGGACGAGCTGCGCCACCTGGTCCTTCACGTAGGCGGCGTAGGCGGTGGCCGCGGCCTCGATGCGAGTCGCCTCGTCGCCGGTCGCGACCGCGGCTCCGGAGTCGGTGACCGTGAAAACGGCCTTGCCGATGCCATCACCCGTCATCCCGGGCTTGCAGACCGTGTAGTAGTCGCCGGGGGCGATCGCGAGGGTCAGCTCGCGAGGGGCTCCCGGGGCGATATTCTCGACCTCGCCGACGATCCGCAGGCCGTCGTCGGCGAGCAGGTAGAACTCGGTCGCGGCATCTGTGGTGTTCGTGATCGTGAACACGACGGTGCCGCTGGGTGCGGTGGACTCCGACACGGTGCAGGCGTCGGTCGTGCTGGAGACGGTGAGCGCGGTGGCTGCGGCCCCGGCCCCGCTCCCCGATGCGGGGGCGTTGGCCACGCAGCCGGTGAGGGTGGCGGCGGTCATGAGGGCGGCGAGAATCACCGCAGCGGTGCGGGAGCGCATCAGACGGCCGTCGTCGCGAGGGGTGCGGCGGGGGCGGCAGCGGATGTCGCGGGCGTCGCAGAGGTCGGACCCTTCGCCCGCATCCGCTTGATGAAGATCGTCAGCACGGGCCCAACATAGGCGACCCAGATCACGGCCTCGAGCCAGGTCGTGGCGGGGGAGAAGTTCACGGTGCCCTTGAGCAGCGTGCCATACCAGCTGCCGGGGGGCACCGCACCGGTGACGTCGAAGGCCAGGTTGTAGAGGCCGGGGAGCACACCGGCCTCCTGCAGGTCGTGCACCCCGTAGGAGAGCACACCGCCGGCGACGATGATGAGGAAGATGCCGGTCCAGCCGAAGAAGCGGGAGAGGTTGATCTTGAGCACCCCGCGGTAGATCAGGTAGCCGAGGCCGACCGACACGATGATGCCGATCGAGGCGCCGGCGAGGGGGAGGGTCGTCTCCCCGGTGGCCTGCACGGCGGCCCAGATGAACAGGGCAGTCTCGATGCCCTCGCGGCCGACAGCGAAGAACGCGACGAGCACCAGTCCCCAGCCGGCTCCGCCGAGGTGGCTGTTGACGTCCTCGCGCAGGTGAGATCCGAGCGAGCGGGCAGTGCGCAGCATCCAGAAGATCATCCAGGTGACGAATCCGGCCGCGACAATCGAGAGCGATCCGCCGATGATCTCCTGCGCGCCGAAGCTCAGGCCGTAGGTGCCGAAGGTCAGCACCGCCCCGATCGCGAGCGCCAGGGCGACGGCGAGTCCGACCCCGAGCCAGATGCGTCCGACGACGTCGCGCCGGCCGATCTTGATCACGTAGGCGACGAGGATACCGACGACGAGAGCGGCTTCGAGGCCCTCGCGCAGGCCGATGAGGAAGTTTGCGAACACGGGGATCTTTCGAGAGGCGAATGTTGGTAAGGCTTACCTTATTCACGCGACTGTACTCGTCGCCGCGAACGGTGTCCACCCGCCGCGGCTGGGGGTTGGGTGTGTGTGCAGGGGCCAGGATTGTGGAGTTCGGTGCCGTTTTGGGTGGTGGACGCCAGACACGGGTCGGGCGGCACTCAGCTCGACGCGAGCACCTCGACTCGGTTGCCGAATCCGTCCCGGGCGTGGAAGCGCACGAACCCCTCGAGGGTGTCGCCTTCCGCGCCGGGACGAACGGATCGTCGACTCCCAGGTGGATCTCGACGGTGACCGCGTCCCCGTCGAGGCTCCGGAACCCGCAGCCGCCGCGGCCCGCCAGCGACGCGGGCTTGTCCACCTCGGTTATGCCGAGGGCGTCCGCGTAGAAGCGGCCCGCCTCCTCTGGCACGGTGACGGGGTCGCATCCCCGCCCGGTATCCTGACCCCATGCGGCGACCCTCCAACGATTCCGACGCCGCGACCGATCCCGAGCGGATCCTCTTCGTGCACGCGCATCCCGACGACGAGTCGATCGCCACCGGTGGCACCATCGCCACCCTCCTCGACCGCGGCGCTTCCGTGACAGTGCTCACCTGCACCCGTGGCGAGCAGGGCGAGATCATCCCGCACGATCTGCAGCACCTCTCCGGACATCCCCTCGCCCTCGCCGCCCACCGCGAGTCCGAGCTCGCCGCCGCCATGTCGGCCGTCGGTGTCACCGACCATCGCTGGCTCGGCGCGCCCGGTGCCCGCATGACCGGTGCCGCCCCCCGCCGCTACGCCGACTCCGGCATGGTGTGGGGCGAGTCCGGACCCGAGCCCCTCCCGGTGCTGGCGCCCGATGCCCTCTTCTCAGCGGATGTCGGGGAGGTCGCCGCCGACATCGCCACCGTCATCGCCACCACCGGTGCGACCGCCGTGGTGAGCTACGACGACCGCGGCGGCTACGGCCACCCCGACCACATCGCCGCCCACCATGCCGCCCGCCGTGCTGCCGAGGTCATGAGCGTGCCCTTCTACACGATCGACGCGCCCGACGCGGCGCCCGGCGGCACGGTCGTCGATGTGACCGCGGTTCTAGACCGCAAGACGCGGGCCCTCGCGGCACACCGCAGCCAGCTCACCATCGAGGGCGAGCGGATGCTGCAGCCCGGCGGCCAGTACGTGCCCATCACCACCGTCGAGTCGTACCACCGCCTCGGAACCCAGCGCCCCGACCCCCGCGCCGGCGTCGAGTTCGCCGACCGCACGTTCGGCGGCCGCGCGATCCCCGTCGCCGTCGCGCTCATCGGGGGAGTGGCCGTTGGTGCCATCACGACGGTGAGCCACACCGTCACACTGACCGTGGCCGGCGTCACCGTGCCGACCGGACTCATCCTCGGCCTCGCGGCGATCGCCGCCGTCATCGTGGGCCTGCGGGTGCTGTACGACAACCGCATCGTCGCCGGCGCCGCGTCGGTCGGCATCCTGGGCATGATCGCGCTCCTGTCGCTGGAGAGCGCCGGGGGGTCGGTCCTGATCCCCGCGACCGACACCGTCGGCTACTTCATCTACGGGCCGGTGCTCATTGCCGGGCTCGTGCTTGCGTGGCCGAAAATCGTTCAGCCGACGCGCGATAAGATTGCTCCACTGTCCGATCCGAAGGGACCATCCGTACCGTGACCTACGTCATCGCCCTCCCGTGCGTCGATCTCAAGGATCGAGCCTGCATCGACGAATGCCCCGTCGACTGCATCTACGAGGGCGACCGGATGCTCTACATCCACCCCGACGAGTGCGTGGACTGCGGCGCCTGCGAGCCCGTCTGCCCCGTTGAGGCGATCTACTACGAGGACGACGTGCCCGAGCAGTGGGCCGACTACTACAAGGCCAATGTCGAGTTCTTCGACGACGTCGGCTCCCCGGGCGGCGCCGCGAAGGTCGGTGTGATCCACAAGGACCACCCGCTGATCCTCGCGCTCCCTCCCCAGCCCGTCGCCGCAGGCTAGAGGAGCGGATGTCGGCGACACCGGGACTTGTCCTGCCCGACTTCCCGTGGGACTCGCTGGTGCCGTTCGCCGACCGCGCCCGCGCCCACCCCGACGGCATCGTCGACCTGTCCATCGGCTCGCCGGTCGACCCGACGCCTGCCGTGATCCGTGACGCCGTTGTCGCCGCGACCGATGCTCACTCGTACCCGGCCACCTCCGGCACCGGCGAGCTGCGTGAGTCCATCGCGGCCTGGTTCGCCCGCCGCCGCGGTGTGATCGGGCTCACGGCGGCGAACACCCTCCCCACGATCGGGTCGAAGGAGCTGATCGCCGGGCTCCCGCTGTGGCTGGGGCTCGGCGCGGGCGACGTCGTCGTCTTCCCCACCACCGCGTACCCCACCTACGCGATCGGCGCGGCGCTCGCAGGAGCCACCGCGGTCGCCAGTGACGACCCAGCGCAGTGGCCGGCCGAGACGAGGCTCGTCTGGCTGAACAGTCCGGGCAACCCCGACGGGCGGGTGCTCAGCGTCGCGGAGCTGCGCGCCGCCGTCGAGCGCGCCCGCGAGTTGGGTGCCGTGGTCGTCGACGACGAGTGCTACGCCGAGCTCGCCTGGGACGCGCCCTACGCGGGCGCGCCGACGCCCAGCATCCTCGACCCCGCCGTGATCGGCGACTCCCGCCACCTCGTCCTCGCCGTCTATTCGCTCAGCAAGCAGTCGAACCTCGCCGGGTACCGCGCCGGATTCGTCGCAGGCTGCTCCGACCTCATCGCCGGCCTCCTCGCCGTGCGCAAGCACCTCGGCCTGATCCCGCCCGCTCCGGTGCAGGCCGCGATGACTGCCGCCCTCGGCGACGACGCCCACGTCGCGAAGCAGCGGGAGCGCTACCGCGCCCGACGGTCCGTGCTCCGCGAGGCCCTCGAGGCCGCGGGGTTCCGCATCGACCACAGCGAGGCTGGCCTATACCTCTGGGCGACGCGCGGGGACGACGCCTGGACGACGGTGGCCGAGATGGCCGAGCTCGGCATCCTCTGCGCGCCCGGCACCTACTACGGGGCGGGTGCGGGCGAGCACGTGCGATTTGCCGTCACGGCCACCGATGAGCGCATCGGGGCCGCGGCCACCCGCTTGGCGACTTCCTCCAACTGATCCGCCGGATGCTTGGCCGGTACATTGGTACCCCTCGTGTCCACTTAGGCTGTAGGAGTGAACGAAGCCGCGACAGACAACGACGACAAGGCCACCCTCCACTACCCGGGCGGCACGGCCGAATTCCCCATCCTCCGGAGCACGGACGGCGTGTCGGCGGTCGACATCTCGACCTTCACGAAGCAGACCGGCCTGACGACGATCGACCAGGGGTTCGTCAACACCTCGTCGACCAAGAGCGCCATCACCTTCATCGACGGCGACCAGGGGATTCTGCGCTACCGCGGGTACTCGATCGAAGACGTCGCCACGAACTCCACCTACCTCGAGTCCGCGTTCCTGTTGATCTACGGCAATCTCCCGACCGCCGACGAGCTCGGTGTCTTCGACGAGAAGATTCGCCGCCACACCCTGATCCACGAGGATCTGCGCCGCTTCTTCGACGCCCTCCCGCACAGCGCCCACCCCATGTCGGTGCTCTCCAGCGCGGTCTCCGCGCTCTCCACCTACTACGAGGACTCGCTGAGTGTGAGCGACCCGGAGCAGATCGAGATCTCCACGATCCGCCTCCTCGCGAAGCTGCCGGTCATCGCCGCCTATGCGCACAAGAAGAGCCTCGGCCAGGCGTTCCTCTACCCGGACAATTCGCTGAGCTTCGTCGACAACTTCCTCAAGCTCAACTTCGGCAACATGGCCGAGCCGTACGAGGTCAACCCTGTGGTGTCCAAGGCGCTCGACCGCTTGCTCATGCTGCACGAGGACCACGAGCAGAACGCGTCGACCTCAACCGTGCGCCTCGTCGGGTCCACCCAGGCCAACATCTTCTCCTCGATCTCCGCCGGCATCAACGCCCTCTACGGTCCGCTGCACGGCGGGGCGAACGAGGCCGTGCTCAAGATGTTGAGCGAGATCAAGGACTCAGGCGAGAGTGTCGAGAAGTTCGTCGAGAGGGTGAAGAATAAGGAACACGGCGTCAAGCTCATGGGCTTCGGACACCGGGTCTACAAGAACTTCGACCCGCGCGCCCGCCTTGTGAAGGAGAGCGCCGACGAGGTTCTCGCCGCCCTCGGGGTGCAGGACGACCTGCTCGACATCGCCAAGGAGCTCGAGGCCGTCGCCCTCGCCGACGACTACTTCATCGAACGCAAGCTCTACCCCAACGTCGACTTCTACACCGGCGTCATCTACAAGGCCATGGGCTTCCCGCCGCGGATGTTCACGGTGCTGTTCGCGATCGGGCGCCTCCCCGGCTGGATCGCCCACTGGCGCGAGATGTCCGCCGACCCGCAGACCAAGATCGGCCGCCCGCAGCAGCTGTACGTCGGCGAGACCGCGCGCGCCTGGCCCCAGGACCGGTAGCGCGCCACACCGCCGGTCTGCTGTACCCCTCCCTCGAATGGGGGGCAGAGAGTAGCGCGGTCTCACCGCTACCATTCCTGGGCCAAAGTCGGCCCCCAGCATCCTCTTCTTCGAGGGCTTCTCACTGCATGCGTCGAGTATGTGCCGGGTGCTCTCCCGCGAGCCGATCCCGCGCCGGTTCGTGGAGATCGGGTTCATCGCCCTGCGCATCGGTGGATTCGTCGCCGCGGTGTTCCGGTTGCTCGACCCGGGCAAGGCCGCCGTATTCCTCGGCATCCAGCTCGGGCTCTTCGGCTTGAGCCGCAACATCCGCGGCAACCTGGCGATGACCTCGGCATGGGTGGCCTCGACCACCAGATCGAGCACCTCCTCCTCCCCTCGATGCCGCGCTCGAGGCTGCGCAGGTCGGCGCCGATCGTTGCGGCCCACTGCCGCTCGCTCGCCGTGCCGTACGCAGACGGGACTCGCGGAGTACTCCGGCATCGTGCTGCGTTACATCAGCAGCGAGGGGCTCGGCCAGAAGGACCCGTTCGTGTGCCCGCTGGTGGCGTCGCTGCTCTCGTCGTAGCCGGCCGGGCTGTTCCCGGTCGCGCTGTTTCTGGCCGTGCTGTTTCTGGCCGCGAGTTCCCCCGCGGTGCTGTCCCCGACGGTGCTGTCC
>JACMNE010000137.1 GCA_014378715.1 Microbacteriaceae bacterium
CATCGAGTATGCAGGCCTGCGCATCGTCACCGATCCGACCTTCGATCCGCCCCAGGACTACCCGGAACCCGGCGAGTCGTCACTCGTCAAGACGCGCGGTCCCGCGATCTCCCGGGCCGACATCCTGCCGGTCGACCTCGTTCTGCTGTCGCACCACACGCACAAGGACAACCTCGACTGGGAGGGCCTCGAGCTCATCGCGCAGGGCCCGGTCACACTCAGCACCATGCCGGCCGCGAACGACCTGTGGGGCGGGAGTGTTCTCGGCTTCGACGACTGGGAGTCCCACGAGACGGGCGGGGTCACCATCACGATCGTGCCGGCGCTGCACGGCCCGCCCGGATCCGAGGCCCTGCTGGGCACCGTCGTCGGCTTCGTGCTCGAGGCGGAGGGCGAACCGACGCTCTACATCAGCGGCGACAACGCGTCGATACCGCTGGTCGAGCAGATCGCCGATCGCTTCCCCGACATCGACATCGCCGTGCTCTTCGCGGGTGCGGCGCAGGTGCCCGAGATCGATGCGACCTTGACGATGACCTCAACGGATGCCGCGACCGCAGCCACGGTGCTCGGCGCCCGTCGTGTCGTGGGGCTGCACACCGAGGACTGGGAGCACTTCTCCCAGTCCCGCGCCGACCTCGAGGCCGCCTTCGCCGGCACCGGGCTGCTGGTCGCGACGCCCCGCGGGGAGCGCGTCGAGCTGTAGGGACCGCGTCGAGCTGTAGGGAACGGGCTGAGGAGATTTTGCCCGCGAGCCGGGGCCCGCGGGCGCGCCTCTAGTTGACTTCCTGGGGGTCGCCGCCCACGCGTCCCGCACGCTCGAGGGCGCCGATGGCGGCCTGCTCATCCGGGGTGAGCTCGAAGTCGAAGAGCGCGAAGTTCTCGGCGATGCGCGCGCGGTTGTTGGACTTGGGGAAGATGACGTGGCCCTGCTGGATGTGCCAGCGCAGCACGACCTGCGCGGGGGTGCGCTCGTGGGCGGCGGCCGCGGAGGTCACCTCCGGGAGCTCGAGGAGCGGGTACTTGCCCTGGCCGAGGGGTCCCCACGACTCGGTGACGATGCCGTGGTCGTGCCCGTAGGCGGTCTCGGCCGGACGCTGGTGGTAGGGGTGCAGCTCGATCTGGTTGACGGCCGGGATCGTGTCGGTCTCGGTGGCCAGGCGCTCGAGGTACTCGACGAGGAAGTTGCTGACCCCGATCGACGTTGTCTTGCCGTCGGCCTTGATCTGCTCGAGTGCCTTCCAGCTCTCGACGTAGAGGTCGCGCTTCGGGGTGGGCCAATGGATCAAGTAGAGGTCGACCTGGTCGAGGCCGAGCTTCTCGAGGCTGATGTCGATCGCGTCATACGCCGACTGGGTACCCTGGGCCGCATTCCACAGCTTCGTGGTGATGAACAGCTCGTCGCGCGGGATGCCAGAGGCGGCGATGGCCCGGCCGACGCCCTCCTCGTTGCCGTAGATGGCCGCGGTGTCGATGTGGCGGTAGCCGATCTCGAGCGCGTCGGCGACGATCCGCTCGGTGTCGGCCGGGTCGACGAGGAACACTCCGAAGCCCAACTGGGGGATCTCGTTGCCGTCGTTCAGGGTCAGTGTGGGAACAGTCATGCTCCCCATGCTTTCACAGCCCGACTGGACATCCCGCGCAGCCCGCGGTCAGGTTCGGCGACGGGCCGGCGCGGAGGACCGCGCCGGCCATCTCTCAGGCGAGGAGGTGCCGCTCATTGGGGCCGTTGTACAGGCTCAGAGGGCGGATAAGGGCGTTCGCAGCCGCCTGCTCCATGATGTGCGCGGTCCAGCCGGTGATGCGGCTCGCCACGAACAGCGGTGTGAAAGTGAGGGTGTCGAAGCCCATCAGGTGGTACGCCGGACCGCTCGGGTAGTCGAGGTTCGGCTTGATCGACTTGCGCGCGTCCATGGCCGCCTCGAGGCGGTCGTAGAGGTCGCCGAGGTCGGACCGGTCGTACTCCGCGACCAGGGTGTCGAGGGCCGCCTTCATCGTCGGCACCCGGGAGTCGCCGCTCTTGTAGACGCGGTGACCGAAGCCCATGATCTTGCGTTTCTCGGCGAGCGCCGTGTCGAGCCACTGCTCGGCACGGTCGGCCGTCTTGATCTCGTCGAAGATGTGCATCACGGCCTCGTTGGCCCCGCCGTGCAGCGGACCCTTGAGCGCCCCGATCGCCCCGGTGACGGCCGAGTAGAGGTCGGCCAGAGTCGAGGTGATGACCCGGGCCGTGAACGTCGACGCGTTGAACGAGTGCTCGGCGTAGAGGATCATCGACACGTCGAACGCCTCGACCACCACGAGCTCCGGCAGCTCGCCGAAGGTCATGTGCAGGAAGTTCGCCGAGTACCCGAGATCCTCGCGCGGCTCGACGAGCTCCTCGCCGCGGCGGCGGCGCTGGTCGTAGGCGACGATCGCCGGGAGCTTCGCCATGAGCCGGATCGACTTCGCGAGGTTGGCCTCCGGTGAGTCGTTGGGCGTCGTCGGGTCGAGGGCACCGATGGCGCTCACAGCCGTGCGCACGACGTCCATCGGGTGGCTGTCCGTGGGCAGCTCGTCGATGATCCGCTTGACCACGTGGTCGAGCCGGCGCTCCGTCCGCTCGAGGTTCTCGAAGTCGGCCAGCTGCGTGGGCGTCGGCAGCTCGCCGTGCCAGAGCAGGTACGCCACCTCCTCGAAGGTGCACGACGCGGCGAGCTCCTGCACGGGGTACCCGCGGTAGAGCAGCGAGTTCGACTCGGGGTTGACCTTCGAGATGGCGGTGTAGTCGACCACCACTCCGGTGAGACCCTTGCGGATCTCCGGTTCGGTCGTTGTCATGGTTCGCTCCTTCGCGAGTGGGTCGGGCAGGTCGGGTGCATCGGGTGAATCAGGCGGATGTGGGCGGCAACACTAACTCTCACAACGCCCTCCTACCGTGCGACCGTGAAGTTGAACACACCGGCATCGAAGCTGTTGTATCCCTCATAGTCAAGCAGTTCGTAGAGCCGTGAGCGGTGCTGCATCTCGGGGAGGGTCGATTTCAGCGACCCCTCGGCCAGCAGCGTGTCGAGTCCGCGCTCGGCCGCCCCCATCGCGAGCCGCAGCAGCGACACCGGATAGATGACGATATTGATGCCGATGTCGGCGAGCTGCTGCGTCGTGAACAGGTCGCTCTTGCCGAACTCGGTCATGTTCGCGAGGATCGGCACGTCGACCGCAGCGCGCATGGCCTCGAACTCGGCGAGGTCGGCCATCGCCTCAGGGAAGATCGCGTCGGCCCCGGCGTCGGCGAGGGCCTTCGCCCGGTCGATCGCGACGGCGAGACCGTCGATCGCCCGCACGTCGGTGCGCGCCATGATCAGCAGGTTCGGGTCGCGCCGGCCGGAGACCGCCGCGCGGATGCGCTTGAGCGCGGTGTCCTGGTCGACGACGCTCTTGCCGTCGAGGTGGCCGCACCGCTTGGGGTTGACTTGGTCCTCGATGTGCAGGCCGGCGACGCCGGCGTCCTCGAGCTCCTGCACCGTGCGGGCCACGTTCATCGGCTCGCCGAAGCCGGTGTCGGCGTCGGCGATCGACGGCAGATCCGTCATCCGCGTGATCTGGTTGGTGCGTCCGGCGACCTCGGTGAGGGTTGTCAGGCCGATGTCCGGCAGACCGAGGTCGGCGCTGAGCACGGCCCCCGAGATGTAGACACCGTCGAAGCCCTTGTCCTGGATGAGCTTCGCGCTCAGAGGGTTGAAGGCGCCGGGGAAGCTGAGCAGCTCGCCGGAGGCGAGGCGTTCGCGGAAGGCCGCGCGCTTGGCGGCGGCTGTCGTGGGGGCGTACAGCATCAGAAGAGTCCCTCCGGTGTGACGAGTCCGGCATAGAGGCCGGCGCGGGGTGTGACGGTGAGCCCGCCGAGCTCGGCAGCGGTCAACTCCGGCAGGCGCTGCGCGAGGGTGAGGAACCGCTCGGTCTCTGCCTCCTCCAGCACGCCGTCCGCGAGGATGCGGAATTTGTTGACGTAGTGCTCTCTGGCGAACGGCCTGGCCCCGAGCGGATGTGCGTCGGCCACCGCGATCTCGTCGACGATGCGCGAACCGTCGGTGAGCTCGATCTCCACCCGGCCGCCGAATGCCTTCTCGTTGGGGTCGATCGAGTGGTAGCGGCGCGTCCACTCGGCGTCCTCCTGCGTGGTCACCTTGTTCCACAGCTCGATCGTGTCAGGGCGTCCGGCGCGCTCCGGCGCGTAGCTTCGCTCGTGGTGCCAGGCGCCGTCCTGCAGTGCCACCGTGAAGATGAACGGGATCGAGTGGTCGAGGGTCTCACGGCTCGCCGTCGGATCGTACTTCTGCGGGTCGTTCGCGCCGGATCCGATCACGAAGTGCGTGTGGTGGCTGGTGTGTAGGACCACCGAGCGGATGTTGGCGGGGTCCCGAAGCGCCGGATGCTCAGCGCCGAGCTTGCGCGCCAGGTCGATCCAGGCTTGCGCCTGGTACTCGGCCGAGTGCTCCTTCGTGTAGGTGTCGAGGATGCCGGCCTTGGCCTCGCCGCGCTCGGGCAGCGGCACCTCATAGGCGGCGGTCGGTCCGTCGAGTAACCAGGCGATGACACCGTCCTCGCCCTCGTAGATCGGGGTGGGGCTCGTCTGACCGCGCATGGCGCGGTCGATGGCCTCGACGGCCATCTTGCCGGCGAAGGCCGGGGCATGCGCCTTCCAGCTGGAGATCTCGCCCTTGCGGGACTGGCGGGTCGCCGTAGTGGTGTGCAGGGCCTGGCCGATGGCCTGGAAGATCGTCTCGGTCGACAGTCCGAGCATGGTGCCGATCCCGGCAGCGGCGCTCGGGCCGAGGTGGGCCACATGGTCGATCTTGTGCTTGTGCAGGCTGATCGCCTTCACCAGGTCGACCTGGATCTCGTAGCCGGTGGCCACCCCGCGAATGAGGGCCGCACCGTCGGTGCCGACGTGCTGGGCGACGGCGAGGATCGGCGGGATGTTGTCGCCGGGGTGGGAGTACTCGGCGGCGAGGAAGGTGTCATGGTAGTCGAGCTCGCGCACGGCGACCCCGTTGGCCCAGGCGGCCCATTCGGGGCTGTACCGGCCGTCGACGCCGAAGACGGTCGAACCGTTGTGGCTGCCGTCGCTGTGCGCGGTGATCGGGTGGGCGACGGCCTGGCTGCGGGCGGCCACCACGGGCTCGCGTACGAGCGACGCGGTCGCGACGGAGGCGTTGTCGATGACGCGGTTGATGATCATCTCGGTGACCTCGGCGGTGACCGCCACGGGGTCGACGGCGACCTCGGCGATCTTCCAGGCGAGCTGGCCCTCGCGGGTGAGGTTCTCGTCGCTGCGGTGTACGCGCACGGGATGGTTCTTCACAGTGGGTCCTTTCGGGGGTGGTCGGTCCAGGCCGTCAGGCGCTGGGGAGGATGGAGGGCGAGGCGGTCTCGACGGAGTCGAGTGCGCTGCGCATGGCCCGGTGCAGATGCACGTGGGTCGCGTGGGCGGCGAGGTCTGCATCGCGATCGAGGATCGCCTGCACGATGGTGAGGTGCTCGGCGGCGGCCGCGGACAGCCGGGCCGGGTTGTCCTTGGCGAGCCGGCGCACCCGCACCAGGTGGGTGCGGAGACTGCGGAGTGCGGTCACGAGGTAGGGGTTCGCCGTGGCGTCGTCCACAGCATCGTCGAAGCGGGCGACGAGGCCGTAGTAGTTGTGCCTGGCCGGGTCGTCCTGGTCGAGCAGGGCGGGCACGGCGAGGAACTCCCGCTCGAGTACGGCGAACACGACCGGGTCGCCCCGCAGGGCGGCGAGCCGCGCCGCCTGCATCTCGAGTGCCTGCCGCACCTCGAACATCTCGCGGATGTTGTCGGTCGAGATGTCGGTGACGACGAGTCCCCGACCCGTCTGCGGCGCCACGAGCCCGTCGGCGGTCAGGCGGGCGAGCGCCTCCCGGATCGGGGTACGCGAGACGCCGAGGCGGGTCGACTGCTCCACCTCGCCGAGTGCGCTCCCCGGGGGCAGTTCCCAGTCAACGATCTCGTCGCGGAGTCTCTGGTACGCGCGATCGCTCGCTCGTAATGTGATGGCCACCCTGTCACCTTTTTCGAGTTCATGTATACATAGCTCGACACTATCGGCATATCTTGTCTTCTGTGCCATAATTTAGCAACTTTCTGTATACACAGTGGGATTTGTGAACGTCAACGTGGAGGTCAGTCATGGGCAAGCACACTCTGCCGGCCGTGGATTCCGGGTCATACTCCGAGGCCTTCGCGCGAAGCGTCGACGACCCGGAGGCCTTCTGGCTCGAGGCCGCCAGGGCCATCGACTGGGACAGTGAGCCGACCCGCGCCCTCGACGACTCCGCCGCCCCCCTCTACCGCTGGTTCCCTGACGGCTCCATGAACACGTGCTTCAACGCCCTCGACCGGCACGTGCTCGCCGGCCGCGGTGACCAGGCCGCGATCATCTACGACTCCCCCGTCGTCGGCAAGAAGAAGACCTACAGCTATGCGACGATGCTCGACAAGGTCTCCCGGTTCGCCGGGCTCCTCGCGGAGGCGGGCGTGGGCAAGGGAGACCGGGTGGTCATCTATATGCCGATGATGCCGCAGGCGATCACCGCGATGCTGGCCTGCGCCCGGCTCGGTGCCGTGCACTCCGTCGTCTTCGGCGGCTTCGCCGCCAAGGAGCTCGCCGCCCGACTCGACGACGCCACCCCGAAGGTCATCGTGACGGCGTCGGGCGGGATCGAGCCGAGCCGCGTCGTCGAGTACCTGCCCACGATCGTCGCAGCACTCGCGCTGAGCAGCCACGCCGTCGGCACCGTCATCGTGAAGAATCGCGCGGAGGTGCCCGGCTCGGCGCACGAGTTCGACAGCCCCGGCACCCAGTGGTGGGACTGGGACGAGAGATCCCCCTCGGCCTCCGCGCACCCGCCCGTCCCCGTCCTGGCGACCGACCCGCTCTACATCCTCTACACCTCCGGGACCACGGGCACCCCCAAGGGGGTCGTGCGCGACAACGGCGGGCACGCCGTGGCGATGGCCTGGTCGATGGCCAACATCTACGACGTGCACGCCGGCGACGTGATGTGGACCGCGAGCGACGTGGGCTGGGTCGTCGGGCACTCCTACATCGTCTACGGTCCGCTGCTCGCGGGCGCGACGACCGTGCTCTACGAGGGCAAGCCCGTCGGCACCCCCGACGCCGGGGCATTCTGGCGTGTCGTCTCCGACTACCGCGTGCGCACGCTCTTCACCGCCCCGACCGCGCTGCGCGCGATCCGCAAGGCCGACCCGCACGCCGAACTCTCGGAGCAGTACGACCTCACCTGCCTCGACGCGCTGTTCCTCGCCGGCGAGCGCCTCGACCCCGACACCTGGACCTGGGCGACGGCCCTGCTCGAGAAGCCGGTCATCGACCACTGGTGGCAGACGGAGACGGGCTGGGCCATCTGCGCCAGTCCCCGGGGACTCGAGCGGATGCCGCTCCGTGCCGGCTCCCCCTCGTTCCCCGTGCCCGGGTTCCAGGTGCAGATCGTGGACGAGCAGGGCCAGGCCGTGCGCCACCTCGGCGAGGGCAACATCGTCATCCGGCTGCCCCTGCCGCCCGGCACCCTCGCCACCCTCTGGAACGGCGACGACCGCTACCGGCACACCTACCTCTCGGCGTTCCCCGGCTACTACCTCACCGGAGACTCCGGGTACTTCGACCGCGAGGGCTACCTCTACGTGATGGGACGCACCGACGACATCATCAACGTGGCGGGCCACCGGCTCTCGACCGGGTCGATGGAGCAGGTGCTCGCCCAGCACGCCGCCGTCGCGGAGTGCGCCGTGATCGGGGTGCACGACGAGATCAAGGGCGAGAAGCCGGTCGGCTACGTGGTGCTCAAGAGCGGGGTGACGATCGGCGACCGCGAGCTCGCGGCCGAACTCGTGTCGATGGTGCGCGACCAGATCGGCGCGGTCGCGGCGTTCCGTGATGCCGTGGTCGTCTCGGCATTGCCCAAGACACGGTCGGGCAAGATCCTGCGAAAGACGATGCGGCAGATCGCCAACGGCGAGGAGTACATTGTGCCGCCGACGATCGAGGACACCACCGCGATCGCGGTGATCCAGGCGGTGGTGCTGCCCTAGGGCGGGGCGGG
>JACMNE010000138.1 GCA_014378715.1 Microbacteriaceae bacterium
GCGCTTCTGGCACGCCGTCTGGCACCGCGGGCCGGACCCGCGCTACTGCCTCATCACCTCCTGGGAGTCAGGGCCGGCGCTCGACGCCTACATCGCGGCGCACCACGGCACGAACGAGCACATGAATCCGCCGCTCGACCAGGCGTTCATGGATGAGGCCCAGGCCGACGTGCACCGTCGCTTCGCCGAGCGTTCCGTGTCGATCGCCGAGCAGGCGCGGGCGGACCGGGCCGCGAGCGAATAAGGCTCTGCGGCCGCCACGAGCGGGACTCGCGCGGGCCTGGCGCCGGAAGCGCACCGACCTGGCGGGTTGCGCTGTCAGCGGCCGCGCTGGGGACGGCGCACCGAGCGGGTGCGGCCCGGCTGGTTCTCCTTCTTGCGCGCCACCACGGGCTTCTTCGGCGCCACGGCCTTGGGCGTCGCCGGGGTCGGCGTTGCGCGGGAGCTCTGCGCCGTGCGTCCGCGCACTATCCCGATGAACTCGTCCACCCGGTCGGTGGTCTTCGCGGTGAGCCAGGCCATCGCGATGCGGGTCTCCGCGACATCCGCTACCGGACGGGCCTCGACGTCCTTGCGTCCGTGCAGGCGCGCGATCGACTGCGGCACGATGACGACCCCCACGTTCGCGGCGACGAGCTCGATGGCGGCCTCCCACTCGCCGGCCAGGTGGTTCTCGCCCTCGAGGTCGGCGAGCGTGAGCGACTCGCGGGCGGTGAGCGGATGATCCTTGGGGAGCACCACCACGGGGCTCTCGGCGTAGAGCACGATGACACTGAGGTCGGTGTCGTCGACGGGCAGCCGCACGAAGCTCACGTCGGCCTTGCCGTCGCGCAGCACGGTGACCTGGGTGGCCACTGTCGACCTGGCCACCTCGAGGGGCACGGCACGGCGACGTTCCTGCCAGGCGCGGGTCCACTTGGTGAGGGTCACTCCCTCGGCGGCGGCGATGATGAAGGGCACGACCGCGGCGGTGGCGTCGACGGGATCGGGGGTCGGATCGACGGGCACGAGCATCCCTTTCGGCACCGCGGCGGGTGCACGGCTGCATTCAGGGTACAGGCGGTGGCGCGGGGGTGTCAGGCACGGTCGTGGATGGTGATCCGGTAGCCGTCGGGCTGGGCGACCGAGTCGAGGTCGACGCCGGGGAGCGGCTCGCGCACGGCGAAGGTCGCGGGACTGGTGGCGAACACGACCGCGTTCGGCGGGCCGGGCTGGCGGGTGAATCCGAGGTGTGTCGCGGAGAACTCCGCCGAGGCCACGAGGTCGCGCACCTGCAGTGAGATGAATCCGGGGCCGGATGCGGCTGTCATGATGTCTCTCCCAGTTGGGGTGCCCGGTCGTCATGCGTGAGGTTACTGACATCCCCTACTGTATGTCAGAATACTGACATGAGTCACGAGGGAATCGACCTGGGTACCTCTGTGGGCTACCTGATGAAGGAGGCCTCGAGCGCGTTGCGCACCGCGATGGAGGCCGTGCTGCGCCCGCTGGGGATGACAATCACGCACTACTCCTGTCTGGAGCTGCTCGCCCAGCGGCCCGGCCTGTCGAACTCCGAGCTCGCGCGCGGGGCCTTTGTCACCCGGCAGTCGATGCATGTAATGCTGCTCTCGCTCGAGCGCGACGGGGTCGTGTCCCGCCCCGGGCAGCCGGAATCCGGACGCGTCCTGCCCACCGCGCTCACCGAGAAGGGGCGCGCGCAACTCGCCACCGCGAGCGCCGCGGTGCGTGCGGTGGAGAAGCGGATGACCCGCGACCTCGACATCGACGAGCAATCACGGTTCGGCTTTATGCTCACCCAGTGCACCGCGTCACTGCGCGCGGGATGATTCGTACCCCGCCAGCACCGCGGGATGCCCCGGGCCGGTATTCTGTTCTGATGACTTCGTCCAAGACTCCGCAAACCATGAAGGCCGAGACCGCGGCGAAGAAGCTCGGTGTGCTGCTCTCCGCCACGCCGGCCGAGTTCCGCGACTTCCCCGTCACCCGCGACCAGTTCAACGAGCTGCTCGCGAACCCGCCGGCCTGGCTCACGGAGCTACGCACGAACGGACCGCACCCGCGCCCCGTCATCGCCGGCAAGCTCGGCGTCTCGATCAGTGGGCTCGCCAGGGGCGAGATGGACGCGCCGCTGACATCCGCTGAGATCCTCGCGCTGCTGCAAGCTCCGCCGGCCTGGCTCGTGCAGGAGCGCGCGACGCAGGCGGAGGTACGCCACGAGAAGGAGCGCGTCTCCGAGCGCGACGCCGACCGTCGCGCCCGCACCGCCGAGCAGGGATAGCGTCGCGGTTTCCCCCACCCAACTGCCAGCAAGGTGACCGGCTCCCCACAGGCTCGCGACCGGGGCGTTCGAGTTCTCACACGAACACCCGATTCCCGGGAGCGCCGCAGGGGGAACGCCTAGCTTTCTCACTGTGAGCGCACCGGCGCCGCGGATCGGGGAAGTTGTCATGTCTGCCACCACGAACAAAGAACGCACGATCGACGTCGCCGCGGCCACGCATCCCGTGATGCTCAGCCGTCGCATCGCCGTGGGCCTCGGGCTCGCGGTCACCGCGGCCATCCATGTGCTCGACCTGCCGGGCAAGATCGAGGAGACGCCGTACCTCGCCGTCGCCTACATCGTGCTCATCGTCGCGGCTCTCGTCATCATGGAACGCCTCTTCACGGTCGCGACCCGCATCGACTATGCCGCCGCCACTGTCCTGGCCACCGCCGTGCTGCTCGCCTTCGTCGTCAACCGCACCGTCGGTATGCCCGGCGCGACCGACGACATCGGCAACTGGCTCGAGCCGCTCGGACTCCTCTCGCTCGTCGTCGAGGGCTTCGTGGTCTGGCAGTCGATCGCCGCGATCGCCGGCATGCGCTCGACCGCCATCGCACGCTGAGTAGCACCTGACCCCGAGCCCCCAGCCGCTCCCCCGTAGGCTCGGGGTCATGCGCCTCCTCCTCGTGCGACACGGCCAGACCCCGGCGAACGTCGCCGGGCGCCTCGACACCGACACACCCGGCCCCGGCCTCACGCTGCTCGGACTTCGCCAGGCCGTCGGCCTCGCGGAGGCCCTCGGCGGCACCCGAGTCGACGCGATCGCCACCTCCCGCCTCATCCGCACCCAGCTCACCGCTGCACCACTGCTGCTCGACCGCGAGTTCGAGCCCGATGTGCACCCTGGCCTGCACGAGATCGAGGCCGGCGCCCTCGAGGGCGACACCGACCGTGACTCCATACGGCAGTACCTTGACACCGTCTTCGCCTGGGCGGCCGGCGACCGCGCCGTGCGTATGCCCGGCGGCCCCGACGGCCACGAGTTCTTCGGCCGCTTCGACGCGGACATCGCCGCGCTCACTGCAGCGGATGTCGTGTCCCCCGCCGATCCGGACCGCACCGTCGTTGTGGTGAGCCACGGTGCCGCGATCCGCACCTGGGTCGCGGGCCGCGCCACGAACGTCTCGGCGACCTTCGCTGCGGACCATGAGCTCGGCAACACCGGAATCGTGACCCTCGACGGATCGGATGCCGACGGCTGGTCGCTCCTCGACTGGGCCGGCATGCCGATCGGCGGGGACGACCTCGACGACCCCACGGCCCACGACCCGACCGGCGAGACCCTCAGCGAGGCCCACCGCGCCTGACCGCCGCGGCACTCTTCTCATCATTCAGTTTCATCATTCAGGAGTTCGGCGCGGCCGACCGCCGTGCGCGATCTCATTATTCAGGAGCGTGTGCGAGCGCTCGGCAATTTTTTGCGTGAGGCGAGCGGATGTGGCGGATCGTGCCGCTCTTTCGCCGATGAACGCATGATTCGTGCATGGCACTGCAGCGCGACATCCGCTTCTCCTGAATGATGAATGGGGGCGGCGGCCGGAACTCCTGAATGATGAGAATTGCCGGCGGGCGTTGAGGTGGCGGCCAGGAGGGTAGCGAGACTCTGGGGCGCGCAGCCCGTCACCTTTTCGACGTCGCCGC
>JACMNE010000139.1 GCA_014378715.1 Microbacteriaceae bacterium
GACGAGCTCGTCCCCGGGCGTTACCGCCTCACCTTCGACACCGCGACCTACTTCGAGTGCACCAACCAGGACGGCTTCTTCCCACAGGTGAATCTCGTCTTCCTGGTGCGCGTCGGCGAGAAGTACCACCTGCCGCTGCTGCTGAGCCCCTTCGCGTTCAGCTCCTACCGCGGAAGCTGAGCCGCCCCACCTGAGCCGCCCTGCCAGACCGGCCCTGCCTGACCGGCCCTGCCTGAGTGCGGACTACTCAGTCCCCGCGCCTCAGTCACCGCTCCTCAGTCCCCGGACAGCGGCACGGCCTCAGGACGCTGCACCGTGCTGCCGATGACGACCGACTCGAACGCCTCGGCGGAGCGGAGCAGCGACTCCATCACGTCGAGCACGTGAAAGGCGAGCTCGCCGCTCGCCCGCGACTCGACCAGGCCGTCGCCCGACCGGAGCATGTCGGTGATGCCGTAGCCGCGCGCGGCCTGCGAATACCCGGCCGAAACGGGCAGGGTGCGCCACTGGTCGTCGCCGAGCGCCCAGAGGCGCACGTCGCCGGAGAAGTGGTTCGGGTCCGGGACCCCGAGGGTGCCGGTCTGGCCGTGCACCTCGATGTTCGCCGCGGTGGTGGCCGTGGCGTCGAAGCTCGTCACGAGCGTCGAGATGACCCCGGACTCGTGCACGAGGATCCCGGTGACGTGCGTCGGCGTCGACACGGGGATCACCTCGCCCTCGCGCGGCCCCGACTGGATCGTCCGCGTCGAGCGGGTGGCGCTCGCGGCCCCCATGACGCGGGCGATCGGCCCGAGCAGGGTGACGAGCGCGGTCACGTAGTACGGTCCCATGTCGAGCAGCGGCCCGCCGCCCGGCAGGTAGTAGAAGTCCGGATTCGGGTGCCACCGCTCGTGACCCGGGGTGACCATCGTCGCGGTCGCCGAGACCGGCGCGCCGATCAGCCCGTCGTCGATCGCTCTACGCGCGGTCTGGATCCCGGTGCCGAGCACCGTGTCCGGAGCGCATCCGACGATCTTCCGAGCGGATGTCGCGGCGTCCAGCACCTCGCGCGCCTCCGCGGTCGTCGCGGCCAGCGGCTTCTCCACATAGACCGACTTGCCCGCCGCGATGATCCGCAGCGACACCGCGGCGTGAGCGGCCGGGACGGTGAGGTTCACCACGACGTCGATGTCCTCCGCGGCCAGGAGCCCGTCGACGCTGAGCGCGAGGGTGCCGGGAACCGAATCGGCGACCTCGCGGGCCCGGGATTCGTCGAGGTCGGCGACAGCGACGAGGCGCACGTCGTCGAGACGTGCGAACGTCTCGAGGTACTGCGCGATGATCTTCCCGCAGCCGATGATTCCGACGTTCAGCGGCTGGCCCACAGGAGTCCCCTTTTGATGATGGTGCGTACGGTGGTGTTCTCGAGCACGGCCACGTTGTGGCCGGCGGTGCTGACGAAGATGCGGCCATCGCCCCATTGGCGGGTCCAGACGGCCGGGCAGGTGATGGGCCGGTTCCACGCGTCCCACTCGCGGGCAGTGAGCGTAGTGGTGGCGAGCACATCGTTGTAGTCGTCGCTCAGCACCCAGTACTGCTCGGTGACGACGTCGAAGCTGGTGATCCCACCCATGATGGGGTGGTCGGCGGCCTGCGGCAGCACGTCGATCCGGTACGGCAGGTAGTTGTCGATCTGCTCGCCGGTCGCCTCGCGCGGGTGTACACCGGGGTGGTGGGCGAACTGGCCCCCGATGAGCTGCAGGTAGTCCGCGGTGTTCCGGTAGGAGTCGGCGATGCCGCCGTGCCAGCCGGCGAGGCCGGTGCCCGCGGCGACCGCGGTGCGCAGACCCGCGATCTCGTCCTTCTCGATCGTGGTCATGGTGTTGCACTGCACGATGAGGTCGGTCGCCGTCATCGTGTCGGCGTCGGCGTAGACCGCAGCACCCTCGTGCACGGTGACCTCGAATCCGGCTGCCTCGAGGTGGGGGATGAACATGTCCGTCGCCTCGACGGGCTGGTGTCCATCCCACCCCCCGCGCACGATGATGGCCTGTCTCTGGGTTGTGGTCATGGGTCAGTCGTCCTTTGTTGGGGTGGGTTCGGAGACGGTGCTCCAGCGGCTCTCGTCCGCTGCGCTCGCCTCGACGGCCGCGAGGACGGCCTGCACGCGGAGTGCGTCCTGGAAGGACGGCCGGGGCTGCTCGCCCTGGGTGATGCAGCGGATGAAGTCGGCTGCCTGGTTGGTGAACAGGTGGTCGTAGCCGAGCCCGTGGCCGGTCGGCCACCAGTTCGCCGTGTACGGGTGCACCGGCTCGGTCACGTTGATCGTGCGGAACCCCTGCCTGCCCTCCTGGTCGGTTCCGTCGAAGTACTGGAGCGAGTTCATGTCCTCGAAGTCGAACGCCACCGATCCGAGGCTGCCGTTCACCTCGAGCCGCATCGCGTTCCGTCGACCGAGGGCGAAGCGGGTGGCCTCGAAGATGCCGATGGCCCCGCCGTCGAACCGCGCGCTGAACAGGGCGGCGTCGTCGACCGTCACCGGCCCGCGCGGAGCATCCGCTTGTCCGACACCGCCGAGACCCACGAGGTCGCCACCGAGTGGGCGGCTGGTCACGAAAGTCTCGAGGGTGGCCGACACTGCGGTGACGGCTTGCCCGGTGACGAACTGTGCCGCGTCGATCGAGTGGGCGCCGATGTCGCCGAGCGAGCCGGAACCTGCCCTCTCGCGATCGAGTCGCCAGGTCAGGGGAGCGTCGGCGTTCGAGAGCCAGTCCTGCAGGTATTGGGCGCGAACATGGCGGATGTCGCCGACCCGACCCTCCTGAACGAGCTGGCGGGCCAGGGCGAGGGCCGGAGTGCGCCGGTAGCTGAAGCCGCACATCGCCCAGACCCCGCCGTCGGCGGCGGCCGCGGCGGCATCCGCCATGGCGCGCGCGTCGGCGACGGAGTTCGCGAGCGGCTTCTCGCACAGCACGTGCTTTCCGGCCTCGAGCGCCGCGATGGCGATCTGAGCATGGGAGTCCCCCGGGGTGCAGATGTCGATCACGTCGATGTCGTCGCGCTCGATGAGCCGGCGCCAGTCGGTCTCGGCCTCCGCCCAGCCGAACCTCGCGGCGGCGGCGATCGTCTTCGACTCGGTGCGCCCGACGAGCACCGCGAGCTCCGGGGTGCGGTCGAGGTCGAAGAACCGGTGGGCGGTGCGCCAGGCGTGCGAGTGGGCGGCGCCCATAAAGGCATATCCGATCTGTCCGATGCGCAGTGGTGGGGTCATTTGCTGAATCCTGCCGTCAGGCCGCCGAGCAACTGGCGGCGACCGAAAATGTAGACCACGAGCAACGGGATGGTCGAGAGGACCACCGAGGCGAGGATTGCCGGGACGTTCACGCTGAACTCACCCTGGAACGCCCACAGTGACAGGGGCAGCACCCGCTTGTCGGGACTCTGAGTGAGGATCAGGGGGAACAGGAACCCGTTCCACACCTGCAGGGCGTTGTAGATGCCGACGGTGACGACGGCGGGGCGGGTCATCGGCAGCACCAGGTGCCACAGGATCGACCAGTTCGACGCCCCGTCGAGCCGCATGGACTCGAACAGTTCGCTGGGGATGTCCCTCATGAAGTTCGAGAGGATGAGCACCGAGATCGGCAGGGCGAAGGCCGCCGACGGCAGGATGAGCGCCAGCAACGAGTCGTAGAGACCCATCTTCGTGATGATCAGGTAGATCGGCACGATCGTCGCCTGAAGCGGGATCGCGAGGCCCATCAGAAACACCGTACTGGTGAAGGAGATGAAGCGGCCACGACCGCGCACGATCGCGTAGGCCGCCATGAACGACACGAGCAGTGCGGGGACGACCGCGCCGATCGTGACGATGAGGCTGTTCGCGAGATAGATCGTGAATCCCGCGTTCAGCACGAGAGCGTAATTGTCGAACGTCGGCTCGAGGGTCGGCAGCAAGGGGTTCGAGGAGAAGAATCCCGCCTGGTTCTTGAAGCTCGTGATCACCACGTAGTAGATCGGCAGGATGATGACGGCGAGCCAGATCCAGCCGGAGAGGCCCGCGAGCCAGTTCCGACGTTCCCGACGTTCCCGCCGGCCCCGGCGTCGGGGCTGCGGGCTGGGCGGGGCGGATGTCGCGGTTCGGCGGGTGGTTGTGGTGGCCGACATCAGGCACCTTCCAATTGGCTGGCGGAGCGGTCGCGGCCGCCGAAGCGCTGGAGAAGAAGCGCGAGGGCGAGTCCGATGACCACCAGGATGACGCCGAGGGCGCTCGCCGCGCCCATGTCGTTGGCCCGGAATCCGGTGATGTACATGTGTAGGGGGAGCAGTCGGGTCTCATAACCCGGCCCGCCGGCGGTCAGGACGAAGATCAGGTCGAAGTAGGTGAGCGACCCCACCACCATGAGGGTGGACGAGGTGATGATCGTGTACTTGAGCTGGGGCAGCGTGACCGCGAAGAACTGCTGCACCCGGCTCGCCCCGTCGATCTCGGCGGCCTCGAACAGCGAGCGGGGGATCTGCTTGACCCCACCCTGGTAGATGAGGGTGTGGAACGGCACGAACTGCCAGGCGATGACGAAGACGACGACGAAGAGCACGAGATCGCTGTTGCCGAGCCAGTCCTGCCGCAGGGCCGCGATCCCCGACACCGGTCCGATGCCGAAGTTGGGGTCGAGGAGCGCCTTGAACGCGATCGCCACGGCCGCGGACGACAGCAGGAGCGGCACGAAGTACAGCACGGCGAGCAGCGCACGGTACTTCTGCACACCGGCGGTGAACACCCCGAGCAGCAGGCTGATCGGAGCCTGCACGATGAAGCTGAACAGCATGATCTTGCCTGTGACCACAATGGCGTTCAGGGTGACCGGGTCGGCCAGCACCTTCTGCCAGCTGGCGGTGCCGTCGAACGTGATGGCTCCGAGCCCGTTCCACGAGGTGAAGCTCAGTGCCACGACACCGAAGATCGGCAGGAGCGCGAACGCGCCGAACAGCAGGAGCGCGGGGACGGCGAACCAGCCCGACGGGCCGGCGGTGCGCTGCCGGGCGCGCACCGCCGTCCGTTTCCTGTCGACGGAGGTGCTCACTGTCCGAAGGTCCCGTTCATGATGTCCGCGAACTCCTGCGGGGTCTGCTGGCCCAGGAAGATGAGGTCGAGGTTGGTGAGCATCGCGTCGGCCTGGGCAGGGGAGAGCGCCTGGTCCCAGGAGAGCTGGAAGTGCGGGGCGTTCGCCGTCATCGAGTACACCGTGGTGAGGAAGTCGGCGTCATCGGAGGCGGCGAGCTTGTTCTCGATCCCCGTGACGACGGGCACCGCGCCGGCAGCGACGAGCTCGTCGACGTACTTCTCGTTGAGCATTCCGTTGGCGAGATAGTCGACGGCGATCTTCTGCTGCTCGGGGGTCGCCTTCGACGACACCGACCAGAAGTTCGACGGGTTGCCCGTGACGTTCGCCGAGTCGCCGATGCCGCCCTCGACCGCGGGGAACGGAACGTAGCCGAGCTTGCCGCTCGAGGTGAAGTCCCCGGCATCGGCCTTGATCGAGGAGTACACCCACGCACCGTGGAGCATCATCGCGGCACGGCCCGTGTAGAGCAGCGCTTGGTCGGCGTTGGTGTCGGCGGCGATCGAGGAGAAGCCGTCGATGAAGCCACCGGCGTCGACGAGCTGCTGGATCTTGGTCAGGGCCTCGATGACGGCCGGGTCGGACCAGGCATCCGCTTTTCCATCGAGGATGGCCTGGAAGACGTCGGGGCCGCCAATGCGGTCGACGAGGTACGCGAGCCACATGAGGTTCGGCCATTTCGACTGCCCGCCGAGCGAGAGCGGCGCGATGCCGGCCTCCGTGAAGACCGGGATGAGCGCGAGCAGCTCGTCCCAGGTCTTCGGCGCCTCGGCGCCGACCTGGTCGAAGACCTCCTTGTTGAAGTACAGGAGGACGGGCTGCGTGTAATTGTTGGGCAACGCGTAGGTCTTGCCGTCGATGACGCCGTTCTGGGCGACCGACTGGATGTACCGCTCACTCATCGCGGGGTTCTCGGTGAGGTAGGGGGTGAGGTCGAGGACCTCGTCGGCGTCGACGTAGCTCTTCAGGATCCCGCCGCCCCAGCCATAAATGAAGGTCGGGCCGGCACCGGCGCCGATGGCCGTGCGCACCTTGGTCTTGTACGCGTCGTTGGCGAAGAAGTCGATCCCGATGGTCCCGTCGGGGTTGTCGGCGTTCCACGCGGTGATCGAGTCCGCCATGATGTCCTGCATGGGGGCGTTGCTGAGCCCCCACATGCTCAGGTCGCCATCACTGGCGGATGTCGCGGCAGGTCCCGTGGTTCCGCAGGCCGCGAGAGCAAGGGCGGCAACGACGGCGATCGCGGCCGTCCGGGTGATCCGTCTGGTGGTGAGTGACATGTCTTCCTCCGCTCTGTGCACCGGAGGACCACAGCGGCCACCGGATGGGTGAGGTCGTCAACGCACTGCTTCATCGTCGAAGCAGCCCAATATCGCAGTGGCTGAACGTATCGAGTCGAAAAGTTTCGCAAGTTTTACCCGATCACCCCACCGTAATGAGCGGTGTTCCGTGCGTCAAGCAATAGATGGATCTCGGACGCATCTCGAAATGTTTCGAGATCGGGCTAGCATGAGGTGTGGCCACAATGAGAAAGAGAATCACGCTCAGTCAGATCGCGAGGACCGCTGGGGTGTCGGTGCCGACGGTCTCCAAGGTGCTCAATGGGCGGGACGACGTGGCCGAGGTGACGCGTGCCCTGGTTCAGGACACGATCCGTGATCTCGGCTACGAGTCACCCCAGAGGCGTCGGGCTCTGTCGCACGGGCCCGCGCTCGTCGACCTCGTGATCGACCGTCTCACCTCGGCCTACTCCACCGAGGTGATGCGGGGCATCGTCGACTTCGCCGGTGTCGAGCAGGTGGAGATCGTGATCAGCACGGTGAGCTCGAAGCAGACCAGGATGGCCGACAGCACCCAGTGGGCGCAGCGGCTGAGCGCGGCCGGGCGTCGGGGTCTCATTCTGGTGACCAGCGAGATCGAACAGGCGCAGCTCGACTCCTTCGCGGCCCACGGCATCTCCGTGGTGCTCATCGATCCGCTCAGTACCCCGCAGGCGGACATCGCAACAGTCGGCGCCACGAACTGGGCGGGGGGTCGCAGCGCGACCGAGCACCTCCTGGGCCTCGGGCACCGACGCATTGCCTTTCTCGGGGGCCCCCACCTGGCCGATTGCAATCGCGCGCGCCTGCACGGTTACCACTCCGCACTCGCCGATGCCGGAATCGAGGCAGATCCGGCCCTCGTGAGCTCCGGCGAATTCAGCAGCGAGACCGGGGTCGTCGGCCTGTGTCGCCTTCTCGCAGCGGATGTGCGCCCCACCGCGGTCTTCGCCGCGAGCGACTCCATCGCGATCGGGGTCATTGCCGAGGCGCACCGGCGCGGCATCCGCATCCCTGAGGATCTCAGTATCGTCGGATTCGACGGCACCCAACTGGGTGAGCAGACCGTCCCGCGACTCACCTCCGTTGCACAGCCGCTATTCGAGATGGGCGCTGCTGCCCTGCGGTCGGTACTGAGGCTCTCGCGCGGGGAGCCCATCGACTCCATTCACGTCGAGCTCGCGACCCGTTTAGTGGTGCGTGACTCGACGGCGCCGCCTCGGCCCTAGCGGCGCGCGGCCCGACGGCGTGCAGCGAGCACCAGCAGCAGTCCGGCGCCCAGGAGCAGGGCTCCCGGGCCGACCAGGGCATCCGTCGTCGCGCCAGTGGCGGCCAGTTCGGCTGGGCGCACCACGGTCGTGACAACGGGTGCCGCAAGGACGAACGCGACGGAGTTCGACGAGCCGGAGAGCGCCTCGGGCGCCGCGTCGCCGACCGCAGCACTCGTGTGCAGCGCTGTGGCCGTGAAGCTGCCCAGGACCAGCGAGTAGGTGACGCTCCAGGTGCCGGCCGCACCGACCGTGATCGGCGCGGTGAACGCGGCCGGGTCGAGGGCGGCGAGGGCAGTCGTGGTGGCGGCGTCCGCCGGCAGGATCACGAGTGCGATGTTGTCGCCCACGATCCCGGTGCCGGAGAAGGTCACCGAGGTGCCGGTTGTGGTGGATCCGGTCACCGGTGCGGTGATCACGGGGGCGGCAACGGGCGCGGGAAGGTCGAAGCTCACGTCGACGGGCACGAGTGCGACGCCCGCGGCATCCGTTCCCGCGAAGGTGACAGTGACGGTGTCGCCGAGGGCGAAGGGGAAGGGCAGCGTGAACGCGAAGGCGCCGCCGGCCGCGATGGTGGTGCTCGTGACGACCTGGCCGAGGAGCGAGGCGGTGACGAAGGATCCGACCGGGGCGGATCCGGCGAAGTCGACGGTCCGCGAGGTGAGGGTGGAGCCGTCGACCGGCACGTCGACGATGATCGGTCCTGCGGGGTCGGCAGCGACCGCAGCGGGCAGCGTGATAGCGAGGGTCACGGTACCGGCAGCCGGGTCGGCGAGGTCGCTCGGGTCGAGCTGCGCCACCGTGAGGGTCTGGGCGGTGGCCGCGGTCTCGGGGAACGTCACCGTGACGCTCCACACGCCGGGGGACACGAGTCCGACCGTGGTGGTGCCGAGGATGGCGGTGCCGTCGGTGACCCCGACCACTCCGCCGTCGGTGCCCGTGCCCGTGACATCGAAGGTTCGAGAGGTCACGGTGGCGCCGGCAAGCGGCGCGGTGACCACAAGGGTGACGGGGGCGGCGTTCGCGGGGCCCGCGACGACGACCGCGCCGGCGAGGGCCAGTGCGAGCGCCAGCACGATGGCGGCGGGAGCGGCGAACAGGCGCCTGGCGCCCACGGGACGGGAGTGCTGTGCGAGCATGGGGGTGCCTTTCGCGGGGTGGGTACCGCGAAACTAACATGCAGTCCGATCCGGCCGGCATGGGTTGTGTTTCCCCTAACTGACCGCTATCGCCCCGCTAATAGGCGGTGCGGGACTCCTTGCCGAGCCAGGCGTCGAAGGGCTCGGCCGACGAGTCCAGCCGCAGGGACTCGACCGCGGTCGGCCAGGTCGCCCTGTCCCGTGCGAACAGCTCGTAGAACTCGAGGTCGTCGAAGCCACCCCGCGCCGCGTCGTGGCGGTCGGCGGCGAAGAGGACGCGGTCCAGGCGCGCCCAGAGCGAGGCGGAGACGCACAGCGGGCAGGGCTCGCAGGAGGTGTAGAGGGTGGCGCCGGCCAGCGAGAAGTCGCCGACGGCGCGGCAGGCCGCCCGGATCGCCTGCACCTCGGCGTGCGCGGTGGGGTCGAGGTCGCGGGTCACCCGGTTCTGCCCGATCGCGAGCAGCACACCGTCGCGCACGATGACGGCCCCGAAGGGCCCTCCGCCCTCTGCCACGTTCTTCGTGGCGAGCTCGACGGCCCGCTCGAGCCACTGCTCGTCGATCTCCCGGTCGCTCATGCGCGGCCAGCCGATCTCAGCCATGCCGAACCGGCATCCGGCGCATCGTCGCGGGTCACCGTCGCCTGGATGAGCCCGTAGGGGCGATCGGCCGCAATGAACACCTCCCCGGGGTTGTCGAGCCCGAAGGGTTCGAGGTCGACGACGAAGTGGTGCTTGTTCGGGGCGGAGAACTGGATCTCGGCGATCGACGGGTGAGCCGTGAGCACGGCCTTGCCCATGTGCCACAGGGTCTGCTGCAGCGCGAGGGAGTGCAGGGTGGCGAACTGGGTCACCACGATCTGCTTGACGTCCGCGTAGACGGCGTCGTAGTCGACATCGGCTTCTGAATACCTCCACCTGGCCACGAGGGAGGTCGCGAGCACCCGGTCGTGGGTCTCAGCGAGGGTCGTGTACTCGTCGGTGAGGAAGTCGTGGAACTCGGAGCCGGTCGACTTGAGCAGGGTGAGGTCCTTGAGCCCGGAGACCACGTGAACGACCTGGTCCTCGCCGGTGCCCTCGACGGTCACGGCGGTCGTGCGCGTCTCGCACCCCGACTTGAGCCAGGTGTGGTCGTGTTCGCGCCCGTCGACGATCGCCCGCTCCCAGGCGTACTCCTCGACCTCGACCCTCGAGCCGGTCGCCGGCTCGGTGTTATCGACGAAGTGGCGGGCGAGCGCGATGCCGAACGACTCGATCGACCCGATGCCGCGGGACTTCGCGAACGCGAACGCCGTGTTCTTCTGGGTGTCGGTCGGCAGCACCCGAGACTGGTCGCCGTAGAGATGGGCCTCCGCGAAGTTGCCCCGCAGGCTCGTGCTGACATTGAGGTCACGGATCTCGTGCCGGGCGGTGTCGCGATAGATGCGCACAACGCGGTTTTCCGCTTTTCCATACTGGTGGGAGCCCAAGACGATTGCCATGCCCGGATCCTGCCACGATCATGTATCGGTCGTGTTTCAGCGGCGTTCCGGGCGGCGCATTACTGGGAGAGGGAGCGGGCGCTCCAGCAGCCGCCCGTGCGGAACGGCGCCGGCGGAGATGTCCACGGGGACCCCGCGCAGCAGCGTCTCGCGCACCGTTCCGGTCAGCCTGCGCCCGTCGTAGGCGCTCACCGGGTTTCGGTGCTCGAGCGCGGTGACGTCGACCGTGAACGAGGCGCCTGGCGCGAAGACGACGAGGTCGGCATCCGCCCCCACCTCGATGCGCCCCTTGGCACCGAGCCCGAGCAGGTCGGCCGGCCCCGTGGACATCCAGTGCAGAACGGTTTCCAAGCGGATGTCGCGGCGCGCCGCCTCAGTCCAGACGGCCGCCAGCCCGAGCTGCAGCCCCGCGATGCCGCCCCAGGCCAGCCTGAAGTCGCCGCCGTGCCCCAATTTGAGTTCGCGCGTGCTCGGGGAGTGGTCGGAGACGACGATGTCGATCACCCCGTCGACGAGGCCCTGCCAGAGCAGGTCGCGGTTGCCAGCGTCGCGGATCGGCGGGCAGCACTTGAACGCGGTCGCCCCGTCGGCGATCGCGTCGTCCGTGATGGTCAGGTAGTGCGGGCAGGTCTCCACGGTGATCCCCAGCCCCTCCGCGCGCGCGGCGGCCAGTCGGGGCAGCGCCGCGGCGGAGGAGAGGTGCAGGATGTGCGCCCGCGCCCCCGACCGGCGCACCCCGTCGATGAGGTGGTCGATCGCGACCAGCTCAGCCTCGGCCGGGCGGGAGGCGACGAACTCCGAATAGCGGATGCCACCGCCGTTCGCACTGCGCTCGAGCACGCCGGGGTCCTCCGCGTGCACGATCAGCAGCGCGTCGAGAGAGGCGACCTCGTCGAGGGCGCGGTTCAGCTGGGCGGTGTCGAGGTGCGGGAACTCGTCGACGCCGGAGGGCGCGAGGAAGCACTTGAATCCGAAGACGCCGCGCGAGTGGAGCTCGCCGAGGGCGCCGAGCCGGTCGGGCACTGCGCCGCCCCAGAACCCGACGTCGACGACGGCCTTCTCGGTGGCGATACCGCGCTTGAGGTCGAGAGCGGTCGGGTCCACGGTCGCGGGGATACTGTTCAGGGGCATGTCGACGATCGTGGTGACCCCGCCGGCTGCAGCCGCGCGGGTGGCGCTCGCGAAGCCCTCCCACTCGGTGCGGCCCGGCTCGTTCACGTGCACGTGCGAGTCGACCAGTCCCGGCAGCAGCACCTCGTCGGGTGCCAGGACCAGGTGGCGGTCCGCCGCGACATCCGCTGCCTGAGCGGCCGTTGTTGTCGGGGCGGGGGTGATCGAGACGATGACGCCGTCGCGCACCCCGATCGCCGCGGGGCGGATCTCGCCTGCGATGAGGGTGCGGCCGGTGAGGAGGAGGTCGAGGTGGTCCGTCATGCGTGGCTCCATCCGGTGCGGTCGGTACCATTCAAACAGACCCCCGGATGCAGCTGTGGGGATGCACCAGGAGGCCGCGTTCGCGCGCGACCTCGCCACGATCAGCGAGGAGCTGGCCGCATGACCGAGACCCCCACCGACATCCCCACTGACATCCCCACCGAGGCGCCCGCCGCGGGGTTCCCTGGCAGTGCGATGTGGGACACGCGGTACGCCGCGGCCGCGACATCCGCGTCGAGCGTCTGGTCACTCGACCCCAACGAGTTCGTCGCCGCGACCCTCGCCGATACCACGCCGGGCACCGCGATCGACCTCGGCTGCGGGGAGGGCCGCAACGCCCTCTGGCTCGCGCAGCGCGGCTGGCAGGTCACGGCCGTCGACTTCTCGGGTCCGGGGCTCGCGAGCGGACACCGCCGCGCAACCGAACTCGGGGTGCAGATCGACTTCGTCCATGCGGACGCGACGGTGTGGCGGTCACCCCGCCAGGTGGACCTCGTGCTGCTTGCCTACCTGCAGCTGGATGCGGCCGGTCTCGCCGCGGCGATCGATCTCTCGGCGGCCGCGCTCGCGCCGGGCGGGCGCCTGGTGCTCGTCGCCCACGACGTCGACAACGTCTCCCACGGGGTCGGCGGCCCTCAGGACCGTTCGATCCTCACCACCGTCGACGCGCTGCATGCGGCGGTCGCTGCGGTGCCGGAGGTTGGGGCGTCGGGTGGCGGGCTCGAGATCGAGCGCTGCGAGCAGTACCTGCGCCCGATCGGCGACGGGCACGCGGTCGACGTCGTGCTGATCGCCCGGCGGATCTAGGGACCGGTGGGGGCGCCGGGGTGGGGCGATTGCAGTGGGGCGCTGCGATGACGGGCCTGCGATGACGGGCCTGCGCCGCAATGCCGCGTTCCGGCGGTTCTGGCTGGCGTCGACGGTCTCCGACTTCGGTAGCTACCTCACGACCGTCGCTCTGTCGGTGCTCGTGCTGCTCACCCTGCAGGGCTCGGCACTCGACCAGGGCATCGTCAGTGCCGGCCGCTGGGCGCCCTACCTGCTGTTCGGACTCTTCGCCGGCCTCTGGGTGGACCGGTTCCGTCGCCGCCTGGTGCTCATCGCCGGCGACCTCGGTCGCGGCCTGGTGCTCGCGACGACCTGCCTGCTCGCACTCACCGGGCACCTCACCGTGCCGGTGCTCGTCGCCCTGATCTTCGCATTCGGGGTGCTCTCGCTGCTGGGCGACGCGGCGTCGCAGTCCTTCGTGCCGCAACTCGTCCCGCGCGATTCGCTCCTGCGGGCGAACTACCGCCTGCAGCAGAGCGAGACGGCCGCCCAGCTCGGTGGGACCGCACTGGCCGGGGCGCTCATCGCCGCCATCACCGCCCCAGTCGCCCTGTTCCTCGACGCGCTCAGCTTCCTCTTCTCCGGGGCCGTGCTGCTGACGCTCTCCGACGACGACGCCAACCGCCGCCCCGCACGCGCCACCACCACGACCGGGCAACGGATCGGCGAGGGGCTGCGGTTCGTCTACACCCACCCGCGTCTCGCCCCGATGGGCATCGGAACACCGATCTGGTTCATCGGCTCGGCCATGCTCGGCACCGCGCTGCCCGCGCTGGTGCTGCTCGAGCTCGGACTCGGTCCCCTCTGGCTGGGTCTCCTCCTCGGCTGCGCCGGCGTCGGCTCGGTGCTCGGTCTCACCACCTCGCTGCCGCTCGACCGCCGCTTCGGCACCGGTCGGGTCATCATCGGAGCGCGCCTGGTACAGCCGGTCGCGGTAGCGCTGATCGCGCTGGCGCCGATGTTCGCCTCGAGTGCGGGGCCCGCCTCGACGACGGGTCTCGCGATCACGACGGGCCTCGTGATCGCGCCGGGCGCCGCGGCAGCGGTCATCGCCGTCGCTGCCGGACAGTTCCTCTTCGGGTTCGCGATGGGCGCGGAGGGCCCCCTCGAGACCGGCTACCGGCAGGCCGTCACGCCCGACCGCCTGCAGGCCAGGATGAGCGCGACCATGCGCTCGGTGAACCGCGGCATGATCGTCGTCGGCGCTCCCCTCGGCGGGGCGATCGCGGCCACGGCGGGTGCGGCGGCCGCCCTGTGGGTCGCGGCCGCGGTGATGGTCGTCGCCGCGCTCGTGCTGGCCCTGTCGAGGTTCCGCACCGCCAGGATCAAATCCGATTCACTCGGCGCGGACGACGACGGGACATGCACCAATGCCTCATGAATTATCTGCGGGTGATCACGGACCAGTCGACATCACAATCCGTCTGGTGATCCAACGGTGGGGGCTGGGCGGTGCTCGCCCTCGTCAATGCGGGGCTGGCCGAGCAGAAGGCACGTTCGCGGCGCACCTGGTTCCTGCTGTCCCTCGTCCTCGGCCCGCTCGCGACGCTCGTCATCGTGGTCTGGGCTCGGCCCGAGGCTCCGGCTCCCTCCCCGTCGACCTGCCTAGTCGGGCAACACCACGCCGAGCAGCACCAGCCACGCGAAGAGGGAGACGGTCGCCGCGGACAGCACCACCGACATCCGCTCACCCGCCAGGGGATCGGCCCCGGCGGCATTCGCGGCCTGCTCGCGCCACTGCGTGACCGCGGCGACGAGCGCGGCGGCGAGCGTCACGAGCGTGATCACCCGCACCACGACCGATGGGCCGCCGCCGAGCAGGCCCGCGCCGATCTCGTGGAAGGCGATGACACCCCAGGGCACGATGCCGATCGCGGCGCCGAACTGCAGCGCAAGGCGCGGGTGTCCGAAGCGGATGTCGCGCTCCTGCAGCACGCTCATCAGCGTCATGCCACTGGTCAGCGCATAGAGCGGCACGAGTCCGGCGACGTCACCGATGCCGTTGAGCAGGGCGACGAGGAACACGATGATCGACGAGGTGAGCGAGAACTCGACCCAGCGCGCCGTGTGCCGGTTGCCATGCACCGCGGCGAGGTAGCGGGCGGCGAACGGGCCGGACATGAGGGCACGGAAGACCGCAACGATCAGCAGCAGTGTGACGACCGCCGGCCCCAGGTCGACAGCGGTGAGGGTGTGGCGGCCTGCCCCGGCGAGGTCCACCGTCACCCGGGCCGTCTGCCTCGCGCCGGTGACCGCGAGGATCACGATGATCGCGGCGGCCTGCAGGGCGAGGAGGACCCCGATGATGCCTCCCACCCGGCGCAGCATCCGCTCGCGCGCGAGGGGCTCGGGGATCGGCATGCCGCCATGTTTCCACGCGCGCGCGCGAAGCGCCAGACGAATTGTGCCCAACACTATTGAGCGCAATGTGTTAGCGTCGTCATCATGACCACCGAAGCCGACTCCCTGCTCGACGAGCAGATCTGCTTCGCGCTGTACAACGCCTCGCGGGCGGTGACCGCCCGCTACCGCGACCTCCTCGCGCCGATCGGCATCACCTACCCCCAGTACCTCGTTCTGCTCGTGCTCTGGGAGACCGGCACCGCGACCGTCTCCGCGCTCGGTGCCCGCCTGCACCTCGACTCCGGCACCCTCTCGCCGCTGCTCCGCCGCCTCGAGAGCACCGGTCTCGTCACCCGCACCCGCGTGCCCGGCGACGACCGCTCGGTCGAGATCGGCCTGACCGAGGCAGGCACCGCGCTGCGCGAACGCGCCGCGGAGCTGCCCGGTCTGGTCTGCGCCGCCACGGGCCTCGACCTCGACGACATCCGCGTCCTCCGCGATCAGGTGTCCTCGCTCGCCGCGCACGTGCGCGCCACCAACTCGACTCTCGCGGGCCCGTCCCTCCCGACTCTCCCTTCCCTCCCCACCGACGAGCGCCGGACTTCCCGGCCGCTCTCCGACAAGAAATGAGATCACGATGCCCACACGTACCGCTCGCACAGCATGGAACGGCTCCCTCGAGACCGGGGAAGGCCAGGTCGAGCTGACCAGCTCGAAGCTCGGCACCTACGACGTGTCGTTCCCGAAGCGCGCCGCCGATGACGCCAACGGTGCCACGAGCCCCGAGGAGCTCCTGGCGGCCGCCCACTCCGCCTGCTACGCCATGCAGTTCTCCGCCGTCCTCGGCGGGGCAGGCGGCACCGTCGAGGCCCTCGACGTCAAGGCCGACGTCTCGCTCGGCGCCGACCCGGCCGGTGGCTTCCGCCTCACCGCGATCCACCTCACCGTGCGCGGCGAGGTGACCGGCCTCGACAACGACGCCTTCATCGCAGCTGCGACCGAGGCGAAGGACACCTGTCCCGTCAGCAAGGCGCTCACCGGTGTCGAGATCACGCTCGACGCGCAGCTCGAGGCCTGATCGGGCGACTGACTGAGAACGGGGCCGCTCCCCTGGGGCGGCGCCGTTTCGTGTGCAGCGTGCAGCGTTCCAGCACTGCAGTGTTCCAGCACTGCAGCCGGTCAGCCCGGCAGGTACTCGAGCAGCCAGCCGCGTTCGCCGAGGGTGTACTCGAGGCGCTGGCTCGCGGCATCCGCGTTGCTCGTCCAGAAGCTGAGCCGGTCTGGGCGGATCAGGAATCCCGTCCAGTTGTCGGGCTGTTCGAACCCGAGCGGATGCCGCGCGGCGAACTCCGCCCACTGCTCGACGCGATCGCGCAGCGGCTGCGCCGCGAACTCCCGGGTGTTCTGCCAGGCCAGCTGCTGCAGGTAGGGCGACCTCGCCCGGTACGCGGAAGCGAGCTCGTCCACTCCGGCGAGCTCGGCGACCCCGCGGATCACGAGCTGCCGGGTGAAGCCCGGCCAGAGCACGGTCATCACGGCGCGCGGGTCGTCGAGCAGCTCCCGCACCTTGCGCGAGTGCGCATCGGTGTGGAAGTAGACCCCCTCGGGACCTGCCGAGCTCAGCAGCACCGTGCGGGCGTCCGGCCCGCCGTCCGGCGCCACCGTCGACAGGGTCACCTGCGGACGGTCGATGTCGTCATTGGCCGGAAGCCACTCAAGGGCGCGCTCCATCGGTGTCAGCGTCATGGCGTGATCCGCGGGGTGAAGCGGGAGATCTCCTCGAGCGAGGCGACGGCGTTCACCACCGAGGTCTCGAAGAACTCGGCGCCGGCCCGGGCGGTCGACCCGGTCGGGTCGCCGACCACCCCGGAGGGGCCGAAGTCGTCGCTGGTCCAGCCGAAGCTCACCGGGAAGCCGTTGAACCCGATCCGCGAGAACTGTGCCAGGTGCTCCGGCACGTTCCGCTCGGCCAAGCCCATGTCGACCAGGTCCGGCCGCAGGTGCAGCAGGAGCGAGGTCTCGCCATAGCCGGCGTGGATGCCCATCCCGAGTTCGTCCGGCTCGCCGTCCTGCCCGGTGCCGGCGCGCACGTGCCCGGCGCCCATGGTGAAGGTCTGCAGGCCGAAGCGGCGGCGCAGCTCCCGGTTCGCCACGTTCAGCATCGCCGTGTTGCCGCCGTGGCCGTTGAGGAACACCAGTGTCCTGGCGGGCGTCGCCGCCACCGAACGGCCGAGATCGACGAGGGTCGCCATCATCGCCTCGTAGCCCAGCCACATCGTGCCGGGAGCCCAGTGGTGCTCGTCCGACTTGGTGAAGCTCAGGGTCGGCAAAAGCCAGACGTCGAGGCCGGCGTCCGCTGCGCGGCGCACCGCCGCCGTCGCGACGGCCTCGGCGATCAGCGCGTCGGTCGCGAGCGGCAGGTGCGCTCCGTGGTGCTCGATCGCGCCGGTCGGCAGCACCACGATGGAGTCGGCGGTCAGCCGCGAGGCCACGGCGGGCCCGGACAGCTCGGCCAGCAGGCGGGAGCCCGTCACCTGATCGCACCCTTGCGGGGTCCGGCATACTCGCGGTTGAGTTTGCCGGGGTTGAGGAGCCCCTGCGGGTCGGTTCTCCGCGCGAGCTCCACCGTGCGGTCGACCTCGAAGTCGACGTTCCACTGGTGCGGGCTGTGCACCCCGACGCCGAGCGCGCCGAGGGCCTCGATGCCGGCCTGCACCTGCTCCGGGCTCTCGTAGATGCCGGCCAGCATGCCGATCGGCACGGTGTGGGCTGCTTCAATGTGCAGAAGTCCGCCGGGGTAGACGGCGTGCACCTCGTCGATCCGCTCGACGAGCGCGTGCCCGCCGACCTCGACGTGGAAGTAGATGCCGGGCTCCGACTTCTGCAGCCACTCGATCGGGTGGTTGTAGCTGAGCATGCTGATCTTCACGGCGGTCTGCGCTCCGTCGCGCACGTCCTCGATGCGTCCGCCAGCCCCCTCGATGAGCGCGGTCGCCTCGACGAGCGAGGCGGTGTCGAAGATCCCGCGCAGGCTCGCACGCCCGGCCGGGAACGCAGGGTCCTCGGGCAGGGTGGCGCTGATCTCGATCGTGTCCGCCGAGACGAGCCGCGGCTTCGGGGTGACCAGGCCCAGCTCGCGGATCACCGAAATGGCGTCGTCGAAGGTGTCGAAGCTCGCGTAGAGGCCCCGCCAGTCCTGCAGTGGCTCGAGCCGCACGGTGACGCGCGCGATGATGCCGGCGGTGCCGTAGTTGTGCACGTACGGCTGGGCGTCGTCGCCCTCGACGTGCACGAGGGTGGCGTCGCCGGTCGCGTGCACGACGTCGAGCGCCGCGACGAAGCCCATGTGGTTGGCCCCGTGCACGATGGACCCGGTTCCGCCCGACCCGCCGGAGAGGAATCCGCCGACGCTCGACTGGGCCGTCGACGGGTACATCCACAGCTGCTGGCCGCTCTCCCTGGCCGCCTGCTCGAGTGTCACCATGGGGGTGCCCGCCTCAGCGGTGATGTAGCCGTCGCCGACATCGAGAACGGCGCGGGCCCGCGACATGTCGAGCACGAGCCCGCCCGGCATCGGAATCGCCTGGCCGTAGTTGCCGGTGCCCTTGCCGCGCGGTGTCACGGCGACGCCGTGCCGCACGGCTGCGGCGACGGTCTGCGCGATCTGCTCGGCGGTCGCCGGGTAGGCGACGATGTCGGCCAGTCCCAGCGGAAGCAGTTCGGCGATGATCGGCGACATCCGCCCCCCGTCGACGGAGGCCTTCTCCCGCGCCCGCAGTTCTGTGCTGACGCCGCGCGTGCCGAGGAGCTCGGTGAGCTCGGCTTCGAGCGCCGTGATGGCTGTTGGGTCGGTCATGCTGTCCTTCGATTCGAGATCTGAGCGGATGCTGCGTGGTGCGGTTGATCGCGTCGGTGCGAGGGGTCGAGGTGCCGGCCGCGCGCACGACGCTCACCGAGCCTGCCGACGGGAGAGTAGCCCGACCAGGTGTCGATGTCCTGTTGGGTGCGGGAGGCGGCGCCCATCTCGGTGAGGATGCAGCCGGGGCAGAGCGTGGTGACGGTGATGCCGTGGCTGCCCCTGCCGTGGCCGCCATGCTCGCGAGGTTGATGATGCGGCCGCCGCTGCCCGCCACGATCATGGCGGTGGCCGCGACCTGCATCGTCGTGAGCATCGCGCGGGTGGTGACGGCGAAGACCTCGTCCCCCTCCTCCGCCGTGATGTCGAGGAGGTGCTGTCGACGAGCACGTCGATTCCGCCGAGGAGGGCGATCGCCTGCCCGGTGCCACGAGCCCCGCCCGTCACCACCGCACGGGCTCCGGAGAGCTGTGCGGCGGCGGCGGGCGGGGCTGTCATCGGGGTGGCCGGTTCAGCGGGCCGGTCGGCTCAGAAGCCGATCGACATGTCGATGAACTGGTTGGTGTAGAGGTCCTCCGCCGTGAGGCCGGCGGCCGGGGGAGTGTCGAGGCCCTCGAAGATCGGCTTCGCGATGTCGAAGACCTGCGTCATCCGCTCGGGATCGAAGTTGCCCACCGTGGAGTCCGGCCCGTTGCCGACGAGGCCCTCGTCGATCTGCGCCGTGACGGAGTAGTCGGCGACGCCCTGCGAGTAGACCCATCCGGTATCGAACTGGTCGACGAGGTTGAGGATCAGGGTGTTCGTGGCGGCGGAGTTCGCGAAGTAGTCGACCTCGGCCTGCTGCATCACGGGAACGAGCTTCTCGAGGCAGGGGGTGAGCTTCTCGACGTCCGCGGTGCGGGCGGACACGGCGGCGGCGTAGATGGGGTAGCCCGCGTCGTGGATGAGCTCGTACGAGATGGGCTTGTCCCAGGCCTCGATCTCGTTCTCGTAGATGTACGGCTCAGCGCTCGCGAAGCCCTGCTGGGCGTCCTTGCCGGCCTGGGCGACGAAGTTGCCCGGGGTGCCGTCGTAGCTGCCGTCGGCGACGGAGGCCGGCACGATGCCGGATCCGATCAGGTACTCCATGTACGCGGCCCCGCCGAAGTACTTGATGGCGCCTCCGTCGGCGGCGAGCTTCGGGGCGAGCTCGGCGATCGTGGTGACGTCGGGGTAGGTCGCCGGGTCCCACATGATCATCTGCGGGTTCTTCTCGAGCGGCGCGAAGACGGCCGTGGTGGGGAACTGGTCGGAGAGCTGGATCTGCTCATCGGTGTTCGCGTAGCCGAGGGTGATGTCGGGGTCGGTGTAGAGCTGGGCGGTGACGGTCTGGAAGCCGATCGCCGGGCCGCCGGAGCGCACCTCGAGGTTGATGCCGGTGTACTCGCCGCCGGCCATCAGGGGGCCGGAGACGGACTTGTTGTCGGCGTCGATGACGGGGTTCTCGCCGATCATCTCGTAGAGGTGGCCGTGCTCGGCCTCCGGGTTCCAGTCGGTCTGGGTGCTCACGGTCGCCGGGCAGACGTCGGAGAGGTCGATCGCGCCGATGGTGAGCCCCTCGGTCGACGGCACCTCGGCGGCGGTGCTGCAGGCGGACAGAGCGAGGGACGTGGCCAGGAGGCCCACGGCGACGAAGGCCGTGCGGGTGCGACGTGACTGCATGGTGCTCCTCAGGGATGGTGGGTGGGATGAAGGGGACGTGCGCTGTGTGTTCGACACAAGCTGGTGATGTGAGAAGAACTGTGCGGCTGAAAGGCCGGGTTTTAGTCTAGGACGAGCCGAAGTCGTACCACTTGCCGACCGCGCGCTTGCCGATCCAGCCGAAGATCGCGAAGATCAGCACCCCGAAGAGGGAGGCCGTGATGATCGCGGCGAAGAGTTCTGCGCCCTGCACCCTCGACTGGTAATTGCCGATCAGCGACCCGATGCCCGGCGACCCGCGGCGGAAGAAGAAGTCGCCGACGATCGCGCCGACGACGGCGAGGCCGGCCGAGATGCGCATGCCGGCGAAGATCGCCGGGAGGGCCGCGGGGAACTGCAGCTTCACCAACACCGTCCAACGGCCGGCCTTCTGCAACTGGAACAGCTCGCGCTGCCCGATGTCGACCGACTGGAGCCCGAAGAGGGTGTTCGAGACCATCGGGAAGAGCGCGATCATCACGCAGACGATCGTGCGGGCGAAGAAGTCGAAGCCGAACCAGAAGCCGATCAGCGGCACGAGGGCGAGGATCGGGATGCACTGCAGCACCACCGCGTAGGGGAACAGCGACCGCTCCACCCAGCGCGCCTGCGACATGGCGACGGCCCAGAGCACCCCGATCACGATCGCCACCGCGAGCCCGGTGAGGGCCACCGTCGCGGTGCGGCCGAGGCTCTGCAGGATGTCCCCCATGGTCGACGGGTTGAAGAAGGCCTGGGTGAGCACCTCGTTCGGCGGGGGCAGGAGGAAGTCGCGGTCGCCGAGGAGGGCGCTGATGACGAACCAGATCGCGAGGATGCCGGCGAGCACCAGCAGCGGCGGGCCCCACGTGGTGAGCGGCCGCCCGCTCCGCTTCACCGTGATGGTCTGGGGTTGCGTCTTGACCTGTGTCGACATCAGCTGTGCCCCTCTCGAAGCGCGTGGGAGACGTCGCCGACGAGGGCGGCGAACTCTGGCGTGAAGCGGATGTCCGGATCCCGCGGCATCGGGAACGGCACCTCGAAGGTGTCGACGATGCGTCCGGGGCGGCCGGACATGACGATGACCTTGGTGGACAGGTACACAGCCTCGCTCACCGAGTGGGTGATGAACAGCCCGGCGAACTGCTGCTCGGTGAAGAGCTTGATCAGCTCGTCGTTGAGGCGTTCGCGCGTGATCTCGTCCAGCGCCCCGAACGGCTCGTCGAAGAGGAACAGCTCGGGGTCGAGGGTGAGCGAGCGGGCCAGTGAGGTGCGCATGCGCATTCCGCCCGAGAGGGTCTTCGGCAGGTTCTTCTCGAACCCGCCCAGACCGACGAGGTCGATGGCCTTCCGCGCCTTGTCGGCGCGCTCCTTGCGCGGAACCCCGTTGAGTTCGGCGAGCAGCTCGACGTTGGCGGTCACGTTGCGCCACGGGAGCAGGGTCGCGTCCTGGAACACATAGCCGATGCGGTCGGTGTCGAGTTCGACGGTCCCCTCGCTCGCGGTCTCCAGTCCGGAGGCGATGCGCAGCAGGGTGCTCTTGCCGCAGCCCGAGGGGCCGACGACCGTCACGAACTCGCCGCGGTTGACGGTGAGGTCGACGCCGGACAGGGCGGTGGTGCCGTCGGGGAAGGTCATGGCCACGTCCTGGAAGTTGAGCAGGTGAGTGGTCGTCGCGGAGATGGTCATGTGCGGCATCACCTCATTTCCAGGATCGGTTCGGATGGCACGGGGGTGGGAAGCGCGATGGAGCGGTGCACGGTGCTCTGCGCGACGAGGCGCCCGGCGTGGATGACGAAGCGGTCAGCCGGGGCGTTCGCGACGACATCCGCCAGCCCGGATCCCCGTACGGCGAGCAGTTCGGCACGCGCGCCGATCGCGACCCCCGCCATGGGCAGGTTCATGACCGAGCGGGCGCCGGAGCTGACCGCGGCATAGGCCTCGGTGAGGGTGAGGTGCCCTGCGGTCACGAGGAGGGAGGCGGTCTCGAGGGCATCGCCGCGGCCGACCGGGTTGAAGGGGTCGCGCACGTTGTCCGCCCCAGCGCCCACCCGCACGCCCCGGTCGAGCAGGGTCCGCAGCGCGGTGAGGCCGCGCGGGGTGGAGACGGGGTCGTTCCAGCCCTGCAGATAGAGGTTGGTGATCGGCAGGCTGACGATGCCGATGTCGCTCGCGAGCACCTCGCTGATCACCTCGGCCAGCGCGTCGGGCTCGAGGGTGCCGAGCCGCACGCAGTGCCCGGCAGTAGCGGGCATCGAGGTCGGCCAGCCGCGCACGATCCGCGCGAACTCCGGCAGCGTGGGCACCCCGGTGAGGCCCTCGTCGGTGTGGAGGTCAACGCCGACACCACGGCGATGGGCGATCGCCAGCAGGCGGCGCAGCTCGACGAAGGGCTCGGGGGCCAGATGCGGGGCGCCGCCGACGAGGTCGACCCCGAGGTCGAGGGCCTGGTCGATCGTGGCGTCGGGGATGTCGACACTGCAGAGCGCGACGAGCTCGATGTCGATGAGCCCGGCGAGCTCGCGGCGCACCCGGACGAGGGCGTGCACGCCGCGCAGCGGGTCGGGGCCGCGGAGAAGGTCGACGTGGCAGCGGATGGCGGTGGTGCCCTGGCCGAGCATGTCGAGCGCCTGCGCGCGGGCCCGGTCGGCGATGTCGTCGATCGTCATGGTTGCCGAGTAGGCCACCCAGGAGTCGATCGCCAGTCGGAGGTCTCCCATGGGCGGGTCGATCGCGTCCCAGGATCGCGCCTTGTCGAGGTGGGCGTGCGGCTCGGCCGGGGCCGTCAGCAGCACGAATCCGGTCAGGTCGATCGCGTCGGTGCGAGGGGTCGAGGTGCCGGCCGCGCGCACGGCGCGAACTTCGTCGCCGGAGATCTCCACGTCGACGCGGCGGCCGTCGGGGAGTGTCGCGTTGGTGAGGAGGGGAACGGTGCGGGGCAGGGACGTCATGGAGAGATTCTTCCCGTCAAGAATGTTGATCTTGTCAACATGTCAGGAATCTACGGACGTCACGTTTCGGGCATGTAACACGATAATGACGTCTCAGTACAGCGGATGTCGCGGACGGGCGGTTTTCCGGGGGAGACCCGCGCCACGCGACATCCGCTGGCCCCGGCGTGTCATAGAGTCGGCGAGATGGACGACCGTCTCGACCGCCACAGCGCCCGCCTGGGTGCGGGGATGCGCGCGCTTCGGCTGCGCCGCGGACTGACGCTCGTGGCGCTCGCCGAGCTCAGCGGGCTGTCGCACCCGTTCCTCAGCCAGGTGGAGCGGGCGAAGGCGCGGCCGAGCATCGTCTCGCTCGAGAAGATCGCGCGGGCGCTGGGCACCAGCCAGCTCGAGCTGCTCGCCGCGGGCGCCGAGCTCGAGGCCCCGGCCGGGCACAGCGCACCCGTCTTCGTGGCGAGCGGCGAGGGCGAGCGGGGCGCGTACGGAAGCGGCGAGGCGCGGCTGCTCGTGCGGGGCGACCGCCGGTTCCACCCGATGGAGTTCGTGGGGACGAACTCCGCAGGCGGCGAGTACCACGTGCACCAGGAGGACGAGTTCATCTACTGCCTCGAGGGGCACGCCACGATCGACCTCGCCGAGGGCGGGCTGTGGAACCTGTCGAGGGGAGACTCGCTGTACTTCGTCGGCGGGACGCCGCACCGGTGGTTCACTCGCACCAAGCGGGAGTACCGTCTGATCCTGGTGAAGCAGCACCTCTCGCTCAACGACGCCTCGGTCGTCTGGGATCCCAACCTCCTGCCTTCGAAAGCGAGCGTGTGATGAGTTTCTTCTCGGATGTCGAGCGGAGCCTCGTGGTGCGATCTCGCCGCATCGAGGCCGACGGGGTAGTGAGCCTCGAGCTCGCGCCGGCCAACGGTCGCGACCTGCCCGTGTGGACGGCCGGATCGCACATCGACCTGCGGCTGCCGGACGGCGTCGAGCGGCAGTACTCGCTCTGCGGAGACCCGGCGGACCGGTCGGCCTGGCGTATCGCTGTGCTGCTCGAGCCGCACGGGCGCGGGGGGTCCGCGTATGTTCACGCCGACATCCGCGAGGGGCAGACCGTGCGGGTGCGCGGGCCGCGCAACCACTTCTCCTTCGCGGCGGCGCCGGGCGAGCGGGTCGCGCTGATCGCCGGCGGTATCGGCATCACCCCCATTCTCGCGATGGCCACGGCGGCCGAGGCGGCTGGCGCCGACTGGACCCTCGACTACTCGGGGAGGTCGCGGGCGACGATGGCGTTCGTCGACGAGCTGCGGGGCCGGTACGGGGAACGCGTGCGCCTGCATCCCTCCGACGAGGGGAACCGGCTGGATCTGAGCGCCCTGGCTGCTTTCGGCGGGCAGCTGTACTGCTGCGGGCCGACGCGGCTGCTCGACGCCGTCGAGGCGGCCGGCGCCGACCTCGCGCCGGGGGCCGTGCACGTGGAGCGCTTCGAGGCAAAGGAGTTCGGCGAGCCGGTCTGGACGGAGTCGTTCGAGGTCGAGTTCGTCCTATCGGGGCTCACACTGACCGTGCCGCCCGGCCGGAGTATTCTTCAGGTGGCTGAGGAGAATGACGTGCTCGTTCCGGCATCCTGCCGTTCCGGCACCTGCGGCACCTGCGAGACGCCCGTGCTTGAGGGCGAGGTGGAGCACCGCGACTCGATCCTCACCCCGGAGGAGCGGTCCCAGAACACGCTCATGATGGTCTGCGTCTCCCGCGCCGCTTGCCCCCGCCTCCTCCTCGACCTCTGAGCGCTGGTCCTGCGCTGGTCCCGTTCGTGTGCCGCGGGGGCAGGGGCGGGTCACTCGCGGGAGCCAGCAGGACTATCGGCGGAGGACGCGACCCGCGAGAGCGGCGGTGATCGCGCGCTCGTCGCGGGCGACGAGGCGGCCGTCGCGCACCACGACGCGCCCGGCGACGACGACGTGCCGCGGGCGCCGCCCTGGCGTGGCCCAGAGCAGCCCGGCGACCGGGTCCGCGACGCCGGCATCGGCAACGCCCGACACGTCCCAGACGCACAGGTCGGCGGCCGCCCCGGGCCGCAGGTGCCCGAGCTCGCTGCGCCCGAGCCCGGCGGCCGACCCTGCGGTCGCCATGCCCAGCACCTCCCGCGCACTCAGCGGCGGACCGACGAGCGGCGCGACCTGCATGGCGAGCCGCGCGTCGGCGAGCAGGTGCCCCGCGTCGTTGCTCCCGCCTCCGCTCGTGCCGAGCCCGACCGCCACCGACGCGGCCCGCAGCGCCGCGACCGGTGCGATGCCCCACCCCATCGGCAGGTCGCAGCCCGGCGCGTGCGTCGCCGACGCGCCGGCCGCCCCGATCCGCCGGATCTCGCCCGCCGTCACCTCGCACAGGTGCGCGATCGTCACGTCCGGCGCCAGCCAGCCCCACTCCTCGAGCAGGTCGATCGGCCGCCGCCCGTACCTCTCGAGCGCGATCGCCACGTCGACCTGCTCGTTCGCCTGCGTGCGCCGCCGCAGCCCGAACCGCGCGGCGACCTCGCCGAACAGTCGGAACGTCTCCTCTGTGTCACTGTGCACCCCGGCCGGCCCCACGGCGAGCTGCAGCATCCCGTCTGCGCTCACCCCGCCGTGCACCCCCGGCAGCAGGGCGGTCACGATCTCCTCAGCGGATGTCGCGGCCGCCGCCGGATCGTCCCGTGCGCTGCCCCGCACGAACACCAACCGGGCTCCGAGCTCCCGGGCGGCCGCAGCCGTCGCCGACGCGATGGCGACGGAGTCCGCGCCCTCCGGCCAGGCCAGGTGATGGTCGGCGACGGTCGTGACCCCGCAGAGCAGGCCCTCCGCGACCCCGGCAGACGCCGCGGCGAAGCACAGGTCCGGATCTATGCCGGATGCGGCATATGCCGTGGCCATGGCCGGCAGCCACGTCGCCATCGGCACCCCGCGGGTGCCGGGCAGGGTGCGGAACGCGGTCTGCATCAGGTGGTGGTGCGCATTGACCAGGCCGGGGGTGACGACACAGCCGGTCGCGTCGAGAGTGTCGCCGGCCGCAACGCCGTCACCGACCGGCCCGGCCCCGCTCGGCCCGTCACCGATCGGCGCGTCCGCGATCCGCCCATCCACGATCCCGTCGACAATCCGCAAATCGCCGCCCCGCTCGGTCGTGTCGTCGATGAAGATGGACTCTGCGCCGGTGATCGTGAGCATGCTCACTTCTAACATGGTCGTGTGTCAGGCTGATGACGCGAGCGCCCGCCAGAGCCCCGGCCATCGCCATACCGCGCACAGAGACCACCCGAGAGAGAGCCCGCCCTGTTCGAGATCGCCGACCGCCTGCTCGTGGTCATCGACGCGGGGGGCCGCCTCGCCGTCGCCACCGCGATCGAGATCACCGGCAGCGCCCCACGCACGATCGGCACCTCGATGGCGGTCACCGACGACGGCACCGTCATCGGCAGCATCTCCGGCGGCTGCGTGGAGGGCGCCGTCTACGAGCTCTGCCGTCGTGTGCTCGAGACCGGCGAGACGGAGGTCGAGAGCTTCGGCTTCGACGACGACGCCGCCTTCGCGGTCGGCCTCAGCTGCGGGGGGCGGATCCGCGTCGTCGCGCGCCTCATCACAGCGGATGTCGCGTCCGCCGTCACCCCGCTCCGCGCCGCAGTCGCTGGCCGCAGCGCCGCCTGCGCCCACCTCGACCCCCAGGGTGCCCCGCTATTCGTCGAGCGCACCGACCCCCCGCCCCGCCTCATTGTCTTCGGTGCCGTCGAGTTCGGGGTGGCGCTGTGCGCGGCCGCCGCCGCCCTCGGCTACCGGGTCAGCGTCTGCGACGCGCGGAGCGTGTTCGCGACCACCGACCGCTTCCCCGCCGCCGCCGAGGTCGTCGTCGAGTGGCCGACCACCTACCTCTCCCGCACCGAGGTGGACACCCGCACCGTGATCTGTGTGCTCACCCACGACGAGCGCTTCGACGTGGACCTCGTTCAGGCCGCCCTCGCCACGGACGCCGGCTACGTCGGCGCCATGGGCTCGCGGGTCACCCACGAGGCGCGGGTACGCGAGCTCGCTGTCCGCGGGGTCACCGACCTCGGTCGCCTGCACTCACCGATCGGCCTCGACCTCGGCGCGAGCACCCCGGAGGAGACGGCCATCTCGATCCTCGCCGAGGTCCTCGCCGAGCGCACGGGGGCGACGGGCACCCGCCTGGCCTCGCAGACCGGGCCGATCCACCGCCCGATCCACCACCCGATCCACCACCCGGTCCTGCGCTGACCGGCTGGCCCACTGACGTCACCGCCCGCCGCGCTGAGCCTGGACGCCTACCGCACCATCCGCCACACCCGGTCGCGCGACATCGGCAACTCCATCGGACGCACCCCGATCGCATCGCGCACCGCGTTCGCCAGCGCCGGCGCGACTGGGTTGTACGGCGCCTCGCTCATCGACTTCGCCCCGACCGGCCCGAGGGAGTCCACCGTTGCCGCGAAGTACACCTCGGTGTGCGGCACATCGGCGAACTGCGGCAGGTGGTAGTTGCGGATCTCGGGATTCAGCACCCGCCCCTCGCCGTCGAGCCGCATCTCCTCGTACAACGCCGTGCCGATCGCCTGCGCCGTGCCGCCCTCGATCTGCCCGGTGAGCTGCTCCGGGTTGATCACCACTCCGGCATCCGCCGCCTGCACCGACTGCAGGATGCGCACCTCCCCGGTCGCCGTGTCCACCGCGACCCGGAACGCGTGCACATTGAACGCCACCGAGCGCGGGCTGCCGTCGTCGCTGCCGGTCGCCGTCCAGCTGGTGTCGCCTCCGAGCAGCTCCGCGAACCCGAGCAGCCGCCCGTCGACCCGCACGCCACCCTCCTCCAGCACCACCGATCCCAGCACCACCGAAGGTTCCAGCTGCACCGAGCGGATGTCGGCACCAGCAGCTTCCTGCGCTACCGCTTCCCGCGCCGCGGCCTCGAGCCGCGCGCGCAGTGCCGCCGCGGCCACGAGCACGGCCTTGCCTGCCACGACGGTGCCGGCCGACCCGAATGCGCCGGTGTCGTAGGGGACCACGTCGGTGTCGGACTGCCGCACGACGATGTCGCCCGCCCGCACGCCGAGCGCGTTGGCCAGCAGCTGGGTGTGCGCGGTGGTGGTGCCGCTGCCAAACTCGGCGGTGCCGACCCCGAGCGTGTAGACACCCGATGCCGAGACCGACACCGTCACATCGGCGAAGTGGCCGCGCGGCGGCAGCGTCGCGATCATCGCGACGCCCATCCCGGTGCCGACCCGCCAGGTCGCCCCGGCCGGAGCGGTCACGCCGTTGCCGCGCAGCAGGGCGGCCTCCGCCAGGTCCAGGCACTGGTCGAGGCCGTAACTGCCGTAGAGCAGGTCGCTCTCTTCGTTTGGATCGGTGACGACCAGCGGGTCGCCCGGCACCACGACGTTGCGCCGATGGAACTCGAACGGGTCGATGCCGAGCTCCCGGGCGAGGTCGTCCATCGCCGACTCGACGGCGAAGATGATCTGCCCGAGGCCGTAGCCGCGGAAGGCGCCGGACGGCAGGTTGTTCGTATACACGGACTGGCTGTCGACGCGCTTGTTGGCACAGCGGTAGACACTGAGCGACTCGTTGCAGCCGTGGAACATCACGCCTGGGCCGTGGTTGCCGTAGGCGCCGGTGTCGGCGAGCATGTCGACCGACAGGGCCGTGAGGTTGCCCGCGACATCCGCCGCCACCTGCACGGAGATGCGCATGGGGTGCCGGGTGGGGGCGATGAGGAACTCGTCGGCACGGGTGAACTCGTACTGCACCGGACGCTTCGTGGCGAGCATGGCGAGCAGCACGATGTCCTCGGTGAGGAGCTCCTGCTTGCCGCCGAAGCCGCCGCCGACCCGCGCGGTGAGCACCCGCAGGCCCGACTTCTCGAGGCCGAAGATATGGCAGAGCTCGTCGCGAACAAGATAGGGCACCTGCGAGCTCGTGCGCAGCACCATGCGCCCGTCGTCGTCGAACCAGCCGCGGGTCGCATGGGTCTCGAGCGCCACGTGGGTGACGCGCTGGGTGCGGAAGGTGCCGCGCACCACGGCGTGCGCCGTGGCCAGCGCGGCGTCGACGTCGCCCATCTCGCCGTGCTGCTCGGCGACGAGGTTTCGGGCCGGGTCGGCGAGCCCGGACTCCGGTCCCTTGTCGCCATGCAGCGGCGCAGCGGATGCCGCGGCCTCCGGGTCGAAGTTCGCGCTCAGCACCTCGTACTCCACCGCGATGAGCCGGCACGCGGCCTCGGCGATCGCGACGGACTCCGCGACGACCGCCGCGACCCGCTGCCCGCGGAACCGCACGGTGCTGTCGAGCACCCGAGAGTCGTCGGGGTCGTCGGTGCGGTTCTGGTGGCGGCCGGTGGAGAACAGCACGTCGGGGGAGTCGAGGTGGGTGAGCACCGCGACGACCCCCTCGAGAGCGGATGCCGCGTCCGAGTCGATCCGCAGGACACGCGCATGGGCGTGGGGGCTGCCGACGACAGCAAGGTGCAGCAGACCCTCGGTCGCGAGGTCGAGGGTGAAGGGCTCGAGGCCCTGCACGATCCGGAGCGCGGCCGGAGCGCCGACGGAGCGTCCGATGGTGGTGCCCGCCGCGGGCACCTCCACGTTCGCGCGGCCGCAGAGCGCGTCGCCGATCGCCCGGTAGCCGGTGCAGCGGCACAGGCTGCCCTTCATCAGGCGGGGGAGCTCGTCGGCGTCGATGCCGGCGGCGGGACCGGTGCCCGCTGTGCCGCTCGCGCCCGTGACCGCAGTGCCGATCGCGCCGGTGGGGGTATCCGCCGTCTCCTGCGCGTCCGCCGTCCCCAGAGCCGCCGCCGTCACGACCATTCCCGGTGTACAGAACCCGCACTGGAATGCCGCGGCGGAGACGAACGCGCGTTGTGCGGGGTGGAGGCCGTCGATATCCGCTGCCCCGGCGCCGTTCAGGCCCCCGAGCCCTGCGGCGGTCGTCACCGAGCGGCCGGCGATGCGCACGGCCGGGAAGATGCAGGAGTGCACGGGCGTCCCGTCGACGAGCACCGAACACGCGCCGCAGTCGCCGGCGTCGCA
>JACMNE010000028.1 GCA_014378715.1 Microbacteriaceae bacterium
CATGGTCACATGTCCCCTCCTGGGCGGGGCCCCTTTTCCAGGCACCCGCGGCCGAGGTGGGGGGGAGGCGCGACACCGGACTTCTGGACGTGGCGGTGAAGCTCGCCGATCACCTCGACGACATCTTCGGCCCGACCAAGCGGCAGGACGTCGATGGCCACCCAGTAGTCGAGATGGGCCTCGTCGAGCTCTACCGGGTGACCGGAGAAACGCGCTATCTTCAACTCGCCCGGCATTTTGTCGACGCGCGCGGACAGGGATTCGTCAAGGGCCTGGGCAAGGAGCCGACGTACTTCTCGGACCGGGTCCGCGTTCGCGAAGCGACAACGGTCGAGGGGCACGCGGTCAGAGCCGTCTACCTCGGAGCCGGGGGCGTGGACGTCGCGACGGAAACTGGTGACGCCGGGCTACTCCTCGCCCTGGAGACCCAATTCGCCTCGATGATGTCCTCAAAGGCTTTCATCACGGGTGGGCTCGGAGCACGATGGGACTGGGAAGCGTTCGGTGATCCCTACGAGCTTCCCACCGACCGCGGTTACGCAGAGTCCTGTGCCGCCATTGGGGGCGTCCAGTGGGCGTGGCGCCTGTTGCTGGCGACGGGTAAGCAGGAATATGCCGATGCCATCGAACGCTTCCTCTTCAATGCGTTCCTGCCCGGTGTGTCGCTCTCTGGCACCGAGTACTTTTACGTGAACCCGCTCCAACTGCGTGATCGAGCGCTCGCCGACGAGAACCGCTCGCCTGCCCACGGTCGGCGCGGCTGGTTCGACTGCGCGTGCTGTCCACCGAACGTCATGCGCACGTTCTCCAGTCTGGATGCATATATCGCCACATCCAGCGAGCGAGGTCTTCAGATTCATCAGTTCGCGAGCGGCGACTTCGGCTTCGGCGGTGGCGCGGTGACGGTGAGGACGGACTACCCCTGGTCCGGAGACGTCGAGATCGAAATAGTACGGTCGACCGGCAGCTGGCACCTGGACATTCGGGTTCCCGACTGGTCAGATGACACAACGCTGACGGTGAACGGCGAGCCGGTCGCAGCGGTTGCGGGCACTTACGCAAGCATTACGCGAGAGTTTGTTGCCGGCGACGTCATCCTTCTCCAGCTCGACCTCACAACACGGCTCTACGCGGCTGATACGCGTATTGATGCCGTCCGCGGAGCTGTCGCGATCGAGAGAGGGCCGCTTGTCTACGCCCTCGAGCATTGTGATGTCCCCGGTGTCGCTGTCGATGATGTGGTGCTCAACGTAACTGCTGCAATCCGTGAGACCCGGCGTGCGGAATTACTCGACGGGATTGTGACTCTGCAGCTGGAGGGGACGGTCTCCGACCACAGCGAGTCACCTTGGCCCTATAGGCGGCTGCGTGACAGTGCCCTCAGCGACAAAGCTCCAGTGGCCCTGGTCGCCATCCCGTACTACGCGTGGGCTAATCGCGAGGTTGGCCCAATGCGCGTGTGGTTCCCGACGGCATAGGGACTGATCATGGACAGACGCACCTTCATCGGCGGTGGGCTCCTCGGCGCGGCGACCTTCGCGCTCGCCGGATGCGCAGGAACGCTTCCACCCCTCGATTCGGGGAGCGAGACTTTCACCCGTCCGCCGACCGGAACGGTTGAGGTCTGGTGTCGGTCTGCCACTCAGTCGGGGCTGGTCGCACTCGTGGCGGCCTTCAATGCGGCTCATCCGAGGCTCACAGTGAACCTCACCCCAGTGCCAGACGCCCAGTATGTGACGAAGCTCGCGACATCGATCCGGGGTGGACGTCCGCCTGACGTCGTGGACATCGACGACATCAACTCGCAGCTGTTCATTTTTCGCGACGCGTTCGCCGATCTCACTGACCTGGTACAGGCGCTCCCCTATTTTGGAGCACTGTCGACGGGGCACCTGAAGCTTCTCGAGTACCAGAACCGCCTGTTCGGGATCCCATATCTCGCCGACAACTCAATGCTTTACGTCAACACCGACATACTCCGGAATGCGGACGTTGATCTCGCGTCGAGTTCCATCAGTCTCACCGGCCTCATGGGTGCAGCGAAGAAGATCCGGCGGCTGGGCGGCGAGACATTCGCGTGGACTTTCCCGGGCAACTCACCTGGTGCCCTGGGATTTGTGTTCCAGCCTCATGTCTGGGCGACCGGACGTGACCTCATCACCGGCCCGATCGGCTCTCAGCAGGGCGACATCCTGGGAAATGACGCACTTGAGCAGACACTGGACTTCTACCGCCAACTCTGGACGGACAAATTGGTGTCGACTCGGGCGTTCAGCGATGATGCCTCCTCGTGGGGCGCGGACTTCCGCTCCGGGACGGTCGGAATGATGCCCGTGTCATATGGCGCCCTTCTGCAGACCCCGCCAGAAATGATGAAGAAGTTCGATGCCGTCCTGTTGCCTGGTCCGACGTCCGGATCTGCGTTCTTCGACGGCGGCGACAACATGTGCATTCCCAATGGCGCAGTCAACGCAGGTGGGGGATGGGAGTTTCTCAAGTTCGCGACGGCGATGGAAACCCAGTCCGCCCTGCCCGACGGAGGCTACCTCCCTGTGCGCTCCGATGTGCTGACCTCCGAGTATCGCGAAAAGTACCCGCTCACCGTGCTGCCTCTTGAAAACCTCGACAAGGGCTATGCGCCTCAGACGCTCGCCTACAACCTGCTTATCAACCAGCCGAGCGGACCGTTTCTGAGGATGTTCCGCGAGGCGGTCTTCGGCTCCGGAACCCTTCCCGCTATGAAGGCCGCGCAGTCCGGCTTCGACCGCATTCTCGAGCAAGCCCAGGTCTAGCCGCCTGTTCGTTGACCGTCCGACCGCGTACAAGGAGGTACTCGTCATATGACCACCACTGTTTCCCCTCTCGAGCGGGAATATGCGTCGCGAAAACGCCGTGGATCGTTGATTCATCCCCCGCGAACAGGCATGATGCTCGTTCTGCCGGCACTCCTCTTCGTGATGGTGTTCGTCGTCGCGCCGCTCGTTCTCGCCGTCTACATCTCATTGACCAATTGGCCCCTCATCGGGACCTACCGCTTCATCGGCCTGGCGAACTACCTCACCCTGTTCCAGGATCCCGCGTTCGTTCAATCGATTCTCTACACGCTTCTCTACACCGTGATCGTGACGGTGCCCATCCTCGTTCTCGGCTACCTTCTCGCGGTGTTGGTGAGGGCGAAACGGCGTGGGGCAACACTTCTGAGGACGATCTTCTTCCTGCCCTACGTTGTCGGCCTCACCACCCTCAGTTTCATCCTCGTGCTCGAGGCGCAGCCGTCCTCAGGACTGATCAATGTCCTGCTCAAGCTTCTGAACATCTCTGACGGGTCGACCGCGTGGCTTGTCAACGGTCCTCTCGCTACGGGCCTCATCTGCGTGTTCATCGTGTGGGCTGTTTCTGGTCTGACCATGGTGCTAATCATGAGTGCGATGCAGGGCGTCCCTGACGAGGTCTACGAGGCTGCGTCGCTGGAGGGTGCGAGTTGGTGGCAGCAGGAACGACTCATCACCATTCCCATCATCAGGAACACGATCGCGTTGAGTGTGATCATCTCCGTCGTCGGCTCTCTTCTCGCATTCACCCAGTTCTATATCCTTACCCGGGGTGGGCCGGGGACCGAGACCCAGACAGTCGTGGGGTATATCTACAACCGTGCGTTCGTCCAGCTGCAACTCGGCGCCGCGACTGCTGGGGCCTTCGCGCTCATCATCGTGGTGGCGCTTGTCACCGCTTTCCAGTTCTGGGCACTGAGGGAGAAGAACTCATGACGACCTCAACCACTCGGGCCACGGCAGCACGAGAGCGGACGACTGCCGTGGTCACACAGACATACGCCGCTCGCGACGGTCACGGGAAGCATCATCACGGGAGCCCCAATCATCCTCGGGATACCCGGGTCAAGCGGCTGCTTTACACGGTCGCCGGGGTCGGATCCGCACTCATCTTCGGGCTGCCGTTGATCATCGCGATCCTGCGGGCTTTCCAACCGAACGACGTCATCGTCGCTGCCCCGACATGGTCGAAGTTCTGGAACTTCGGGATCGGCAACTTCGAGGCGATCTTCAGCCCGTCGTCGCGACTGCTGTCAGGATTGACGAATAGTCTTATCGTCTCCATTTCGACGGCGATCATCACAGCGGTGGTCGCCACACTCGCCGGTTACGGCTTCTCGAAGTTCCGGTTCCGCGGGTCCCGGCTTGTTTTCGGCTTGGTGCTCCTGACGATGATGGTGCCGTTCCAGGCTATCCTCACACCGCTCTACCTTCAGCTCAACGCGATGCATCTGACGGACTCGCTCTTCGGGTTGATCCTGTTCTACGTGACCGTGAACCTGCCATTCGGGACGTTTGTGATGCGCAACGCCTTCGACGCGATCCCGGATGAACTCGAGGAGTCCGCTCTCGTCGACGGGGCGAGTCGGGCGCGCGTCATCGTCTCCGTGCTCCGTCCACTGCTGCTTCCGGGGGTGGCGACCGCCGCCCTCTATGCCTTCCTCGCATCGTGGACGGAATTCCTCGGCGCCCTGACCTTCCTGACCCGCGACTCGCTGTACACCCTGCCGGTGGCCCTTCTCAATCTCCAGACGGGTGCGTACGGTCAAATCAACTACGGAACGTTGGTTGCGGGTTCCGTCGTCGCGATGATCCCGTGCATCGCCCTCTACATCGGTCTGCAGAGGTTCTACATCGCGGGCCTGTCGTCGGGAGCGCTGAAGGGCTGATCGGGGGACACCCACCCAGCTTCGGTTGCTACGCTCAAAGCCCTCACCCGTCGACACTTCTGGAGTGCCCCTGTGAACGCGACCCCCCTCGTCTGGGCGATCACCATCGGCGTCACCGTCGCCTTCTTCGTGTACGAGTACTTCGCGCACGTGCGCACCCCGCACACCCCGTCCATTGGCGAGTCCGCCCGCTGGTCGGTGTTCTACATCTCACTTGCCCTGCTGTTCGGCGTGGGAATCGGGATCGTGTCCGGGTGGACCTTCGGAGGCGAGTACTTCGCCGGCTACCTCACCGAGAAGGCGCTGTCGATCGACAACCTCTTCGTGTTCCTCATCATCATGTCGGGGTTCGCGGTGCCCAAGGAGCACCAGCAGAAGGTGCTGATGATCGGCATCATCATCGCGATCGTGCTGCGCGGGATCTTCATCGCGGTCGGCGCCGCCCTCATCGACAACTTCTCCTGGGTCTTCTACGTCTTCGGCGCCCTGCTGCTCGTGCTCGCCTACAACCAGGCCTTCGGATCGCACGAGAGCGATCCCGCGAACGGCCGGGCCGTGAAACTCATGCGGCGCATCCTGCCGATCACCGACGATTACCACGGCGGCAGTTTCGCCGTGCGGGTCGACGGCAAGCGCTTCTTCACCCCGCTGCTGCTCGTGATCATCGCCATCGGGGTCGTCGACCTCGTCTTCGCGGTCGACTCGATCCCCGCCATCTATGGCCTCACCGAGGAGGCGTACATCGTCTTCACGGCCAACGTCTTCGCGCTGATGGGCCTGCGCCAGCTCTACTTCCTCATCGGTGGACTGCTCGAGCGGCTCGTCTATCTCGCCCAGGGCCTCGCCGTGATCCTCGGCTTCATCGGGGTCAAGCTCGTGCTGCATGCCCTCCACATCAACGAGCTGCCGTTCGTGAACGGCGGTCAGGGTGTCGACTGGGCCCCCGAGATCCCTATCTGGTTCTCGCTCACCTTCATCGGGGCGACCGTCGCGGTCGCGACCGTGGCGAGCCTGATCAAGACCAGCGGCAACACGGTGACCGACCCCGCGACACCGTCGAAGCAGGGCTGAGCGCTGCCGCACCACATCTGCTGACCGGAACGTCCACCGGACGCGCCGTAACATGGTCGTTGTGCCAACACGCCTTTCACAGCTCTTCGTCCGAACGCTCCGAGAAGACCCCGCAGACGCCGAGGTGGCAAGCCACCGCTTGCTCGTGCGCGCCGGCTACATCCGCAGGCAGGCCCCCGGCGTCTTCGCTTGGCTGCCGCTGGGCCTGCGGGTGCGCCGCAAGATCGAGGCGATCATCCGCGACGAGATGGACGGCGTCGGCGCCCAGGAGGTGCACTTCCCCGCTCTGCTGCCCCGCGAGCCTTACGAGGCGTCGGGCCGGTGGACCAAGTACGGCGACGGCATCTTCCGCCTCCAGGATCGCAAGGGCGCCGACTACCTTCTCGCCCCGACCCACGAGGAGGTCTTCACCCTGCTCGTGAAGGACCTCTACGGGTCGTACAAGGACCTGCCGCTCACGATCTACCAGATCCAGGACAAGTACCGCGACGAGGCCCGTCCTCGTGCTGGCCTGCTGCGCGGGCGCGAGTTCACCATGAAGGACGCCTACTCCTTCGACTACACCGACGCCGGCCTCGACCTTTCCTACCAGGGCCAGCGTGACGCCTACGAGCGAATCTTCCAGCGCCTCGGCCTGGAGTACGTCATCGTCAACGCCGACAGCGGCCTCATGGGCGGCGCCCGCAGCGAGGAGTTCCTGCACCCCACTGTCATCGGCGAGGACACCTTCGTGCGCACCGACGGAGGCTACGCGGCCAACGTCGAGGCGTTCCGCACCGTGGTGCCCGCCTCCATTCCCCTCGAGGGGCAAGCGGGAGCCGTCGTCCACGACTCACCGGACACCCCCACCATCGCGACCCTGGTCGACCTGGCCAACACCTCGCACCCGCGGGACGACGGGCGGCTGTGGACCGCGGCGGACACCCTCAAGGTCGTGGTACTCGCGCTGCGGCACCTCGACGGCACCCGCGAGATCGTCTCGGTCGGGCTGCCCGGCGACCGTGAGGTCGATCTCAAGCGCATCGAGGTGGCCTTCACGCCGTCCGACGTCGAGGCGGCCACCGAGGACGACTTCGCCGCGAATCCGCTGCTCACGAAGGGCTATATCGGCCCGTGGTCGCCGGCCGGCCCCGTGCTGGGCGGGGATGTGGGCGGCGACGCCAAGCATCCGGCCGTTCCGCGGTCGACCACCGGCATCCGCTTCTTCCTCGACCCCCGCGTTGTCGACGGCACCGCCTGGATCACCGGCGCGAACGAGGACCAGAAGCACGTCTTCGGGCTCGTCGCCGGCCGCGACTTCACTGGCGACTCCTTCCTGGAGGTCTCCGAGGTGCGCGCTGGGGACGAGGCCCCCGACGGCTCCGGCCCGATCGAGGTCGCCCGCGGCATGGAGATCGGCCACGTCTTCCAGCTCGGCCGATTCTTCGCCGAGACGCTCGGACTCAAGGTGCTCGACGAGAACGGCAAGCTCGTCACCGTCACCATGGGCTCGTACGGCATCGGGGTCACCCGCATCATGGCTGTGCTCGCCGAGGCGAACAACGACGCCAAGGGCCTCATCTGGCCGAAGAACATCGCCCCGTTCGACGTGCACGTGATCGCCGCGACGAAGGAGGCGGAGATCCATGCCGCGGCCGAGTCGCTGGCAGCCGCCCTCGAGGCGCGCGGCCAGGACGTACTGCTCGACGACCGGCCCAAGGTCTCGGCCGGGGTCAAGTTCGGCGACGCCGAACTGCTCGGTGTCCCCACGATCATCATCGTCGGACGCGGTGCCGCCGAGGGCAACGTCGAGCTGTGGGACCGCCGGAGCGGGGACCGCACCTCCGTCGCCCTCACCGACATCGTCGACCTCATCGTCGCCGGCGACCGGGAGGTCGTGTGATCACAGTTCCCGAGCCGGCCCCCACCTTCCCCACGAAGCTCGCTGCACGTTTCCGTCTCACCCCGGATGAGCTCGACCGGGCGAAGGCGATCCTCGCCACGATCACCGCCTCCTATGACGAGAAGGTCGTCGGCCAGCGGGGCCTGCGCTCGAGCCTGCTGGTCGCGCTGATGACCGGCGGGCACATCCTGCTCGAGAGTGTGCCCGGACTGGCGAAGACGACGGCTGCCGAGTCGCTCGCCGCGGCCGTGCACGCGAGCTTCAAGCGCATCCAGTGCACCCCCGATCTGCTGCCGAGCGACATCGTCGGCACCCAGATCTTCGACTACGCCAAGTCCACCTTCGAAACCCAGCTCGGCCCGGTCCACGCGAACTTCGTGCTCCTCGACGAGATCAATCGGTCGAGCGCCAAAACGCAGAGCGCCATGCTCGAGGCGATGCAGGAGCACCAGACCACGATCGGCGGGGTCAACTACCCGCTCCCGCGCCCGTTCCTGGTTCTTGCCACCCAGAACCCCATCGAGCAGGAGGGCACCTACCACCTGCCGGAGGCGCAGCTCGACCGGTTCCTGCTCAAGGAGGTGCTCGACTACCCGACCTTCGCTGAGGAGGTCGAGATTCTCGACCGCATCGACACCGGGGTGTTCGATGCGCCCTCCGCTGCGCCCACCGTGCGGATCGAGGATGTGCTCTTCCTGCAGAACGTAGTGAAGCGCGTCTACCTCGACCCGGCGATCACCAATTACATCGTCTCCGCCGTCTACGTGACCCGACACGCGGCCCAGTACATCTCTCCGGAGCTCGCCGGCTGCATAGAGTTCGGAGCGAGCCCCCGTGCGAGCATCGCCTTCGGCACGGCGGCCCGCGCCATCGCCCTGCTCGACGGACGCGACCATGTGGTGCCCGACGACGTCAAGGCGCTGCGGCACGGGGTCCTCAGACACCGCATCATCCTGAACTTCGACGCCATCGCGCAGGATGTGAAGCCGGAGGAGATCATCGACGCGATCTTCGCCTCCGTGCAGTCCCCGTAGGCGGGCCATGCCGTCACTGCTCCGCAAGGTCAAGTCGAAGCTGTCGATCCACGCCCACCGGCGGGTGAGCGCGCTCCTCGAGGGTGAGTACAGCTCGCTGCTTCACGGACGCAGCGTCGAGTTCGACGACCTCAGGCACTATGTGCCCGGCGACGAGCTCACTGACATCGACTGGAAGGCGACGGCCCGGATGGGCACGCCGATGACCCGCCGATACGTCGCCACCCGCAAGCACACGATCATGTTCGTCGCCGATACCGGCCGCGACATGGCGGCGATCTCCGCCGCAGGCGAGACCAAGGCCGACATCGCGGTGCTCGCCGCCGGGGTGCTCGGCTACCTCGCCACCCGGCACGGCGACCTCGTGGGGCTCATCGCCGGCGACTCGGGCCACACCGGGTTCCGCCGCGCCGCCTCCACCGACGGGCACCTCGAGGGCGTGCTGCAGTTCATCCACGCAGCCACGACCCTCGACTCCCGGCCGAGCGACCTCACCACCCAGCTGTCCTACCTTGCCAGGCGGTTCCGACGGCGGATGATTGTCGTGGTCGTCTCCGACGACCGGCGTCTCGGCGACACCGAGACCGCCCTGCTGCAGCGCCTCGCCGTGCAGCACGAGATCCTCTGGATCACGATTTGCGACGCCGACCCCACCTCGGGCGAGCTCGCCTCGGCCACCGTCTTCGAGGTCGCCGACGGCGCGCGGCTGCCCGCCTTCCTGCGCTCGAGCCACGGCCTCGCCCACGAGTACGCGGAGCGCGTCGCCGCCGACGCGCGGGCCATCGGCGACCTCTTCGACCGGCTCGGCATCACCACCACCCGCATCGAACGGGAAGCGGATGTTGTGCCCGCCGTCCTCCGACTCCTCGTGGAGCACCGTCGTGCCCGGCGGTAACGGCTTCTTCCCGCCCGTGACCTATCCGTTCGGGTGGACGGCGCTGGCCGTGCTCCTCGTCGTCGCCGTGGCGGCGTTCTACGTGGCCATCTGGTGCTTCACCCGCGCCCGCGACACCCCGCCGCAGACCGCCACCGATCTCGGCTGGCTCACCGGGGAGCGCCAGGAGGCTCTCCGCACCAAGTACACGACCCAGATCGAGGCGATCGAGTCCGCCCACCGCGACGGCTCCCTCACCGCCCGCGCCGCCCACCAGCAGCTCAGCCTGCTGCTGCGGTTCTTCGCCTTCGAGTCGACCGGGGTGCGCGCGCCCAGCATGACCCTCTCCGACCTGCGCGAGCGCCGTCAGCTGCCGCTCGCCTCGGCTGTCGAGAAGCTCTACCCCGGCGCGTTCGACGCCGTCGAACACGGCAGCGTGCCGGAGGCGGCCGACACGGCCAGACGGGTGGTGTCCTCGTGGGACTGATCCTGCCCTGGCTGCTCGCCGCCCTTCTCATCATCGCGGCCCTCGCCGTGCTCGCAGTGGTCCTCACCAGGCGCCGGCGAGCGGATGTCCGCACCGGCACCCCCCTCGCGCACACCGATCGCCTCACCACCCTTCCCGGGTACCATCGGGCGCTTCTGCGTTACCGGGCTCTGCTCGCCGCCCTCGTCGTCGCCGGCCTCGTGCTGTTCTCCTCGGCCGCCGTGCTCGCGGCGCGGCCCTCCGCCACGATCGCCACCTACCCGCAGACCGCGAACCGCGACATCGTGCTCTGCCTCGACGTGTCGGGGTCGATGATCGACTACGACGTGGCCATCACCCGCGCCTTCGGTGCCCTCGCGGAGGAGTTCGACGGGGAGCGGGTGAGCCTGGTGGTGTTCAACGCGTCGGCGGTCACCTATTTTCCGCTCACCAGCGACTACGCCTACATCCGCTCTCAACTGGAGAGGATCGCGACCCAGTTCGAGTCCCCGGACGGCGCCTACTTCGACGGCACGTTCTTCGGCGAAGGGTCGTCCTTGATCGGCGACGGACTCGCCGCATGCACCCTGCGATTCGACACCCCCGACCAGGCGCGGTCGAGGTCGATCATCCTGGCCACCGACAACCTCGAGGTGGGCAGGTCGATCTTCACCCTTCCGGATGCCGGAGCTCTCGCCGCCGACCATGACATCCGCGTGTACGGGATCAACCCGGGCGACACCACGTCCCGTGATTACCTCGCGCAGTACGCGGAGGAGTTCCGGCAGGTCACCACGCGCACCGGCGGCGACTACTACGCCCTCGACGACGCCGGGGCGATCCCCGCGATCGTCGACCGGATCGGATCGCAGCAGGCCACCGTCATGCGGGGAGCCCCGCAGCTTGTCGCCGCGGACACCCCGGTGCTGCCCGCGGTGCTCGCCCTGCTGTCGCTGGCCAGCATCATCGGCATCGCGGGGAGGCTGCGCCGATGACCGGGCAGGTGGGCATGCTCCGACTCGACCCGGTGCTGCCGGTCGGGCTGCTCGCCGTCGTGGCCGTGCTGCTCGTCGGCTTCTCTCTCTGGAGGCTCGCGCGTCGACCCGGCACGCGCGTCGCCTGGGCTCTGCGCGTGGTCATGGTGATACTCCTGCTGGTCATTTCGCTGCGTCCGGTGGTGCCCGGCCAGACAGCGGGTCCCGTGGCGACAGGCGGGCTCGAGGTCTACTTCGTCGTCGACACCACGAGCAGCATGGCGGCCGAGGACGGCGAGGGACCGGAGGTGCGCCTCGACTCCGCCATCGCCGACATCGAGGCGATCGCCGCGGCTCTGCCCGGTGCCCAGTACTCGCTGACGACGTTCGATGCCACAACGCTGCAGCGGGTGCCGCTCACCTCCGACGTTCAGGCCCTCGTCTCCGCGGCATCCGTCCTCACCACTGAGGTCACCTACTACTCGCGCGGTAGCAGCATCAGCGAGCCCGTCGCCGCGCTCACCACCCTGCTCGGCGACGCGCAGTCGGCGCACCCCGACCGCAGGCGCGTACTGTTCTACCTCGGCGACGGGGAGCAGACCAGGGCCGACGACCCTGCTTCCTTCGCCCCGCTCACTCCCTACATCGGCGGCGGCGGGGTGCTGGGCTACGGCACGGAAGAGGGTGGGCGGATGCTCGTCTTCGACGGCTTCTCGGCCGACGACGACCCGGCAGCCCCGCAGTACATCCGGGACCCGGCGACCGGCACCGACGCGGTCTCCCGTATCGACGAGACCGCCCTGCAGACCATCGCCACCCAGCTGCAGGTCGGCTACCACCACCGGGGTGCTCAAGCGGATGACGGCATCGAGACCGTTGTCTCGAGGATCGACGTCGGCGAGACGGAGATCACCGCGGGGAGCGCGACGGGTCCGGTGGAGTTCTACTGGATCTTCGCCATCCCGCTCGCCCTCCCCGCCCTCCTCGAGACCATCGGTGCGGCGATCGCCGCCGCCGCGGCCAGGCCACGACGGAAACGCCCATGACCTCGACTCTCGAGACACCACCGGTCGCCGAACGGCCCCGCCGCTCGGACGCCGCCCGCCGCCGGCTGCGGCGCATCCTCCTGCTCGCATCGATCCCCGTCGTGGTTGCGGCGCTGCTGCTGGCCGGCAAGCTCGCGAGCCTCTCGGTCGTCGCCGACGCCGCGATCGCGGAGTACGACAGGGGCATGCTGTCCGAGAGCATCGACGGCTTCGACTCCCTGCTCGCGTGGAACCCGTTCGACCCCTGGATCGCCCACTTCGACACGGGGACCGCTCTCGCCGCGAACGGCGACCTCAATCCGGCGATCGTCGACCTGGAAAAGGCCTTCGACCTCGCCCCGGGTGCGAAGAAGTGCGACGTGGCGGTGAACCTCTCGCTCAGCTGGGAGACCCTCGGCGACTCGTACATGCAGCAGGGGCTGTACTCAGGGGCAGCCCGCCTCTACGAGACGGCGAAGGCCGCCATTGCCGCTGCCGGGGAGGGCTGCACCCCGCCCAACGCCCCGTTCAACGCAGAGGAGGACCGCGCTCCCGGCGACGAGCTGTCCGACGCGTCCGACCGGCTGGACCAGAAACTCGACACCGCTGACCAGTTGCAGAACCAGGCGGATGCCGCCGCGCCGCCCCCGGGAGCGCAGGACACCCAGGACCAGCTCGACCGCCTCGGTCAGCAGAACGACGACGCAGCGGGGGAGAAGGCCGACCAGGACGCCCTCCGGCGGGGCGAGCTCGGGTCAGGCGGCTTCTCCGACAAGCCGTGGTAGCCGCGGCCGGTCCCGCACACTGGTAACTTAGGAGACGACTTGACCGGCGAACGACTGGCCGGGAGTAACTCATCTGAATAGTGGAGGCCCTCAGTGGACATCGATCTGGGCGTGCTGCGGCTCCTCGAACGCGAACGTGAAATTCCCTTCGAGGAGTTGGTGGCGATCATCGAGCAGGCGATCCTGACCGCCTACCTGAAGCACACCGACACCGAGGAAGCCGAGGGGCAGATCCCCGCGCGAGTCGTCCTCGACCGCAAGACCGGGCACGTCTCGGTGTACGTCGCCGAGTACGACGACGAGGGACTGGTGGTCGGCGAGGCCGTCGACAGCCCCAGCGACTTCGGCCGCATCGCCGCATTCGCCGCCAAGCAGGTCATCAACCAGCGCCTGCGCGATATCGGCGACGACAAGGTCCTCGGCGAATTCAAGGGCCGCGAGGGCGACATCATCGCTGGTGTCATCCAGCAGGGACCCAACCCGCGGATGATCCACGTCGACCTCGGGACGGTCGAGGCCATCCTGCCCCCCGAGGAGCAGGTCCCGGGTGAGGACTACGCCCACGGATCCCGAATCCGCGTCTACGTCACGAGCGTGAGCCGCGGACTCAAGGGCCCGCAGATCACCGTCTCGCGCACCCACCCCTCGCTCGTCCGCAAGCTCTTCGCGCTTGAGGTGCCGGAGATCGCCAGCGGGGTCGTCGAGATCGTGTCGCTCGCCCGCGAGGCCGGCCACCGCACGAAGATCGCCGTCAAGGCCAACGAGCCAGGCATCAACGCCAAGGGCGCCTGCATCGGCGAGATGGGCCAGCGCGTGCGCGCGGTCACCGCGGAGCTCAACAACGAGAAGATCGACATCGTCGACTACAACGCCAACCTGGCGACCTTCGTCGCGAACGCCCTGTCTCCGGCGAAGGTCACGAGCGCCTTCATCATCGACGCCTCCACGAAGGCCGTCAGGGCTCTCGTCCCCGACTACCAGCTGTCCCTGGCGATCGGCAAGGAGGGCCAGAATGCCCGCCTCGCCGCGAAGCTGACCGGTGCCCGCATCGACATCCAGCCGGACAGCATCCTCGAGTCCTGAACGGCGCTCCGGCGCCGTTCGGAATAAATCAATCGGGTCAGGTGTAATATGAACAACGTAAGAACCTGTCTCGGCTGTCGTCAGCGGGCCCACAAATCCTCCCTTCTGAGGTTCGTGGTGTCCGACGGCGAACTCGTCGCGGATCACTCCGCGGTGAAACCCGGCCGAGGCGCCTGGGTGCATCCCACCGTCGAATGCGTCGACACGGCACTCTCACGCAAGGCCTTCGGCCGGGCACTGAGAAACCCGAAGCTCGCTGTCGACGGCGGTGCACTCCGCCAGGAACTCACACACCACACCGAACCGGGGTCCACAGGATCCCCCAGAGAACAGGCTGATCGGCCCAGTGAACAACTAATGAGCAACGACTAATGAGTGGCTCGAAATGAGTCCCGTACTCGAATAACGGCTTCCTCCTGTTCGGGAGTAGGCCCCAGACAGGAGAATTGTGGCAAAACCACGCGTGCACGAGATCGCCAGCGAACTCGGCATAGACAGCAAGAAGGCCCTGGAGAAACTCAAGGAGATGGGTGAGTTCGTCAAGGGACCCTCATCCAGCATCGAACCCCCCGTCGCGCGCAAGCTGAGGGCAGCCCTGGCCGCTGACGGGATCACGGCACCGGTCAAGGCCGCGCCGACACCCGCAGGCACGACGGCATCCGCTCCGGCTCCCGCCGCGCCCCGCGCCCCTGCCCCGGCTCCCGCCGCGGCAGCAGCCCCGTCCCCGTCCGTCGTCGCGGCCCCGGCTCCTCCGGCGCCGGCCGCTCCCGCGGCAGCCGCCGCAGCACCGTCGCCCACGGCATCCGCTGCGACACCGGCAGCTCCTGCGGCACCCGCAGCCGCAATCCCCGCCCCGGCCCCCGCTCCCGCGGCGACCCCCGGTGACGCCGGATCGAGCATCCCGCGCCCCGGTGCGCCGCGACCGGGCAACAACCCGTTCGCGAGTGCCCAGGGTATGCAGCGTCCAGGCGCCCCGCGCCCCGGCAACAACCCCTACGCGAGTGCCCAGGGAATGCAGGCCCGTCCGGCCGTCAGCCCCAGCGGCATCCCGCGTCCCTCGGCTCCCCGCCCGGGAGCACCCCGTCCGGGTGGACCCGGCCAGGGTGCCCGTCCGGGTGGCTTCGGCCAGCGTCCGGCTGCGGCCGGTGGCTTCCAGCGCCCCGGTGGCGCTGGTGGCGCACGTCCGGCAGGTGGCGGTTTCGCCCGTCCAGCTGGCGGTGCTCCCGGCACCGGCTTCACCGCACCCCGCCCCGGTGGCGGCGGCGGTCGTGGCCGAGGACCCGGTGGAGGAACCGCCGGTGCGTTCGGTCGTGGCGGCGGTAAAAGCAAGGCCCGCAAGTCGAAGCGCACGAAGAGAGCAGAATTCGAGCTCAGGGAAGCCCCGTCGCTCGGCGGTGTGAGCGTTCCCCGTGGCGACGGCACGACCGTGGTGCGCCTGCGCCGTGGCGCGTCGATCACCGACTTCGCCGACAAGATCGACACCAGCCCCGGCAACCTCGTCACCGTGCTGTTCCACCTGGGACAGATGGCGACGGCGACGGAGTCCCTCGACGAGGCGACCTTCGACATCCTGGGCAGCGAGCTGGGCTTCAAGATCCAGATGGTCTCCCCGGAGGATGAGGACCGCGAGCTGCTTCTCGGCTTCGACCTCGACCTCGACCAGGAGCTGGCCGACGAGGACGACGACGATCTCGAGATTCGTCCGCCCGTCGTGACCGTCATGGGTCACGTCGACCACGGTAAGACGAAGCTCCTCGACTCCATCCGTAACGCGAACGTCGTTGCGGGCGAGGCGGGCGGGATCACGCAGCACATCGGTGCGTACCAGATCATCGCCGAGCATGAGGGCATCGAACGCGCCATCACCTTCATCGACACCCCTGGCCACGAGGCGTTCACTGCCATGCGCGCACGTGGTGCCCAGGTCACCGACATCGCGATCCTCGTGGTCGCAGCGGATGACGGCATCATGCCGCAGACGGTCGAGGCGCTCAACCACGCCCAGGCAGCGAACGTGCCGATCGTCGTCGCGGTGAACAAGGTCGACAAGCCGGGCGCCAACCCGGCCAAGGTGCGCCAGCAGCTCACCGAGTTCGGACTCGTCGCCGAGGAGTACGGAGGCGACACGATGTTCATCGACGTGTCGGCCCTCACCGGCCTCGGCGTCAAGAGCCTGCTCGACGCCGTCCTGCTCACCGCAGACGCCGGACTCGACATGCGTGCGAACCCGAACAAGGACGCCCGCGGTGTCGCGATCGAGGCGAAGCTCGACAAGGGGCGCGGTGCTGTTGCGACCGTGCTCATCCAGTCGGGAACGCTCGAGGTCGGAGACCCGATCGTCGCCGGAACGGCCTACGGCCGCGTTCGTGCGATGTTCGACGAGAACGGCGACAGCGTCGAGTTCGCGACACCGGCCCGTCCGGTCGCCGTGCTCGGACTGACCTCCGTTCCCCGCGCAGGCGACACGTTCATCGTCACCGACGATGACCGCACAGCCCGCCAGATCGCCGAGAAGCGCGAAGCCGTGGAGCGCAACGCTCTCCTGGCCCGCAGCAGGAAGCGCATCAGCCTCGAGGACTTCACCAAGGCCCTCGAAGACGGCAAGGTCGACTCGCTCAACCTCATCATCAAGGGCGACGTGTCCGGTGCGGTCGAGGCGCTCGAGGAGTCGCTGCTCAAGATCGACGTGGACGACAGTGTGCAGCTGCGCATCATCCACCGCGGTGTTGGCGCGGTCACCGAGAGCGACGTGAACCTCGCGACGGTCGACAACGCGATCATCATCGGGTTCAACGTCCGTCCTGATACGAAGGCCCGCGAGCGTGCCGCCCGCGAGGGTGTCGACGTGCGGTTCTACTCGGTCATCTACGCGGCGCTCGAGGACATCGAGAACTCCCTCAAGGGAATGCTCAAGCCCGAGTTCGAAGAGGTCCAGTCCGGCGTCGCCGAGATCCGCGAGGTGTTCCGCTCCTCCAAGTTCGGCAACGTCGCTGGTGTCATCGTCCGCTCCGGGACGATCACGCGAAACGCCAAGGCGCGGGTCATCCGCGACGGTGTTGTGGTCGGAGACAACCTCGCCATCGAATCGCTCCGCCGGTTCAAGGACGACGTCACCGAGGTGCGCACGGACTTCGAGGCCGGCATCGGCCTCGGCAAGTTCAACGACATCCAGATCGGTGACGAGATCGAGACGATCGAATTGAAGGAAAAGCCCCGCGACTAAGCGGAGCAGGGTGCGGGGGTCCCGGGCAACCGGGGCCCCCGCACCGGCAACAACCACCCAGAACAGAAGAAGGCACCGACATGGTCGATCCAGCACGCGCCAGAAAAATGGCAGACCGCATCAAGGTGATTGTGGCGAAGACCCTCGAGCGCGGGATCAAGGATCCCCGCATCGGCTTCGTGACCATCACCGATGTCAAGGTGACCGGCGATCTCCAGCACGCCTCGGTGTTCTACACCGTGTATGGCTCCGACGAGGAGCGCCAGGACTCCGCCGCCGCCCTCAAGTCGGCGACCGGTATGCTGCGCAGCGAGGTGGGTAAGAACCTCACCTCCCGGCTCACCCCGTCACTGGAGTTCATCGCCGACGCGATCCCCGAGAACGCCAAGCACATCGAGGACCTCCTCAAGGAGGCCACTCAGCGTGACCTCGAAGTGGAGACCCTCAAGAAGACCGCTCGGTATGCTGGCGACGCCGACCCGTACGTCAAGCCGCGCGTCATCGAGTACGACGAGGACTGAGAGCACGGCGAGGCCGCTCTACGGCAGCGCGTACCCGCCGTCGGAGACGACTGCGAGGCCGTCGGTCACGAGCCCGGCGAGCGACCGCGACCTCTGCACGTCGTCGGTCCAGAGCGAGTCGATCTGCGCGATCGTCACCGGAACGTCGCTCGCGCGCAGCTCGGCCATGATCAGTCCGCGCACGTGGCGGTCCGACCCCTCGAACGGCTTCTGGCGGGGCGCCCGGGTTCCGTCGTAGGCCGGGTACCCCGCCGCCCGCCACGCGCACTTCGCGGCGACGGGACATTCCCCGCACCGCGGCGACCTCGCGGTGCAGACCACGGCGCCGAGCTCCATGGCGCCGGCGTTGAACACTCGGGCATCCGCGTCGTCCAGGGGGAGCAGGGCGTCCATCGCGGCGAGGTCACGTGTTGTCGCGGTGGGCCCCGCCTCGCCGACCCCGTCCACGGCGCGGGCGATGACCCGGCGCACGTTCGTGTCCACCACCGGATGCCGGTCGCCGTAGGCGAACACCGCCACCGCCCTCGCGGTGTACGGGCCGACCCCCGGCAGCGCGAGGAGCTCGTCGACGTCGCGCGGGACGATTCCCCCGTGGCGTTGCGTGATCTGCACGGCGCAGGCGTGCAGATTGAGGGCCCGGCGGGGGTATCCGAGACGGTCCCAGGCGCGCACGGCCTCCCCGGGCGGCACAGCGGCGAGGGAGGCCGGGGTCGGCCAGCGATCGAGCCACTCGGCCAGGCGCGGGACCACCCGAACCACCGGCGTCTGCTGCAGCATGAACTCGCTCACCAGGGTGCCCCACGCACTGAAGCCGGCCCTGCGCCATGGCAGGTCGCGGGCGTGCGCGGCGAACCACCCGTTGACGGCCGGTGCGATGTTCGTGCCTGCGGTGTCCATCCATCCAATCTAGGCGAGCGGATGTCGCGTGCCCGGCCTAGGCTGGGGAGCATGACAAGGTGGAAGCCGGAACGGCATGTGACCCTGGACACACTGGCAGCGGAGATCCTCCACAATTACGGATCGGGGAGGGCCACCGTCGCGATCGATGGCATCGACGGTTCCGGCAAGACCCGGTTCGCCGAGCACCTCGCTGCGGCCGTCACGAAGGCAGGCCACGGGGTCGCCACAGCGACGGTCGACGCGTTCTACCGTCCGGCGGCCGAACGCTATCGGCTGGGCCACGATTCGGTCGACGGCTGTTATCGGGAGAGCTACGATTACGCGACCTTCCGCAGGGTTCTGGTGGAGCCGTTCCTGGCCGGCGATGCGTTCCAGGTCGCGTCTTTCGACGTCCACGCCGACGCACCCATCTCCCCTCCCAGAGAGGAGGCCCCGATCGACTGCCTGCTCATCGTGGACGGGGTGTACCTCAACCGCCCGGAGCTGCGGGGACTCTGGAACTACTCGGTCTGGCTCGAGGTGCCCCTCGAACTCGGTCTCGCCCAGCACACCTCCCGTGACGGCACCGACCCCTCGATCGACGCCAACCTGCGCTACGCGGGGGCGCAGGAGGTCTACATCGGGGAGGCAGACCCGCGCGGCCGTGCGACTGCGATCATCGACAACTCCGACGTGAACCACCCGCTGCGGGTCTTCGCCGACGCCTGCTGAGCCCTTCCCGAACCGCGCCTACTGAACCGCCGGGCGCCCCGCTACCGTCCGCACGCCAGCCAGATCCGCGCCACGACCTCGGCAGGCGGCACAAAACCGCTGCCCGCCTCGCCTGTGCTCGCCTCCACCTCGTGCACGAGCCCGACCAGTTCGGCGTTCACCGGGGTGTCGACGCCCACGAGCGCGGCCTCGGCCACGATCGCGCCGTTCAGCGCGTCGACCTCGGTGGGCTGCCCCCGGCGGATGCTCTGCAGTGTCGACCCCGGGTTGGGCACGTCGCCCATCCGCCGCGCGATCGTGCGCGGCAGCAGCTCGGCCAGCACCGGCGGCACGGCGGCGAATGTGCGCAGCATGCGGTCGGACAGCCCCTGCAGGCTCTGAAAGCGGATGCCGAGCACCAGCGCCACCGAGACCGCCTCCCGCATGCTCGCGGTCAGCACCGCCCGCAGGTCGCGGTCGGCGATCACCTGCTGCACGCTGAGTCCCGTGATCGCCGGTAGAGCGTTGACCTGGTTGACGATGAGCTTGGTCCACTGGGCGCCGAGGAAGTCCGGTGTGACCGCCACGGGAATCACGGGTGACAGCACCCGCTGCGCGATGCCGAGGGCCGCGACATCCGCTCCTCCCAGGCAGATCGACCCCGGTGTGGTGACGGAGACGTCGCCGGGGGAGAGGAAGGACGCCGCGAACATCGCCAGGGCACCGACGGCCGGGCTGCGGGGGAGGGCGGACGCGGCACTGCTGAGCGCGCCGAGGCCGTTCTGTACCACCACGACCGGCACCCCGTCGAGGGCGGCGGCCGAGTCCCGCATGGCGGAGACGGCGCCGGAGGCCTTCACCGTGACGAACGCGAGCTCGGGAGTGAGGTCGTCGTCGAGTACCTCCGAGGCGCCGACGAGGGCGACCACGGAGCCCCACGCCCCGGTGAGGTGCAGCCCGCGGTCCTGGATCGCGGCAAGGTGCTCCCCGCGGGCCGTGACGTGCACGTCGTGGCCGGCGTTCGCGAGCAGGGCGGCGAGGGTGCCGCCGACGGCACCGGCTCCGACAACGGCGATTCTCATGGTCGCAGCCTACGTCGCGCACCCTGCCCGACGATGACCGTCTCACCGGCCACCCGGCCGATCCTCCAGCCGGACACCGTAGCCTTGGGGAGTGACTGACCATTCCCTCCCGCGCGGCGCTCGATGACGACCGCCAGCGGCATCCTCCTCCTCGACAAACCGGCCGGGATCACGAGCCATGACGCCGTCTCCCGTACCCGTAAGCTCGCCGACACCCGCAAGGTCGGCCACGCCGGCACCCTCGACCCGATGGCGACCGGGCTGCTGGTCCTCGGCATCAACAGCTCGACGCGTCTGCTGACGTTCGTGGTGGGACTCGACAAGGAGTACTTCGCCACGATCCGGCTCGGCTCCACGACCATCACCGACGACCACGAGGGCGACCTGCTCGACTCCGCCCCGGCGGGGGCCGTCGCGGCCGTCACCGAGGAGGCCATCGCCCGCGGCATCGCCGAGCTCACCGGAGACATCGACCAAGTGCCGAGCGCGGTCAGCGCGATCAAGGTCGACGGCCGACGCAGCTACGCGCTCGTGCGTGCCGGTGAGACCGTCGAGCTGCGTTCGCGCGCGGTCACGGTCGCGGCGTTCGAGCTTCTCGACGTGCGCCTCGTCACCGAAGGTGCCGCAATCCACCTCGACCTCGACGTCCGCGTCGAGTGCTCCTCCGGAACCTACATCCGCGCCCTCGCCCGTGACCTCGGCACCGACCTCGGGGTGGGCGGCCACCTCACCGCCCTCCGCCGCACCAGGATCGGACCGTTCCGGATCGCGGACGCCGCGACGCTCGAGTCCATGGACGTCGCCGCCAGCCTCCGCAGCCCAGCGGATGTCGCGTCGACGCTCTTCCCGACCGTCGACCTCGACACGCAGCAGGTCGTCGACCTCACCCACGGCAAGCGGATCGTGCTCGACGGAGCGGCCGAACGCTACGGTGCTCGCCCGGTCGCGGCCCTCGGCCCCGACGGCCGGCTCGTCGGCCTCCTCGACGTGGCGGGCCCGAAGGCGAAGCCGATCGTCAACTTCCCGACCAGCGAAGTGCTCGCATGATCGAGACCTACACGTGGGTGCAGACGGCCGTCGCCGTGCTCGCCGGGCTGATCTGCCTGGCCCTGGGGTTCACCGGCCGCACCCCTTCCGACCTCACCCTCGGGGCCACGCTCCTGGTCGAGGTGCTGCTCATCGGCCAGCTCGTCGTCTCACTGGTCGCCCCGGCCGTCGGCAACATCGCCACCGGCAGTGTGCTGGAGTTCTACATCTACCTGGTCTCGGCCATGCTGCTGCCGCCGCTGGCCGGATTCTGGGCGCTGGTCGAACGCAACAGGTGGAGCACCGTCATCCTCGGGGTGGTCAACCTGTCCATCGCCGTGATGCTCTACCGCATGACGCAGATCTGGTTCGTGCAGTCAGCCTGAGCGGTGCGCAGGCTCGCCCGTCCGGGTGGCCTAATCTTGGACTGATGGTTCAGACAGCTTCCTCCAGTACCCGCGGCGTCGGGCGCGTCCTCGTCGTCGTGTACGCGATCCTCGCCCTCGCCGCGACGGGTCGCTCCGTATTCCAGATCGCCACGAAGTTCGACGCCGCGCCGGTCGCCTACCTGCTCTCCGCGGTCGCCGCCGTCGTCTACATCGCCGCGACCGTCGCCCTCGTGGCGAAGGGTCCCACCTGGTACCGCGTTGCCTGGATCACGATCGGCTTCGAGTTCCTCGGGGTCGTCGTCGTCGGCATCCTCAGCATCGCCGACCCCGTGCTGTTCCCCGCCGACACCGTCTGGTCGTACTTCGGACGCGGCTACGCGTTCATCCCCTTCGTGCTCCCGATCCTCGGCATGGCCTGGCTCTACAGCCGCCGCGCCGGCGTCGCGCAGACGGTGACAACGGGGGCCTGAGGTGCGGTTCTTCACGTCGTTCGACGGCATTCCCGCGGATGTCGGCCCCGCCGCGGTCACCTTCGGAAAGTTCGACGGCATGCACACCGGCCACCGCACCGTCATCGGCACCCTCCGCGCGGCCGCCGCGGAGCGCGGCCTGTCGTCGACCGTCCTCACCTTCGACCGCAACCCGCTCGCGCTGCTCGACCCGCCCCGCTGCCCCGAGAGCATCGTCAGCAACGACCAGAAGCGCGAGCTGATCGCCGCGGCGGGCGTGGACACCATGCTCCAGCTGCCGTTCGACCGGGTGCTCAGCTCCATGTCGGCGACCGACTTCGTCGAGACCATCATCGTCGGCGCGCTGCGCGCGAAGGTCGTGCTCGTCGGCCCCGGCACCCGCTTCGGCAGCCGCGGGGCCGGCGACTTCGCGCTCCTCGTCGCGCTCGGCGAACGCCACGGCTTCGAGGTGCGCCAGCTCGAGCTGCACCGCGACCCCGACGGGCTCCCGGTCTCCTCGACCCGCATCAGGACGCTCCTTGCCGAGGGCCACGTCGCCGCGGCTGGTCGCCTGCTCGGCAGGCACCCCTCCGTGCGCTCCATGGTCGTTCACGGGCAGCAGCGGGGCCGCGCCCTCGGCTACCCGACCGCCAACCTCGCCCCGAACCTCGAGGGGTTCATCCCGGCCGACGGCGTCTACGCCGGTCTGCTCACCGTCGATGGGCAGAAGATGCCCTCCGCCGTGTCCATCGGCAACAACCCCACCTTCGAGGGTGTGCCGGAGAAGCAGGTCGAGGCGCACGTGCTCGACGCCGACCTCGATCTCTACGACCACATCGTCGAGCTCGAGTTCGTCGACTTCATCCGCGGGATGGTCAAGTACTCGACCCTCGAGGCCCTCATCGCCCAGATGGGTGACGACACCGAGCGCGTTCGCTCCGTCCTGGCCGCCCACCGCACCTAGCTCCGGCGGCGGTGGTCTCGCCGCGCCTCAGTCGTCGAAGGTGTTCACCATGGCCTGGGCCGCGCGGTCGAGGTAGCTCCACAGCATCGCGTCGTCGAGTTCGGACAGCCCGAGGCTGTCGACGGCTGCCCGCATATGGGTGAGCCAGTGCTCCTTGGCCTTCGGGTTCACGGCGAAGGGCTGGTGCCGCATCCTCAAGCGTGGGTGGCCACGCTCCTCGCTATAGGTGCCGGGCCCGCCCCAGTACTGCTCGAGGAACCCGGTGAGGCGCTGGATGGCGCCCTCGAGGTCGTCCTGCGGGTACATCGGCCAGAGCTCCTGATCCTCGCGCACCCCGGCGTAGAAGTTGCGGACGAGCTTCTCGAAGGTGGCCCGGCCACCGATCTGCTCGTAGAAGTTGCTCAAGTCGAGCCCCTCGGGGTCGAGCGGTCCGGAGTCTTGTCGGGGCTCTCGTGCGAATTCTCGTCGGCACCCTTGTCCGGCGCCTCGATCGGGGCCGCGGCCGGCTCCCGCTGGCCATCGAAGACCACACGGTTGAGCGCTGGCAGGTTGACTCCGGAGAGGTCGAGCGCCTTGATCAGGCGGTAGCGCAGCTCGCGGGCGACCTCCCACTGGTCAGCGGGGCGGGTCTTCATGACCAGGCGGATGACGAGGGCCTCGGCCGAGATCGACTCGAGCCCCCAGATCTCGGGCTTCTCGATGATCTTGCGGCGCCACTGCTGGCTGGAGGCCATTTCGATGGCCGTCTTGAGCAGTGTGTCCTGCACCGACTGCACGTCGGAGTCGTAGGGGGCCGGAATGTCGATGATGACGCGCGCCCAGCCCTGCGACTTGTTGCCGACGCGGAGGATCTCGCCGTTGCGCACGAACCAGAGGGTCCCGTCGACGTCGCGCACCTGGGTGACCCGGATGCCGACCTGCTCGACGGTGCCGACCGCCTCGCCCAGGTCGACGACGTCGCCGACCCCGAGCTGGTCCTCGGCCACCATGAACAGCCCGTTGAGCACGTCCTTGACGATGTTCTGGGCGCCGAAACCGAGGCCGGCGCCGAGAGCGGCGGTGATCAGCGCGAAGGAGCCAATGATATTGGGGTTGATCGCTGTCACGCTCAGCAGCAGCGCGACGATCACGATGACCACGCTCACCACGTTGTTCAGCACCGAGCCGAGAGTGCGGGTGCGCTGCACGACCCGCACGGCGGCGAGGGGCGAGGCGATGATGGCCTGGGTGTCGTCGACGTTCTGGCGCTTCTTGACGCCGGACACCACCCGGTTCACCACCCGGCGGATGACGAAGTGGAGCAGGATGCGCAGCACGACGGCGCCGATGATGATCGCGGAGACGCTGAAGAACACCTCGAAGTGGGCGATGAATTCACCAACGGAGCCCCAGAAGGCTGTCCAGTCGAAGGGGGCGGGGTCTGTCACGGCGAGTCTCATATCCGTTCCAGTGTATGGCCCGCCCCCCTCGGGGCCTCAGCCTGGTCAGCCGGCGTCGTGTTCCTGAACCGCGATCGCCCGCTCGACACCCGCGAGGTTCTCGACCACGAGGCGGCGCAGCGCCGGAACCTCCGAATTCGCTGCGAGCCAGGCCAGGGTGCGGTCGCGCAGTGCCGGGCTCGCGAGGGAGCTGGGGTACAGGCCGACCACCAGGGTCTCCGCGATGGCGTGTGACCGGGTGGCCCAGATCGTGCCGATGCTGTCGAAGTAGCGCTCCACCGTGCCCTCGAGCACGGCGGGGTCGTTGACGTGCTGGAACCCGATCGTGCTCTGCCGCACGATGGCGTTCGGCAGCTGGTCGCTGTCGACGAGGGAGGCGAAGGCTGCGAGCTTTGCAGCGGATGTGGGGATGGCAGCGGTCACCCGGGCGGCGGCCTGCTGCCCGTTGGCGGTGTTGTCCGCGGCGAGGGCGGCGGCGATCTGGTCTGCCCCGGCCGCGCCGTTCAGCACAAGGCCCTCGAGGAGCTCCCAGCGCAGGTCAGTGTCCACGGCGAGACCGCCAAGGGCGCCGGACCCGTCGAGGAGCCCGGCCAGGAACGCGACGTGGTCGGTGGTCGAGGCGACATTCGCCAGGAACTTGACGAACTGGAACTGCGCGTCCGAACCGGCCTCGGCCTCGCGGGCGAGGTCGAGCAGCTCGTCGCCGACGACCGTGATCGTCGCAGCACGGGTGGCCGGGTCGACGTAGAGGCGAGCGGTGGTGAGCAGCTGGGTGAGGGTGGTGCGAATCGTGGTCGACTCCGACTCGGTCGCGATATGCGCGAGCACCAGCCGCACGTAATCGCGTGCCGCGCTCTCGCCGTCGCGAGTGGTGTCCCAGATCGATCCCCAGACGATGGCGCGAGCGAGCGGGTTCTCGATCGATGAGAGGTACTCGGTGGCGGTCTTCAGCGAGGCGTCGTCGAGTCGGACCTTGGCGTAGGCCAGGTCGTCGTCGTTGATCAGCACCAGGTCGCTCTTGCGGCGGCCCACGAGTCCGGTGACCTCGGTGCGCTCTCCGGCGACGTCGAGTTCGAGGCGGTCGTCGCGCACGAGCCGACCGGCTGCGAGGTCGTAGAGGCCGATCGCCAGGCGGTGCGGGCGGATCGTGGGGTAGTCGGCGGCCGCGGTCTGCACGATGGTGAACGAGGTGATGATCCCCGCATCATCCGTCTCGATCTCGGGACGCAGCGTGTTGACGCCCGCGGTCTCGAGCCACAGCTTCGACCATTCGGTGAGCTCGCGCCCGCTGGTGGCCTCGAGCTCGGCGAACAGGTCGCCCAGCTCGGTGTTCCCGTAGGCGTGCTTGCGGAAGTAGGCGGCGACCCCGGCGTAGAACGCGTCGATGCCGACCCAGGCGACGAGCTGCTTGAGCACCGATCCGCCCTTGGCGTAGGTGATGCCGTCGAAGTTGACGAGCACGTCTTCGAGGTCGGTGATGTTCGCGAAGACGGGGTGGGTGGACGGCAGCTGGTCCTGGCGGTAGGCCCAGCTCTTCTCCATCGCCTGGAAGGTCGTCCACGCCTCGGTCCACTCGGTGGCCTCGGCCGTGGCGATCGTCGACGCCCACTCCGCGAAGGACTCGTTGAGCCAGAGGTCGTTCCACCACTTCATGGTCACGAGGTCGCCGAACCACATGTGGGCGAGCTCGTGCAGGATCGTCACGACCCGGCGCTCGCGCACGGCGTCGGTCACTTTGCCACGGAACACATAGGTCTCGGTGAAGGTCACCGCCCCGGCATTCTCCATCGCGCCGGCGTTGAACTCGGGGACGAAGAGCTGGTCGTACTTGTCGAAGGGGTAGGGGTAGGCGAACTTCTCCTCGTAATAGGCGAAGCCCTGGCGGGTCTTCTCGAAGATGTAGTCGGAGTCGAGGTAGGTGCTGAGCGACTTGCGGGCGAAGATGCCGAGTGGGATCTCGCGCCCGTCGCTGCTGGTCAGGTTGCTGTGCACCGAGGTGTAGGGGCCGGCGACGATGGCGGTGACGTAGCTCGACAGCCGCGGGGTCGCCGGGAAGTGCCATGTGGAGGTGCCCGCGGTGGTGCCGGCCTCCGGGATGGGGCTGATCGAGTTGCTCACGACGACCCAGGCCTCCGGCACGGTGACCGTGAAGGTGAAGACGGCCTTGAGGTCGGGCTGCTCGAAGACGGCGAACACGCGGCGGGCGTCGGGCACCTCGAACTGGGAATAGAGGTAGACCTCGCCGTCGACGGGGTCGACGAAGCGGTGAAGGCCCTCCCCGGTGTTCGTGTACGCGGCGTCGGCGACGACCGTGAGGCTGTTCTGCGCCTCGAGGCCGGCGAGCTGAATGCGCACACCGTCGTTGACCGCGGCCACATCTAGGTCGGTGCCGTTCAGGGTGACGGAGTGCACAGTGCGGGTGAGGGCGTCGATGAAGGTCGACGCTCCGGCGGTCGCCGCGAAGGTGACGACAGTGGTGCTGCGGAAGGTGTCCGGTCCGGTCGTGAGGTCGAGGGTCACGTGGTAGCCGTCCACCGCCACAATGGCCTTGCGCTCTTGCGCTTCGATCCGGGTGAGGTTTTCTCCAGGCATTGTGCTCTCCTTCGTAGCGGGGCGGCTCGTGGCCGGCCTCACCACCCTATCGCCGGGTGCGAGCAAGGGGGGTCACAGGCTCGAGGGCACTCGGCCACCAGCCGAGGAGCCGACTTGGTGGCCAGGTACGTCGTGCGGCTACCGGATCAGCACCTGCCGGATGATCAGGAGCTACCGGATCAGCCGGTCACCGTGGCCGGGGTGCGGGTGGCCGGGGTGCGGGTCGACGGGGTGCGAGGCGTCGTCGCGGGCGCACCCTCCCTCATCAGCCGGCGGCAGTCGTTGATCGCACGCTCGAGCAGACCGGCGAGCAGGTCGTCGGTGTCGGCGACGCAGGCCTCGCCTATCCCCGCGATCGCGACATTGACGATCGCGTCGTACAGCGGCGCGAAGTTGCGGGGCTTGCGGCCGCGCAGGATCGCGAGCTGGCGGGTTGCCCACACCTCGGCGAGCGGAACGGTGTCAAGGGCGTTCCTGGCCAGCTCCCTGGTTTGGGTGGTGTCCTGCGGATCGACAACATCGAGTTGCGCCTCGCAGCGGATGAGGCCCACAGCCAGCGCACGCTGGCGCGGTTCGCTCGCGATCGGCAGCGCGGTCGCGGCGGCGCGCACGGCGAGCATCAGCTCGATGCGTTCGTCGGCAACGGGGGAGACGAGGCCGATGACGGAGGGGACCATGGCGGCGAGCCGGGACCGCTTCGCGTCGGAACTCCAGTCGTTGACCAGCCGCGCCAATGCGGCCAGGGACGGGTGCGTGCAGGCGGGATGATCGCTCCACCGCTCACCCGCCAGGTAGGACGCGAACTCCATGAAGCAGGCTCCGCGGTGCGGGGTGCGATGCTTACCGCGCGAGAGCACGGGCATGATCCCTGGGGCGAGAGATTGGGCAGCGGTCACGGGACACCTCCGAGGAAATGATTGTCTGTGCGTCAATCTTGCCCCTGCGACGCGGCCTTGACCAGACCCAGTTGACGAGCGCTTCTCAGTACTCCCTGGTGTCGGTTCGGCCGGGTCCGGCCTCAGCTCGGGGTGACGCGGAGCCAGGCGAATTCGTGCGGTCGCAGGCGCAGCCCGCCGGTCAGCGACACCGATTCGTCGCGCGTGAGCTCATGGGCATCCGCCGCGAAGCCCGAGAGCGTCCGCCCATCGACGAGCTCGTCGGTGTCGCCGAAGTTGGCTAGGCACAGCACCTCGCCCTGCCCCCCGAGGTGCTGCCCGAGGTGGTCGCCGAGGTGCTCTCCGCCGGGGCGCTGGTAGCCGAGCACGTGCGGGTTGTGGGTGTCGAAGGCATGCAGGGTGCTGCCCGCGAACTCGGGGGTGCGCGACCTCACTTCGATGAGACGGCGCAGACCGAGATAGATCGCCCCGGCATCCGTGCCGGGGTCGTTCCGGTCGGCGTAAGCGGCAGCGGGGTAGGCGGGACGGTTGGCCCAGCGGCTGTCGCCGGCGTGGGCCGGATCGTCGAGGTAGCCGTAGTCGTTGAGCTGGCCGACCTCGTCCCCCAGGTAGAGAAGGGGCACGCCGCCCGTGCTGAGTGCGATCGAATGTGCCAGGTGGATGCGGCCGATCGCGCCGGGGTCGCCCTGCTCGAGCCCGCTGAGCGACGCGGTGGTGCCGGAGATGCGGCAGTCGCCCGTGCGCGGGTTCTCCTGGAACGGCACGCCCCTGGCGAAGCTGCCGTCGAAGCGGCCCACATAGAAGGCGTTCAGGAACCGGCGGTGCGCGTGACCGTCGATGCCGAGCTCGGCGGCATCCTCGTCGGAGAACGTCCAGCCGATGTCGTCGTGGCTGCGCACGTAGTTGACCCAGGCCGTGCCGTCGACGATAGAGTGCCGCCGCTCGAGGGCCTGTGAGAGCAGACGGGTGTCCCGGGTGGCGAGCGCCTCCCAGCCGAGGGCCATCTGCAGGGGGTTGTAGGAGAGCTGGCATTCGCCCCGGTCGATGTACTGGGCTACCTCGTCGGGGTGCACGATCGCCTCCGACTTGAACAGCAGTGCGGGGGCGACGATGGCGCAGACCGCGTTGAAAGCACGGATGAGCACGTGCGCCTCCGGCAGGCTCTCGCAGGGGGTGCCGACCCGCTTCCAGATGAACGCCACGGCGTCCATCCGCAACACATCGACACCGAGACCAGCGAGGAACAGCATCTCGCCGGCCATCGCCCGGAAGACCGCTGGATTGGCGTAATTGAGGTCCCACTGGAACGAGTAGAACGTGGCCCAGACCCAGCGCCCGTCGTCGAGCTGCACGAAGGAGCCGGGGTGGTCGTCGGGGAAGATCTCCCGCACGGTGCGCTCGAAGGCGTCGGGCGCTTCGCGGTCGCGGTAGATCCAGTAGTACTCTTCGAACTCGCGCTCGCCGGCGATCGCCCTGCGCGCCCACTCGTGCTCGTTGGAGGTGTGATTGAAGATGAAGTCGACGACCAGCGAGATCCCGGCGGCCCGCAGCTCGGTGGCGAGCGCCCTCAGCTGCTCGATGTCGCCGAGCGCCGGGTTCACCTCGCGATAGCTCGACACCGCGTAACCACCGTCGGAGTTGACCTCGGGGGCGAGGAACAGCGGCATCAGATGCAGGTAGGTGAGTCCGAGCTCCTGGAAGTACGGAATCTTCTCGCGAATGCCGTCCAGATCGCCGGCGTACCGGTCGACATAGCAGACACCACCCAGCATCCGCTCGGACTGGAACCAGTCCGGGTCGGCCAGGCGCTGCGCGTCGACGGCCTTGAGCTCGGGGGAGCGCGCGAGCCACGCCTCGCCGAGCTCCACCGCGAGAGCCACGAGCTGGGCGGCGCAGTCGTGGTGGTCGGCGTAGACCGACGTGAACAGCTCGCCGAGAGTGGCGAAGTGCTCGTCGAAGCGGATGGTGAATTCCGCGAGTTCGGCGGGGGAGCCCGACCAACTCCGCTCGACCGCGGCCCATGCCCCGGAATGGTCGGACCCTGAGGTTCCGGCCCCCGGCATTTCGGCCGCTGAGGGTTCGTCGACGTCGCTGTTCGGCACCGTCGCAGTCTATGGGGGGTCTCCAGCAACTCGCGCGGTGGCGCGGATAGGGTGGCGCAATGAGTTCAGATGCCGTAGCGCCCGTGACCGCCCTCCGCCCCACTGCCGTCGAGTTCTGGTTCGATCCCTCCTGCCCGTGGGCGTGGATGACCTCGCGCTGGGTCGACGAGGTGGCAGCGCACCGCGACCTGGACGTGACGTGGAAGATCATGAGCCTGGCGATCCTCAACGAGGACAAGGAACTGACCGACAGCTACCGGGAGTTCCTGCCCCGCGCCATGGCCTACACCCGCCTCGTCGCCGCGGCGAAGGAGTTGCACGGCCAGGAGGTCGTCAAGCGCCTCTACGACGCGCTCGGCACCCGCATCCACCCCGGTGGCAACAAGAACCGTGACGAGGTCATCCCCGCGGCGCTCGCCGAGGTCGGCCTCCCCGCCGACTTCGCCCGCTACGCCGACTCCGACGAGTTCGACGTGCAGCTTCGAGCTTCGCACAACGAGGGCATCGGCCGGGTCGGTCAGGACGTGGGCACGCCGGTGATCGCCGTGAACGGCACCGCATTCTTCGGCCCGGTCATCTCGCCCATCCCGCGCGGCGAGCAGGCGCTCACTCTCTGGGACGGCGTCGTCGCCGCGACCTCGTTCGACGGCTTCTTCGAGCTCAAGCGCTCGCGCACCCGCGACCCGATCTTCGACTGACCCGACACCCCGCGCACCCCTCCTAGAATCGGAGGATGCGAATCCACATCGCCACCGACCACGCGGGCCTCGACTTCAGCCGCGACCTGCAGGACCACCTCCGCACCGCCGGCCACACCGTGATCGACCATGGGCCAGCGGCGTACGATCCGCTCGACGACTACCCCAGTTTCTGCATCAACGCGGCGATCGGGGTCGTCGCCGACCGGGCAGCCGGCGTCGAGGCGCTCGGGGTCGTCCTCGGCGGGTCGGGCAACGGCGAGCAGATCGCGGCGAACAAGGTCGAGGGGGCCCGCGCCGCCCTCGTCTGGAGCCTCGCAACGGCCGGGCTCGCGCGGGAGCACAACGACGCGAATCTCATCGCGATCGGTGCGCGGCAACACAGTGTTGAGGAGGCGACCTCGTTCATCGACGCCTTCATCGCCCAGCCCTACACGCACGAGGAGCGCCACGCGCGCCGGATCGCCCAGCTCGCCGAGTTCGAGGCGACCGGGGCGATCGCCGGCCACCACATCGACACTCTGGGCCGCTAGTGCCCGAGGGTCATTCCGTGCACCGCATCGCCCGCCAGTTTGCCCTCCACTTCGTGGGGAAGCGGATTGCCGCGTCATCGCCGCAGGGCCGATTCGCCGACGGGGCCGCGGAGATCGACGGTCGTGTCATGACTGCGGCGCGTGCCGTCGGCAAGCAGATGTTCCTCGAATTCGAGGGCGACCGCTTCCTGCGGGTGCACCTCGGGCTGTACGGGGCCTGGGACTTCGCCGGAGACATCACCGCCGACGCGACCACCGCGGCGTCGCGGGGCCGGATGGGGCAGACCAACCAGCGCGGCACGGTCGCCGGGACGCCGGATGCTGCACCGGGCGAGGCTGCCGCATCCATCACCGACTCCGCCGGCGAAGACTCGCTCTCCAGCATCGGCGCACCCCGGGTCGCCCGCCTGCGGATGGCCGAGCAGGAGTCGCTCGGCGCCGTCGACTCCTTCCCGCCCGAGCCGGTCGGCCAGGTGCGGGTGCGCCTCCTTGCCGACGACGTCGTCGCAGACCTACGGGGCCCGACGGCCTGCGAGGTGCTGAACCCCGAGCAGGTGCAGGTCTCGCTCGACAAGCTCGGTCCCGACCCGCTCGTCGACCCCGGCAAGAAGAGCGAGGACCGCTTCACGGCCACCGTGCGCTCCAAGGCCACCCCGATCGGCCTCCTCCTGATGGACCAGTCCGTGGTGAGCGGGATCGGAAACGTCTACCGCGCCGAGCTGCTTTTTCGCGCCCGCCTCAACCCGCACACGCGCGGCAAGGACGTGCCAGAGGAGACCGTGCGCGCCCTGTGGAAGGACTGGACCAAGCTGTTGCGCATCGGTGTCGAGCTCGGCCAGATGATGACCATGGACCGGCTCGGCAAGGTCAAATACGCCGCCGCCCTCGCCCGCCGCGACTCCCGTCACTGGGTCTATCACCGCGAGGGCAAGCCCTGCCGCGTCTGCGGAACCCCGATCGTCATGGAGATGGCGGCGGGCCGAAAGCTCTACTGGTGCCCGAAGGATCAGGCCTGATGCGTCACACCCCTCACTTCCTCATGACCG
>JACMNE010000140.1 GCA_014378715.1 Microbacteriaceae bacterium
CGCGTGGCGCGTTCACCATGCCGATGGCCGCGTCGTGAGGTTCCCCTGGTCGCGGCGGAGGGCCGCCACGAGCGAGCCGGTCGCTCCGCCCTCCGCGACCCCCGAGCCCAGCCGCCTGGCGCCCTATCGCATTCTCCTGTCACTCAAGCCCACTGTTCCGACGGCGGCGATCGCTGGCCAGCTCAAGACCGCCCTGCGCGGTATCCGCTCGCACGACGTCTCGCTCACCGCGATCGAGCCCGTCGAGGCACGGCTGCGCAAGTCGCACGACGTGGTGCTGTCGATTGCGGCGACGCCCGCGGCGAAGCTCGCGGTCGACCGCAACCTCGCCCGGTCCGATGCGGTCGCCGCGTTCCGGGACCTGCCGTAGCTCAGCGCCCCGCGGCGACCACCAGCGCGTCGAGCACACTCCGCAGCGACTGGGCCGGACGCCCCAGCAGCGTCTCGAGCGTCGGGTCGGCCGTCGCGAACTCGCCCCGACGCGACGCAAGGAACATGCCGAGCAGCATCTGCGCCTGTGCGGCGGGCACTCCGTGCTTCACCAGGCCGTCCAACCAGTCATCGTCCTTCGCCACGACCCGCCTGATCTCGCGGCCGGTCAGTTCAGACAGCATCGCCGCGACATCCGCCAGATCATGCGCGCCGGGAGCGGTGAGCGGCGGCGTCTCGCCCTCGAACCGCCCTGGCTCGCCGAGGATCACGGCGGTCGCCTCGGCGAGGTCGGCGTGCGTCGTCCACGACACGGGCCCGTCCGCCGGCGCGAGCACCACCCCGCTCTTGAGGGCCGGCCCGATCAGGAACGGCACCGTCGAGGCGTAGAACCCGTTGCGCAGCGCGGTGTGTGCCAGCCTGCTCGCCTGCAGGTAGGCGGATGTCGCGGCATGATCCCGCATCGGCGCGAACAGCGAGTCCGCGGCGGACGCCTGGTGGCTGGTGTACAGCACCCGCGCGACGCCGGCGTCCCTGGCGGCATCGACCGCGGCGCGGTGATGCGCGACGGCCTGCTCCCCCGATGCGTTGGACGAGACGATGAGCACCTGCTCGGCCCCCTCGAAGGCGTGCGCGAGTGTGTCCGGGGCTCCGAAGTCGCCTTGGCGCACCCGCACCCCGAGGGCCGCGAGCGGGCTCGCCGCGTCGGTGTCGCGCACGCTGACGCCGATCTGCGCCGCGGGCATCCGCTCGAGCAGCCGCCCCACGACCTGCGAGCCGAGCTTTCCGTTTGCTCCGGTGACAATGATCATGTCGGTCCTCTCGTTGGTCGGCTCATCATTATCCCCGGGTCGGGTGGGCTGGGCTCGCTGACCACCCCGCGTAGGGTGGGGGGATGCCTGACACCCGACGACTCCTCGCGTGGCGGGCCACCCGCGCGTGCTTCGCGGTCGGCACCACGGCCTTTCTGATGGGCGTGCTCCAGGGAGTCCTCGACGGCTGGGCCGTCAGCTCCTGGGTGCTGATCGGGTTCGGCGTGGTGCTCGTCGTCGCCGCGACCTTCGGCCCGTGGGACAGCCCGTCGAGCGGGCGCAACCGCTCCGTCCTCGGCCTCCGCGCGCGCTCGGGTCCCGACAAGCTCTGAGCCGACAGGCGTCGGCCGCGGGTGCCGCGACGGTATCCCGCTACCGTGGAATGATCACCCGGGGAATGTCACCCTCCCACTCGATCTCGGCCACGTGGAGTGCACGGTAGGTGTACGCGGCATCCCAACCGTGGAAGACCAGATAGTCGGAGCCGTCGATCCCACGGACCAGATCCTGACCCCCTGGACCGCGGTAGGTCCCCTCTGATCCCTCTGTCGACAGAATGGGGTGCGGCTCCTTCGTCCAGGGTCCGGCGAGCGAGCCGGCCGTCGCGGCACCCACGGCGTACCGATCGTCGCCGTAGGAGTTCGCCGAGTAGAGAAGGACGAGTCGAGAGTCCCGGGTGACGACGGTCGGAGCCTCAATGAGGTCACCCTCCCAATCCAGCGTCTGCTTCAGCATCTTGACGGGATCGCCGGTGAGGCTGAGACCGTCCGACGCCAGGGGCGCCGACTGGATCCAGGTGTCGAGTCCGCAGCAGTTGCCGTCGTTCTTCCACACCAGGTGGAGTACGTCGTCGACGACGACCGTGCTCGCATCGATGGCGCCGCCGTCGTCCTCCGGGCACACGAGCATCCCGTCGCCCCGGACCGTGAACGGGCCCGCGGGATCTGACGCGGTCGCGACGCCGATGCACTGCAGCGTCGGCGAGAAGTTGGTCGCCGTGAAATACATCACGAACGTGCCGTCGCCCAGCTTCGTCACCTCAGGCGCCCAGGTCTTGCCCGGGATCACCCAGGCGGGGAGGTCTGGCAACGCGTCGGGCAGCGTCTCCCAGTCGAGCAGATCCGAGGAGGAGGCGACCTGCACGTTGCGATTGTTGTCGTTGGTCGCATAGGCGTAGTAGACACCGTCCGCCTCGACCACGTCGGGGTCGGCGAAGTTGGTGTTGAGCACGGGAGTCCCGGGGGTGGGCGCCAGCGTCGGTGTCGATGTGGATGTGGATGTCGACGAGCATCCGCTGAGGACGAGCGCCGCAGCGACGGCAGCGGAGAGGCAGGTCGCCATCATGCATGGACGGGTGATCATTGCCCAGTTCACCTAGCCCTTCACTCCGGAGCGGGAGACGCCCTCGATGATGAACCGCTGAAGGAAGACGAACAGCGCGAGCACCGGCACGCTCGCGACGACCGCGCCGGCCATGAGCAGGTCGTAGCGTACGGCGTTCGCCGACTGCAGGGTCGACAGCCCGGCGGGGAGCGTCTGCACCTCGGGGCTGAACAGCACGTAGACCGGCCAGAGGAAGTCGTTCCAGTTGCCGAGGAACGCGAGCAGCGCGAGCGTCGCCAGGGCGGGCTTCGCGAGCGGCAGGACGACCCGGGTGAAGATCATGAACCGATTGGCGCCGTCGAGCAGGGCAGCCTCCTCCAACTCGATGGGCAACCCGAGGAAGAACTGGCGCATGAAGAACACGCCGAACGCGGAGGCCGCGGTCGGGATGATGATCGCGACGAGGGAGTTGAGCCAGCCGAGCTCGCTGACGATGAGGTAGTTGGGGATCACGAGGATCACCGGCGGGATCAGCAGCGTCGCGACGATGACGCCGAACACGACGTTCTTGCCGCGGAACTGCATCCGGGCCAACGGGTATGCGGCGAGGGATGCTGTGACGACCACGAGTGTGGCGTTGAGCGCTGCGGCGATCATGCTGTTCGCGAACCACTGCAGCACGGGGGTGCCCGACCCCGGCGCGAGGATCGAGGTGAAGGCCTGCAGCGAGAACGGGTCGGGGATCCAGGAGGGCGGGATCGATGTCGCGTCGGCCCTGGTCTTGAGGCTGGTCACGATCATGAACACGATCGGGCTGATGAAAGCGACGGCGATCGCGCCGAGCACGATCACTCTGACCAGCGGGAACCGGCGGCCGCTCGAGCGCCGTGCGCGCGAGCTGGCGCGACTGGGGGTGACGACCTGGGTCACGATTGCGCCTCCTTCTGGGGCTTTTTCTCTCGGAAGATCCAGAACACGAACACGCTGATGGCCATCAGGAAGACCGTGAGCACATAGCTCATGGCCGCCGCGCTGCCCATCTGAAAGTTGCGGAGTCCCGTGTCGGCGATCTGGTAGATCGCGGTGCGCGTCTCGCGCCCCGGGCCGCCCTGGGTCATCAGGTAGGACTGCCCGAACATGTTCGCCGAGGCGAGGAGCGTGATGATCGTGATGAACGAGAGGATCGGTTTGAGTCCGGGCAGGGTGACGTGGATGAACTGCATGACCGGCCCGGCTCCATCGACGCGCGCTGCCTCGTAGAGCTCGACGGGGATGTCCTGGAGACCCGCGAGGTAGATGACGGCGTTGAACCCCAGCGTCCACCAGACGGTCACTCCGACGAGCGCGATCCAGGCCGCCGGAGTCGACGTGGTCCACGCGGTGTCGTCGGGCAGTCCCAGGACTCCGAGGTAGTGGTTGACGAGGCCGATGTTGTTGTCGAGCAGGTATCGCCAGAGGACGGCGACGACCGCGACGCCCAGCACGTAGGGGGCGAAATAGATGGCTCGGAGGAAGTCGCGGCCAGGGAACTTTTTTGTCATGAGCAGGGCCACCGCAAGCGGAACGACCAAGAGCAAGGGCACGCTGAGGATCGTGAAGATGCCGGTGGCGCGCATCGACCCCCAGAAGGTGGCGAAGACGGTGGAGCCGGGCTGGAACAGGTCGATGTAGTTGTTGAGACCGACGAACGGCTTGAGTGGCAACGTGTAGTCCCAGGCGTGCAGGCTGATCCAGACCCCGAAGACCGCCGGGACGATCACGAAGCTGCCGAACAGCAGCAGGTAGGGCGACAGGAACAGCCACGGCGTCGCGACCGCCTGCTGGCGGGTCTGCCGACGCGGTGTCCGCTCGGCGCCCCGTCTCCGGGTGTGGCCCGACGCGCGGGGCGCCCCCTTCACGGAGAGGACGCCCTCGTCGGTTCTCGTCGCCATCCGTCAGCCGCCGAACGCTGCTTTGTTGTCCTCCATGAGCTGGGTCGCCCTGTCGGCGGCGTCTCTCAGCGCGTCAGCCGGAGGGGTGGTTCCCTGAGTACCGTCGGCGACCGCGATCTCGAGGGTCTCCGCCTGCACGCCGCCGATCCCGGGGATCGAAGGGAGGAAACGCATCGTGTCGATTGTTGCGGCGATCGCCTCCTGCGGGAGACCGTCAACGGCACCCGCGTCGCGGACGGACTGGCGCGCGGGGATCATGCCCGAACCGGCCCACTCCGCGGATTGCTCGCTCATCCACGCGATGAACACCTTCGACGCGTTGACCTTGTTCTGGTCCGCGCCCGACTGCCGGGGGAGGAAGAAGTTGTGCGAGTTGGCCCACACCGCGTCCGTGTCACCGATGGTCGGGATGGGGGCGACCGCGTGCGGGAGTCCCGAGGCGGCAAGGTCGTTGATCTGCCAGATGCCGTCCCAGGTGATCGAGGTCTCCCCGTTCTTGAACGCCACATACTGCGAGTCGATGGCGACCGCTTCCGGGCTGTAACCGTCGTCGACAATCGACCGCTGCCACTCGAGCGCCTCGATCCCGGCGGCCGAGTCGAAACTCGCCCCGTCGTCGCCGTAGGGCTCCCCGTCGTTCTGCCAGAGCAGCGAGAGGTTCATGAGGTGGCTCGGCCACCGCGTCGGCATCCAGAATGGCGTCTCATAACCGGCGGCCTTGAGTTTGTCGAGAGCATCGGCGAATGAGCTGGCGTCGGTCGGCGCCTCGGTGATGCCCGCTGCTGCGAAGTGCTCCGTGTTGTAGTACATGGCGAGCGAGTGGACGTCGAGCGGGATGCCGTAGCGAGCATCCTCGTACACGCTGGCAGCCCACACCTCCTCGGTGAAGTCGTCCGCCGTGAGACCGAGCTCGTCGGCCAGATCGTCAATGGGCACGATCACATTGCGGGCGGCGTTCGTCGCGAGCTGGTCGAGGTGCATGACGCCGACATCGGGACCCTCGCCCGCGGTCACCGCGGCGGGGAGCCGCTGGTAGAAGTCGGTCCACTGCATCGTGTTCGAGACGACGGTGATGTTCTCGTGTTCCGCATTGAACTCGGCGACCATGGTCTCCATGAAGGGCCCGTCGCCCCCCGTGAACCCGTTCCAGTAGGAGAGCTCGACCTCGGGGCCGGTGTACGTGCCGGTGAATGCCTCACCTGCAGGTTGGTCGGTGCCGCCACCGGTGCAGCCCGCGAGCACGAGCACGAGTGCCGTGCCGAGAGCCGACGCTGCGACCGACTGTCGCCCCAGGGATTTCTTCTGCTTCATGATCGTTCGTCCTCCTCGTCGAGCACAACGCCCCGCATTGAATACCGCGCGGCCGGTCGAACGCCAAGTGACTCCAATCGGAGCGCGGACAGACGACTGCCTTCCAATGTACAGCGCTAGAAACTTTCCTGTCCAGTCGTCGGCACTCGAGCGGACGACGTCGCGGACGGCGACGTCGGGTCGTCGTAGTATTGACCCGGCCGGGAGGATGGACATGGCAAGGGTGCGACTGATCGACGTGGCCGAGCTCGCCGGCGTCTCGATGAAGACCGTCTCCAACGTCGTCCACGACTACCCACACGTCGCGCCAGCGCTGCGCTCGAGGGTGCAGTCGGCCATCGACCAGCTCGGCTATCGCCCGAATCTCACCGCCCGTCGCCTGGCGACGGGTCGGACCGGCATGGTCGCTCTGGCGATCCCCGAGATCGATCATCCCTATTTCTCCGAGCTCTCCCGGCACATCGCAGAGGAGGCCACCCGGCGCGGATACCGCGTGCTCATCGAACAGACTCTCAGCGACCCGACGGCGGAGCGAGCCGTGCTCGGGGACAGGGAGGCCGGCCTCGTCGACGGCGTCATCTTCCACCCCGTCCAAATGGAGACGCTCGACATCGCGAAGCTCGATGCCGGCACCCCTCTCGTGCTGCTCGGAGAGGCCGCCATGCCCGTGATGACTGACCACGTGATGATCGACAACGTCCAGGCCGCGCTCGATGCGACCCGTCATCTCCTCTCCTCCGGTCGACGGCGGATCGCGTTCCTGGCGGTGACGGCCGACGACATCACGGGGTCAACGAGCCAGCGTCTGCTCGGCTACCAGCAGGGCCTGCTCGAAGCCGGCGTGCGGCTCGATCCCGCGCTGGTCCTGGAGGCGACGGAGTTCACGGCCGAGGCCGGCGTCCGGGCGGTCACGGAGGCGATCGTCCGGGGAGTCGAGTTCGACGGCGTCATGTGCCGCGACGACCGGTTCGCGATCGGTGCCCTGAAGGCACTGCAGGCTGCCGCGCGGTCGGTGCCGGCCGACGTCGCGGTCGTGGGATGGGACAACACGGCGCTCGCGTCGTACACCTCCCCCACCCTGACCTCCGTGTCACCAGACAAGGCCGCGATCGTCGTCGCCGCGTTCGACCTGCTCGAGGAACGCATCGCGGGGTACCGCGGGGTCGGCCGCCACGTCGTCGTCGGGCACTCGCTCGTGGTCCGCGAGAGCGCCCCAGGCCACTGAACTTTACAGCGCTGTAATTCCCAGACATGATTGCGGTATGTCACAGCCGATTCACGCCAGCATCCAGGACGGCGCGTATCCGCGCCCGCAACTTCTCCGACCGGATTGGTGCGACCTGGCCGGCGAGTGGGCATTCGAGCACGACGATCTCGATGCGGGAGTGACGGAGCGCTGGTTCGCGGAGACCGCGAATCTCGGCCAGACAATCACCGTTCCCTTTCCACCGGAGTCCGAGCTGTCGGGAATCGCCGATCGCGGCTTCCACCCCGTCGTCTGGTACGCCCGCTCCATTACGCACGACGAGGTGGCCCGCAGCGGCCACTCGGCCGCACGCGAGCGAGTCGTCCTGCACTTCGGCGCGGTCGACTATCGCGCATCCGTCTGGATCGATGGTCAGTTCATCGGTTCTCACGAAGGCGGGCAGACGCCGTTCTCGTTCGACGTGACCGACGCCGTGGCCGGTGGACGGCCCGCCATGCTCGTGGTCCGGGCCGAGGACGACCCACACGACGTCGCTCAGCCGCGAGGCAAACAGGACTGGCTCGAGGAGCCGCACGTGATCTGGTACCACCGCACGACGGGGATCTGGCAGCCCGTCTGGCTCGAGTCGGTCCCGGCTCACCGGGTCGACGCCATCAGCTGGATGCCCGACCTCGCGTCGGGCAGTGTCGACGTCGAGATCGACCTGGCCCGTCGCCCTGCCGAGCCGGTGACGGTGAAGGTGGAACTGACCTTCGCGGGGCTCACGCTCGCCAATCAGACCTACTCGACGACGGAACCGCGCTCGCACGCCGTTCTCCAACTCGCGGGTCAGAAGAACGGACAGGCGTTCGACGGCCTCTTCTGGTCACCCGAGCATCCCCGGCTTATCGACGCTCACGTCTGGCTCCTGGACCTCGACGGGAACACCCTCGACGAGTCGTTCTCCTACTTCGGGCTGCGCAGCGTCGGAGTGGCAGGCGGCCGGTTCGTCCTCAACGACCGACCGTACTTCGTGCGCTCGGTCCTCGAACAGGGGTACTGGCCCCAGTCCCATCTAGCCGCTCCCTCGGCCGATGCCTTGCGCGCCGAGGTCCAGCTGATCAAAGACCTCGGATTCAACGCCGCCCGGATCCACGAGAAGGTGGAGGACCCCAGGTTCCTGTACTGGGCGGACCGGCTGGGCCTGCTCATCTGGGGTGAGATCGGGAGCACCTACGAGTTCTCGCCCGAGGCGATCTCCCGGGTGACCCGCGAGTGGACCGATGTGGTGCGACGGGACCGCTCCCACCCGTCGATCGTCACATGGGTCCCCCTCAACGAGAGCTGGGGCGTTCAACAGATCGAATCCGACGCCGCCCAGCTGAGCTTCGCCCAGTCCCTCTACCACCTGACCCGAGCCCTCGACCCCAGCCGACCCGTCATCTCCAATGACGGCTGGGAGCACGCGACCTCCGACATCCTCACGATCCATGACTACGCCAGCTCGGCCGACGTGCTCGATGCCCGGTACCGCGACGTGGATGCCGTGCGCGCCCTGACGGAGGGGCCCGGCCCAGCGGGCAGACGCCTCCAACTGGTGCCTCGCGACGTCGAGGGGCAGGCAATCATGGTCACCGAGTTCGGCGGGGTCAGCTTCGCGCCGGGCGCCCCGGCGGACTCGTGGGGGTATTCGACGGCGGCCGACCCCGCTGACTTCCGGGGGCGCGTCGAGAGCCTAGTCACCAGCCTGCGCACGAGTCCGATCCTCTCGGGCTTTTGCTACACCCAGCTCACCGACACCTTGCAGGAGACGAACGGCTTGACCGACGCGAACCGCACACCGAAGCTGCCGGTCGCGGTGATCAGAGCGATCGTCGCCGGTGACTGAGCACCCTCTCGCGGGCAGGTCCGCGACATCCGCTCGCCGGGGAGGTCAGACGGGGACTGCGGTTCCCCGGCCGAGGTCGAGGCGGCCGTTGCGGGACAGCCAGCGGAGCATCAGCAGCGACGTGAGCGGCACCGCGGCGCTGAGAACGCACAGCGCGAAGAGGCCGCCGTGCCAGCGGAACCAGAACGCGGCCGCGAAGGTGGCGATGAGGTAGGTGACGATCGCGAAGGCGAACAGGCGGCCGAGGATCGCGAGGGGCACGTTGTTGTCGGTCGCGGAGGTGGCGATGGCGCCGATCGCGAAGCCGACCCAGCCGATCGCGGCGGCGATGGCCGTCCACCGCACGGTGCGGCAGAGCACCCTGCCGATGGCGGCCTTGATCCGCTGAAGCGCTGCTCGCATGCATGTCACCGCCGGTATGTGAGTCGGGTGTCCCCCGCTGACGACCCTACGCGACGGCGGTCCGGTCGTCCCCCGGCAGAGTGGTCATCATTCAGGAGATTGGTCGTCGGGCCCATTTCATCATTCAGGAGCCTGCGGCCGACACGCCGCTCATTTCGCCTGTATCGGCCCGAAACTCACCGATTCCGCCCGAAACTCCTGAATGATGCAGAGGCCCGCTGCCCGGAACTCCTGAATCATGAACGACCGACCGCACCGGCACCCGCGACAGCGTGCGAGCGCTCCAGGGACGCGCCCTCGACGTCCACGTCGGGCAGCACGCGGTCGAGCCAGCGCGGCAGCCACCACGCGGAGCGACCGAGCAGGTGCATGAGCGCCGGCATCAGCAGCATCCGCACGACGAACGCGTCGAGCAGCACCCCGACGGCCAGACCGAAGCCCATCGCGCGGATGATCGTCGACTCCGAGAAGATGAACCCGCCGAAGATCGACACCATGATCAGACACGCCGCGATCACGACCGACCGACCGGCCCGGAAGCCCTCGGCGACCGCCATCCGCGCCGTCGCGCCGTGCACGTACGCCTCGCGCATCCCCGTCGCCAGGAACAGCTGGTAGTCCATCGCGAGCCCGAACAGGATGCCCACGAGGATGATCGGCAGGAAGCTCAGAATCGGCCCCGCCGTGATGCCGAGCAGCTCGGCGCCCCACCCCCACTGGAACACCGCGACCGTCGCCCCGTAGGTCGCGAACAGCGACAGGATGAACCCGCCGGTCGCGATCAGCGGCACCAGCAGCGACCGGAACACCAGGATCATGATCAGGAACGACAGCCCCACCACGACCAACAGATACAGCGGCAGCACGTTGGAGAGCGCCTCCGAGATGTCGATGTTGCTCGCGGCCTGCCCGGCGACCCCCAGCTCGATGCCGTCGCCGACCATGCCGAGCGAGCGGATGTCACGCACCAGCGCCTCGGTCGACGCGCTGTTCGGCCCCTCCGCGGGCTGCACGATGAATGCGGCGAGGCTGGCGTCGTCGGAGACGGCGATCGGCGCGACGGCCGTGACATCCGCCTGACCGGCGAGGGTGCGGGCGACGAGCGCCTGCTCCGCGACGACCTGGTCGGCGCTCAGCCCGTCGGGCAGCGCCGCGGTCACGAGCAGCGGGCCGTTCGCTCCGGCGCCGAACTCCTGCTCGGTCACCGTGAATGCCTCGCGGGAGAGCGAGCCCTGGGGCTCGGATCCGCCGTCGGGCAGGCCCAGCCGCAGCGACAGCGACGGGATCGCGATCGTCAGCAGCGCCGCGACCGCGATCACGACCGTCAGCACGGCACGCGCGGTCGGCATCGGACGCACCGGCGTGCCGACGACCTTGGCCACGATGGCGGCGCCGGCGGCTGTGGAGGAGGCGGCGACATCCGCTGCCGGAGCGACAGAGAGCGCGGCGAGCTGGCGGCGTCCACGACGGCCGAGCAGGCGCATGCCGACGAGACCGAGGAGTGCTGGCGTGAGGGTGACGGCGATCAGGACGGCGACGAAGACGCTGACCGCTCCGGCGGTGCCCATGAGCCCGAGGAACGGCACCCCGGTGATGTTCAGCGCGAGAAGCGCGACGATCACGGTGAGGCCGGCGAACACCACGGCGTTGCCGGCCGTGCCGTTCGCGAGGCCGATCGAGTTGCGCACCTCCGCGCCCTGCAGCAGTTGCTTGCGGTGCCGGTTGATGATGAAGAGGGAGTAGTCGATGCCGACCGCGAGTCCCAGCATCACCCCGAGGATCGGGGTCACGGACGCCATCTGCACGAGCCCGGAGAAGGAGAGCACGGCGAGGGCTCCGACGCCGACGCCGAAGATCGCGGTGACGATCGGCAGCGCGGCGGCGACGATCGCGCCGAGCATCACGAGCAGCACGATCGCGGCGATGACGACACCGACGAGCTCGCCGACCCCGAGGATCTTCGGAACGCCCTGCGCGAGGTCGGTCGAGAACGACACGCTCACCCCGTCGATCGGGGCGGACTGGAAGTGCGCGACGGCGGCGTCCTTCGACTCCTGCGAGAGCTCGAGGCGCGGCTGGGTGAAGGCGATGCTGACGAGGGCGGTCGAGCCGTCCTGTGAGACCTGGCGGATGCCGGAGGCGAGGGTCAGCAGTTCGGAGCCGGCATCCGCGGTCGCGGCCTGCGCCTCGAGGGCGGTGCGGGACGCGTCGAGGGTGGCCTGCTGGGTGACGAGCTGGGCCGTTCCGGCGTCGAGCTGCGCCTGACCGGCGGCGACGGGAAGGCCCGCGGCGGCGGCTTGGTCGAGCTGGGTCTGCTGCGCGGTGAGCTGGGCTGTGCCCGCATCGAGCTGCGCCTGGCCGGCGGCGAGCTGGGTGCGTCCGCCGGCGATCTGCGCCTGGCCGTCGGTGAGCTGCGCGGCCCGGGCAGCCCGCTGCGCCTCCGTCGCGAAGGGATCGGTGACGGTGGCCACGTCGGGCAGGGTCGCGGCCGAGGTGACGAGAGCGCTGACATCCGCTTTCTGCGAATCGGACATCGCGGTGCCGTCTCGGGTCGTGAAGACGACCGTTCCGGAGGCGCCCGCGGTGTCGGGGAGCTTCTCGGCGAGCTGTTCGGTGACCGCGCCCGAGGCGGTACCGGGGATGTCGAAGCTGGAGGTGAGGCCCGTGAAGCCGACGAGGAATCCGCCGACGACGATCGCCATGGTGACGACCCAGGCCCAGATGACGACCCAGGCGCGGCGTGCCGCGAACGTGCCCAGGCGGTACAGCAATTCAGCCAACGTGACTCCTAGATCGGTTCGCGGGCTCGATGCCCGGATTTGATAATACGCTACGTCTCGTCTAGTTCCTGAGCCTAGGATGAGAACATGTCCGACCACCGTCAGGGGCCCGTCCGCAGCGAAGCGGCACGTCTCGCCATCCTCCATTCGACCGCCCGGCTGTTCGAGTCCCGCGGCTACGATCACCTCACGATGGAGGGCATCGCGGCGGAGGCCGGCGTCGGCAAGCAGACGATCTATCGCTGGTGGCCGTCGAAGGCCGCGATCGTGGCCGACTGCCTGCTCGGCGGGCTGTTGCTCGCCAACCGCTTCACCCTGCCCGATACCGGCGACCTGCGCGCCGACCTCGTGACCTGGCTCGACCGCATCTTCGGGGTGCTCGCCGAGCCGGCCGGCGAGCTGCTGCTGAGGTCACTGATCGCGGCGGCCACGGAGAATGCCGAGGTCGGCCTGCGCCTCTACGAGAGCCTGGTCACCGGCTCGTCCCTGGCCGCGCGGCTCGAAGCGGATGGTGCGGGCAACGGTGTCGACGTCGCCCGGCAGATCGGCGAGGCGCTCGGCGGCGCGATCCTCCTGCGCGCCCTGAGTCGCCTGCCCGCGACCCCGACGACGTCCCGCAACCTGGTCGACGCGGTGCTCGGGTCATCATTCAGGAGTTCGGGGCGATCCGCCGTATGACCCGTCACGGGGCGTTTATTCTCAAGCGGAGGTCGAGTCGTCGTAGGGCCCGTCGACGTGACCGAACGATCCCGATGAGAGCGGATGTCGACATCCGCTCTCATTGATCTGGCGAACTGTGTGACGAACAGGCCCCGGGCTACGACTCCCTTATAGGACCATCTCCGGTCCTCCCCGATTCCCCCGAATACGGGCCTTCCTCACAAGGAGAAACACCATGGCTACCCCCACCCCCACCACCATCACCCCCTCCTCCA
>JACMNE010000029.1 GCA_014378715.1 Microbacteriaceae bacterium
CAAGTACAGCACGCTCAGCCCGATGACCGAGTTGAGCAGCCCCCAGCCGTCGAGCATCCGGTACTGCGAGATGAACAGCGCCTCGGCTGGGATCATCTGGATGATCAGGACCGCGACGATGAAGGAGTTGCGCCCACGGAATCGGAACCTGCTCAGGGCGAACGCGGCGACGACCCCGAAGATCAAGGCCCCGGCGACGACGATGAGCGCCAGGGTGGTGCTCATCCGCAGCGCCGACCAGAATTTGTCGTCGCCGAGCACGCGGGCGAAGTGGTCGCCGGTGCCGGCCCACGGGAACCAGGTCGGGGTGCGCGAGGTGATCTGGCTCGACGTCAGGAACGCCGTGTTGACCATCCAGTACACCGGGAAGAGCCAGATGAGGCCGAACGCGACCGCCAGCAGGTTGAGGGCGGTGCGGGCGGGAGCCCGCCGGGGCCTTCGTGGACCGGAGCGCGGGACAGGTGCCGACGGTTCCAGGATCGCGGGAGCCGCCTCGGTGCGCACCATGGACTCGGTCATAGGTCGTCCCCCTGCCTCAGTAGAGCGGTGATGTAGCGCCAGCACAGGAGCAGACTCACTGCGAGCATGATCATGGCCGCGGCCGACGCCAGGCCGTAGTTGCCGCCGGAGAGTCCGATCTGGTACACGAAGGTGCCGAGCACGTTGGTCTGCTCCGAGATCCCGCTGTTCTGCTGAAGGATGTAGATCTGGGTGAAGACACGCAGATCCCAGATTACTTGAAGCAGGCTCACCAACAGGAGGACCGGGGCGATCGAGGGGGCCACGATATGGCGGAACCGCTTCCATCCTCCCGCCCCGTCGAGCTGCGCGGCCTCGATCATCGACTCGTCGAGCTGGGTGACCGAGGCGTAGACCAGGAAGACGACGAGGGGCACCCCCATCCAAGTGATGAGGAGCCCGGCGACGATGAAGAAGGTCAGCGGGTCGGACAGCCAGTTGTATCCGACCATTCCATCTAAACCGAGCTGCCCCAGCGTCCAGCCGATCACCCCGGAGCGGGGATCGAACAGCCACTGGAACACCTGGAGGGAGCTCAGAACGGGCATCGCCCAGGCGACCAGCATGATGATCTGCACTCCGACGGCGATCGGGCGGCTGACCTGGGTGAGGAGCATCGCCCCGGCCGTCCCCACCACCACGGTGGCGGCTGCACAGGCGAAGCAGAAGGCCAGAGAGCGTCCCAGTACCTCCCAGAACGTGGTGTCCGTGAGCACCGTCAGGTAGTTGGCGAGTCCGATGAAAACGGGCGCCTGTCCGAACTGCTGCTGCAGCCCGAACTCCTGGAACGACATCACCACCTGGCGGGCCAGCGGGTACCCGAGCCCGACAGCCACCACGCACAGGGCGGGCAGGATCAGCAGATAGGCCAGGCGCCGACCGGCCCGCGGGCTCCGTGGCGCCGTCACCCGGGGCCGGTCCCTGCGCAGGATGGCTGTCATCGGGTCCTACTCGTTCAGCAGGCTCGTCAGGCGCTCATCGGCCGCGGCCGCGAGAGCCGTCACGTCGCCTCCGGCTGCGACCGCGACATAGAAGTCGTCGATCACCCTCGCCCCCTCGACGAGGGCCCAGTTCTGTGCCGCCGGCGTGCCGACCGAGTTGCGCACCGCATCGGTCGTGAGTGTGGCCAACTCGTCGCTGCCCAGAGCCGCCGCGTAGTCCAGGTTTCCAGCAACCCAGCCCCCCTCGGTGGCGAAGTAGTCCTGGAAGGGCTTCGAGAAGATGAGCGCGAGGGCTTCCTTGGCCAGGTCCTGCTTCTGCGACTTCGCCGAGATGGCGATGTTGGACCCCCCGGCGAACGGATGTCCGGTCCCCCCGGCCTCGGCTCCGGGGAACGCGAAGAAGCCGACCTTGTCCGCGGCGATGAGTGCCGGATCGATGTTGTCGAGATGCCAGTTGAATCCGAAGAACATGGCCGTCTCGTCGGCGTTGAACGGCACCCACGGCTGCTCCGCGACGACGCCGTCGGTGACTCCGCCGGCCGTCGACCCGGTCTGCCAGAGTTCCTGCAGCTGGGAGAGCGCCTTCTGGCTCTCCGGGCTCGAGAGCGATCCCTTCCAGGTGCCGCCGTCCTCGGTCGCGATGCGGCCGCCGTTGGTGAACTGCCAGGCGAGGGCCGACTGCCAGGAGATTCCGGGGAGGTAGAGGCCGGAGAAGTTGGCGTTGCCGGACGGGTTCGCCGCCTGGAGCTTCGCCGCGGCCGCCGTCAGCTCATCGATCGTCGTGGGCACGGCGACGCCGGCCGCCTGGAACATGTCCTTGCGATAGAAGAACAGGCGGCTGCCCGCGTAGAACGGTGCGGCGTACATGGTCCCGTCTGAGGACCCCAGGTCCACCAGGGACTGGGTGAGGCTGTCGCCTCCGAGCTGTTCCTTCATGTCCTCGAGGCTGAGGAGCGCCCCGACCGAGGCGAAGGTCGGCGCCTGGGTGTTGCCGAACTCGATGATGTCCGGTGTGGACTCCGCGCTGGCGAGGGAGGTCTGGAGCTTCGAGACGATGCCGTCCCACTGCTGGATCTCGATGGTCAGCGTCGACCCCGGGTGCTCCTCCTCGAACGTCGACTTCAGCCAGTCCCGGGCTGGCTCCGACACCGAGTTGTTCATCAGCCAGACGCGCAGGTCGGCGGTGTCCGAGCCTCCGCCGCCCGAGGAGGCGGAGGGGCTGCAGCCGGCGAGGAGGGCGACCAGCGTGACCGCACCACCCCATCCCAATACTGTGCGGCGAGCGATTCTGGCCATGTCGGGGTCTCCTGGTGTCTACGTGTGAGGGAGCGAGCGGATGCGACTGACCCCCATGGTGCAACCCCCCGAGAGCGAAGTGGGGGACGTGATGTAAATTCGACGGTGTATAAACATGATCTTCACAAAGGCGTGGGCGAGTTTCAGAGCGCCATGAAATAGTGGAAACATGAGCCCGATCGCTATGCAGGTCGCCGTGGAGATCGCCGTGCAGGATGCCGGATCGGCCGCCGCGGCGCGTCGGGCAGGCGCCACACGAGTCGAACTGTGCTCGGCGCTCGCCTCGACGGGGGGCGTCACGCCGAGCATCGGGCTCATCGAACGGGTGGTCGCCGAGGGGCTCCCGGTGCACGTGCTCATCCGGCCCCGCGGGGGCGATTTCGTCTACCGAGCCGACGAGCGCGATGTGATGCTGCGCGACATCGAGGCCGCCCTCGCCGCCGGGGCGACCGGGATCGTCTCCGGCGGCCTCACGCCGGACGGCAGGGTCGACGGCCTCCTCCTGGCCGCGCTGGTCGACGCGACCTCCGGCGGCGGCGAGTTCACCTTCCACCGAGCCATCGACGCGGTCGACGACCAACTCGGCGCCCTCGATGCGATCATCGCGGCCGGCGCCGGGCGTGTGCTCACCTCGGGCGGCGCCCCTCGCTGCTCCGAGGGGCTGGCGGCCATCGGCGCCCTCGTCGACCGGGCGGCCGGGCGCGTGCAGATCCAGGCCGGTGGCGGGGTGACCTGCGCTGACATCCCCGCGCTCATCGGAGCCGGGGTGTCGGCCGTGCACCTCTCGGCACGGCGGCGGCTCGTCTCGACCCGGGTAGGCCCGGGGGGCGGCGAGTCCGCCCACGACGTGGCCGACGAGGACCTCATCGCCGCGGCCGTCGCCGCCGTGCGGGAGGGCGCGCTACCTCGTTGAGACGGTCACCGTGAACTTCTCGTTGCGGCCGACCTGACGCGTCGCGCCGACCGCGCGGGTGAGCGCGGCTCGGTAGGAGAGGTGCGAGTTGAAGACGGTCCACAGCTCCCCGCCGGGCTTGAGTACCCGCGCGGCCTCCTCGAACAGCTTGAGCGCGACACCGGGGTGCACGGCCGACCCCACGTGGAACGGCGGGTTGAGGAGCACGAGGTCGGCGCAGCCGTCTGGCTGGGTGGAGAGGGCGTCGTCGCGCAGCACGGTGATCGCCAGGTTGTTGGCCTCCGCGGTCGCGATGGTCGATGCGACGGCGGCCGCGGACTCGTCGGTGGCGAGCACCGCGAGCTCGGGGCGCGACAGCGCGAGGGCGCAGGCGAGGATTCCCGTGCCGCAGCCGAGATCGACGGCGGTCGCTGCATCTGCTTTCATCTCCCGGAGGAAGCCGAGCAGGTAGCGGGTGCCGATGTCGAGCCTGGTGCCGGCGAAGGCGGAGCCGTGCGCGCAGACCCAGAGGCCGAGTTCCTCGTGGAACTCGCGGAGGGGGTACAGGTTCTCGCTCGCGATGGGCAGGCGGCTGGTGATGACACGCGACTTCTGGCGGCCGAGCGAGGCGCGAACGTCGGAGAAGTGGCGCCCGTAGACCTCGTTCATGGCGATCGACATGTGCTTGAGGCGGCCGCCGCCGATCACGGTGACCTCGGAGTCCGCCCACCGGGCGATGGCGGCGGCGATCTCGTCGAGGGCTGCGAGGCTGCGCGGCAGCTGCATCAGCACGACCTTCGCCCCGGCGAGCAGGGACTCATCGAGCGGATGTTGGCTGTGCAGCCCCTCGAGACCGGCAGCGGTCGCGTTGTGCGCCAGCGCGAGTTCGCCCGAGAGGGGGTCCTGGTGCACCCGCACGTCGGTCGCGCCGTGCAGGGCGATCGCGCCCAGGGCGAGAGCGCCGTAGTGGTCGCCGATCACGACGACCTCGCCGGTGCCGGCCTGGGCGAGGGCGGAGGCCGCCTCATCGAGGATGAGCCGGTCGCTGGCGTCGACGGCGAAGAGGTTGTCCGCCTCGATGTCCGGGTAGCGCCGCAGGGCGTCGAAGGAGAACTCTGGCACCCCTCTACTGTAGGCGGGGGCGGGTGCTGGCTGGGTCACCGGGACCGATGCCGAGCCTCTCGGAGACGCCGGGGCGGAACCCCGCAACGAAGACATCCGCGTGTCCGGCGAGGGAGCGGATCACCCCGACACCGGCCGCGGACGTGAGATCGACCGCGATCGTGCGGCGGCCGCGGTCGAGAGGGCCGGGCGGGCCACTCACGGGGCGCTGGTGTCATCAGGTCGCGGCGGGCACTCCGATGCGGAAGTTCGCTCCGTTGTGCTCGTCGGGCAGGCGCGCGCCGCGGCCGTGGAGCTTGTGGCGCAGGGTGCCCTCTGTGTACTCAGTCGGGTAGGAGCCACGCTTCTGCAGCTCGGGGACGACCCATTTCACGACGTCCTCGAAGGTGCCTGGCGTGATCGCGTAGGCGAGGTTGAAGCCGTCGACGTCGGTCTCCTCGACCCACTCCTCGAGCTGGTCGGCGATCTCGGTGGCCGAGCCGACGATGAACGGGCCGAGGCCGCCGATCGCTCCGGCGCGGGCGATGTCGCCGACGGTCCACTCCTTGCCGTCGGCATTCGCGGCCTGGAAGTTGGCGACTGTCGACTGGATCGCGTTGCTCTTGACGTTGCCGATCGGCTCGTCGAGACCGTACTCCGACAGGTCGACGCCCATCCAGCCGGACATGAACACGAGTGCGCCCTCCTCGCTCGCGTAGCTGAGGTAGTCGAGGTACTTGGCCTGCGCCTTCTCGCTCGTCTCGTCGGTGATGATCGTGAGGAGGGTGTAGATCTTGGCCGAGTAGCGGTCGCGGCCGGCGGCCTCGAGGGCGTCGCGGATCTTTGTCACGGTGGACTTCAGCACGGGCTTGGTCGAGGCAGCGACGAAGATGGCCTCGGCGTTGCCTGCGGCGAAGGCGATACCGCGTGGCGACGCGCCGGCCTGGTAGATGACGGGGGACCGCTGCGGGCTTGGCTCGGAGAGGTGGATTCCGGGCACCGTGAAGTGCTTGCCCTCGTGGCCGATGGAGTGCACCTTGCTCGGGTCGGTGAAGACGCCGGTCTCGCGGTCGCGCACCACGGCGTCGTCCTCCCACGAGCCCTCCCACAGCTTGTAGAGCACCTCGAGGTACTCGTCCGCGTGGTCGTAGCGGTCGTCGTGCTCGAGCTGGTCCTCGTTGCCCATGTTGCGTGCTGCGGAGGGCAGGTAGCCGGTGACGATGTTCCAGCCGACGCGGCCCTTGGTGAGGTGGTCGAGCGTCGACATCCGCCTGGCGAAGGGGTACGGGTGCTCGTAGGCGGTGCCCGCGGTGACTCCGAAGCCGAGGTGCTCGGTGACATAGGCCATCGCGGGGATGACGAGCAGCGGATCGGCGACGGGGATCTGCGCGCCGTTGCGGATCGCGGCCTCGTTCGTGCCGCCGTAGACGTCGTAGGTGCCGAGCACGTCGGCGAGGAAGATGCCGTCGAAGCGGCCGCGCTCGAGGAGCTTGGCGAGCTCGGTCCAGTAGGCGAGGTCGGTGTAGTTCGCCGAGCGGTCCTCCGGGTGGCGCCAGAGACCGGAGGACTGGTGGGCGACGCAGTTCATGTCGAACGCATTGAAGCGAATGTGGCGGGGCATTAGTCCATGCTGCACCGGGACGCCTCCGTGACCCTCGGGCGCCGTCACACTTGGTCACAATCAGCGCGAACTACGGGGAACGCCAGACGACCAGTTCGTTACTGCGCTGGGGGCGGGTGCCGGCCGGCAGGGAGATGACGTAGCCGGACTCCTTCGCCGCGAAGACGCGGCGGCCGGGCCGGTTGAGCATCTCGTCGGCCAGGGCGGACTCGAGCTCGCGCACCCGCTGCGCGAGCCCGGCCACTTGGTTCTCCAACTCGAGGATGCGGCGGATGCCCTCGAGGTTGAGGCCTTCGGCACTCAGCCTCGCGACCTCCCGCAGCTGCTCCACGTCCCGCATCGAGTACCGCCGCGACTTGCCCGCCGTTCGCCCGGGGCTGACGAGCCCCACTCGGTCGTACTGGCGGAGCGTCTGCGGATGCATGCCGGCGAGTTCCGCCGCCATGGCAATCGCAAAGATCGGGGTGTACTCGTCCACGCCGGTCAGCCCTTCGCGCGATCCAGCAGATCGAGCCGCGGGTTCTCCTGCGGCAGCTCGGCGGCGAAGTCCGCGAGGGCCTTCTCGGCCGCGGCGCTCAGGTGACTCGGCACGGCGACCTGGACGGTCGCGAGCAGATCCCCCGTTCCCTTCGTCGTCTCCACACCGCGCCCCTTGACCCGCAGCACCCGGCCGCTCGGCGTTCCGGGGGCGACCCGCAGGCGCACGGGCTCCCCGCCGAGCGTCGGCACCTCGATCGTCGCGCCCAGGGTCGCCTCCACGAACGTCACCGGCACATCGACACGCAGGTTCAGGCCCTCGCGTTCGAACACCGGATGTTTGCGGACCGACACGGTCAGCACGAGGTCGCCGGGGGTTCCGCCGTCCAGGCTCTCCTCGCCCTTGCCGCGGACGCGGATCTTCTGGCCGTCCGAGACACCGGCCGGAACCTTGACGTTCATCGGACGGCCCTCGGACGGCTGGAGCTTGATCGTGTCGCCCTTGATCGCCGTGAGGAAATCGAGGGTGGTCGACGCGCTGAAGTCCCGCCCCTTGGTTGGCGCACCCGTACCGCGGAAGCCGCCGGTGGACTGGCCGAAGCCGCCACCGCCGAACATGCCGCCGAACAGGTCGTCGAAGCCGCCCGCCCCGGCGGCGCTCGGCCGTTGCCGCCCGCCGCCCTGGCCGAACATGCCCCCGAAGACGTCGTCGAAGCCGCCCTGCTGCCCGCCGCCGCCCGCGGTGAACCGGGCTCGCCCCGGCCCCATCGCGCGCATCTGGTCGTACTCCTGGCGCTGCTCGGGATCGCCGAGCACCGCGTTGGCCTCGCTGATCTCCTTGAACCGGCCCTCGGCGGCCGCATCCCCCGGATTGGCGTCCGGGTGATACTTGCGCGCGAGTTTGCGGTACGCCTTTTTCAGCTCGGCGGGTGTCACATCCTTCGATACACCGAGCACGGCGTAGAAGTCCTTATCGAACCAGTCCTGGCTTGCCATGGGCGGTCCCTATTCGGCTGGCACGTGTACGGCGACCTTCGCGGCGCGGATGAGCCGGTCGCCGAGGGCGTAGCCCGGTTCGATGACGTCGGCGATCGTGTTGATCGTGACATCGGGGCTGGGCAGCTGCACGAGGGCCTCGTGGAAGTTCGGATCGAACGGCTCGCCCTTCACTCCCACCAGGCGCAGCCCGTACTTCTCGAATCCGCCGCGCAGCTTCTGCGCGACGAGCGCGAGGGGACTGCCCTCGAGATCGCCGTGCGCCTCCGCGCGGGTCATGTCGTCCATCGCGGGGAGCAGCGTGCGCAGGACCTCTGCGATGACCGCCTCCCGGTTGGCGACACGGTCCCGCTCGACGCGGGTGCGGAAGTTCACGAGCTCGGCCTGTGCGCGCAGCATGTCGTTGCGCATGTCGGCGACGAGATCTCGTTCGGCGTCGGCGAGCATCGCGGTGTCCGCGTCGCTCAGTGACGTCTCGACGTCGGCGTCCTCGACCGGGAAGAGGTCGTTGATGCCGTCGACGGACGCGGTGTCCCCGTCTTCCGAGCGGGCGCCGCTGTCGGCGCCCGCGTCGTCCGGTGTGCTGTTCTTGTCAGCCATCGGTTACTTCTTGGGGTCGGTCGGCTCGTCGTCCACGACCTCGGCGTCGACGATGTCCTCGTCGGTGCCGTCGGCGGGGGCGTCCTCCTGGGCGGGCGCATCAGCGGCCTGGCTCGCCGCGTAGAGCGCCGTGCCGATCTTCTGCTGCGACTCGCTCAGCTTGTCGAACGCGACCTTGATGGCCGCGTCGTCCTCGCCGGCCAGTGCAGTCTTGAGCGCGTCGACATCCGCCTGGACCTCGTTCTTCACGTCCTCCGGCAGCTTCTCGGCGTTCTCCCTGAGCAGCTTGTCTGTGGAGTAGGCGAGCTGCTCGGCGGTGTTGCGGGTCTCGGCGGCGGCGCGACGCGCCTTGTCTTCTGTCGCGTGCTCCTCGGCCTCGCGCACCATCCGCTCGATGTCCTCCTTGGGTAGCGAGGACCCTCCGGTGATCGTCATCGACTGCTCCTTGCCAGTGCCCTTGTCCTTGGCGGACACGTGCACGATGCCGTTGGCGTCGATGTCGAAGGTTACCTCAACCTGCGGGATACCGCGCGGTGCCGGGGCGATGCCCTGCAGCTCGATGGTGCCGAGGTTCTTGTTGTCGCGGGTGAACTCCCGCTCGCCCTGGAAAACCTGGATCGCGACGGACGGCTGGTTGTCGTCGGCCGTGGTGAAGGTCTCGCTGCGCTTCGTCGGGATCGCGGTGTTGCGCTCGATGAGACGAGTCATGATGCCGCCCTTGGTCTCGATTCCGAGGCTCAGCGGGGTGACGTCGATGAGCAGCACGTCCTTGCGCTCGCCCTTGAGGACTCCGGCCTGGAGTGCGGCGCCGACGGCGACGACCTCATCGGGGTTGACACCCTTGTTGGCGTCTTTTCCGCCGAGGAGCTGCTTGACGAGCTCGGCGACGGCGGGCATACGCGTCGATCCGCCGACGAGGACGACGTGGGCGACGTCGCCGACCTTGACTCCGGCCTCCTTGATGACGTCGTTGAAGGGCTTCTTGGTGCGGTCGAGCAGGTCCTTGGTGAGATCCTCGAACTTGGCGCGGGTCAGCGTCTCGTCGAGGTTTGCGGGGCCGTTCTCGGTGAGCGAGAGGTACGGGAGCTGGATCGTGGTCGAGGTCTGCGAGGACAATTCCTTCTTCGCCTGCTCCGCGGCCTCCTTGAGGCGCTGCTTGGCGATCTTGTCCTTCGAGACGTCGACACCGGTCGAGTCCTTGAAGCGGCCGATCAGGTAGTCGACGACGCGCATGTCCCAGTCGTCACCGCCGAGGCGGTTGTCGCCGGAGGTCGAGCGCACCTGGATGGTGGAGAAGTCGTCGTCCTTGCCCACTTCGAGCAGGCTGACGTCGAAGGTTCCGCCTCCGAGGTCGAAGACGAGGATGAGTTCGTCCTCCTTGCCGCGGTCCAGACCGTAGGCGAGGGCGGCGGCGGTCGGCTCGTTGATGATGCGGAGGACATTGAGTCCGGCGATCTCGCCGGCGTCCTTCGTGGCCTGGCGCTCGGCGTCGTTGAAGTACGCGGGAACGGTGATGACGGCGTCGGTGACGGCCTCGCCGAGGTACTGCTCGGCGTCGCGCTTGAGCTTGGCGAGGATACGCGCGGAGATCTCCTGCGGCGTGTACTTCTTCTCGTCGACGCTGGTGGTCCAGTCGGTGCCCATGTGGCGCTTCACGCTGGAGATGGTGCGGTCGACGTTGGTGACGGCCTGGCGCTTCGCGGTCTCACCGACGAGCACCTCGCCGTCCTTGGTGAAGGCGACGACCGACGGGGTCGTGCGGAAACCTTCGGCGTTGGCGATGACGGTGGGTTCTCCACCCTCGAGAACGGCGACCACCGAGTTGGTGGTTCCCAGGTCGATTCCTACTGCTCGAGCCATGTGCTCAGTGCTCCTCTTAGTCGTTGTATTCTGGCTCGTTCTGACTTACTTGAGCCTCACTGTGTCAAGTTTGGAGCGGCGTCGGGTCGCTGTCAAGTTGAACGGCAAAAAACTTGAGTCGCTCTGACTCAACTCACAGGTCCACGGCCGCTCGATAGGCTCTCGGAATGGCCGTCACCGACGAAGCGATCCTCCGGATCAAGGAGATGATCCTCTCCGGCGAACTCGGCCCCGGCTCCCGCCTGCCGCCCGAGAAGGACCTCAGCGAACAGCTCGGCCTCTCCCGCAGTTCCCTGCGCGAGGCCGTCAAGGCCCTCGAGGTCATCCGCGTGCTCGACGTGCGCCGCGGCGACGGCACCTACGTCACCAGCCTCGAGCCCCGGCTGCTCCTGGAGGCCATGTCCTTCGTCGTCGACCTCCAGGCCGATGCCTCGATCCTCGAGTTCTTCGCGGTGCGGCGCATCCTCGAGCCCGCGGCGGTCGCCCTGGCCGCCCCCCGGATGACCCCAGCGGATGTCGCGGCCCTCCGCACCCTGCTCGCGGCCGTCAACCGGAGCACCAGCATCGAGGGACTCGTCGCCCACGACCTGGAGTTCCACGGCCTCATCGCCGCCGTCAGCGGCAACGCCTACCTCGCGAGCCTCATCGAGTCCCTCTCGAGCCACACGGTGCGCGCCCGCATCTGGCGCGGCCTCACCCAGGAGAACTCGGTGACCCGCACCCTCGCCGAGCACGCGGCGATACTCGATGCCCTCGAGCGCGGCGACGCCGAGCTCGCCCAGGCGCTCACCCTCGTGCACATCTCGGGCGTCGAGCAGTGGCTGCGGGACGCGGTCGACGGGTCGTAGCGCGGCCACAGCCACCTACGATGACACCATGTCACTTGCCTTCTGGATCTGCGCCGCCATCACCGTCGTGAGTGCCGCCGTCAGCTTCGGATACGCGTCCTCCGGGCTCGCCGCCGCCGACACGACGGCGCGCACGCCCTCGATGTACGCGTTCGCGCGGAGCATCGCCCTGCTGGCGGTCGCCGTCGCCGCCCTCGTCGTCGGATCGGTGCCGTTCCTCGTCGCGATCGCCGGCGCGATGGTCATCGTCCAAGCCGCGGACGCGGTCATCGGCGGGATCACCCGTGACCGGGTCACGACCGTCGGTCCCGCCCTCACCGCCGTGGCGGGACTCGCGACCCTGATCTGGCTGGCGATCGGCTGACGCTACACCCCGCGCTCGACCGCTGCCTCGAACTCCGCAGCCGCGTTCTCGCTCGCGTCGCTGACGAAGCAGGCCGCGAGCACCGACGGCGCCGCCGTGAAGAACGGCACCCCGACCTCGGCGAGCGCCACGACATCGCTGGGCGACCGCAGGCTCGCAGCGAGCACGTCGGTCCCCGTCCCCTCGATGAGCGCCTGCATCGCGGCGATCTCGGCGACCCCGTCGCGTCCGGCGTCCCTGAGGCGTCCGAGGTACGGCGCGATGTACCGCACCCCGATCGTCGCCGCCGTCAGCGCCTGCGCCTGCGAGTAGACGGCCGTGATGAGCACGCTCGCCCCCTCCGACACCAGAGCGGATGCCGCGGCGAACCCCGACCGCGTCGCCGGCACCTTCACGACCGCGAGGTCGCCGAGGGACAGGATGCCGTTGGCGTTGCGCAGCATCGCGTCCGTCGAATCGCCCCAGGTCTGGAAGAAGATCTCGCGGGCCCCCTCGGCCTCCCACCGCTCGTAGAGCGCCGGGATGTCGCCGACCGAGCGCCCCGCCCGCTCCAGGATCGTCGGATTCGTGGTCACCCCGTGCACAAGATTGTCGACGACAAGATCACTGACCGCGCCGACGTCGGCACTGTCCACATAAAAGCGGATGTCTCGCCCCATCGTCTCTGCTCCCGTCACGGCCACGGTTCTGCGGCACCTGTCCGCTAATGTATCTACAGGCGGGGGCCAACGCGAAACCGTTCTCCCCGCCGAACAGGGTGGTTCGGTGCTGCGAAAGGTACGAATGGTCAAGACAACGTCGTCGGAGTCCCAGGGTGTGCTCATTGTGGGCAGCATCACGGCTGATCTCACCACATTCTCCCACCGGCTGCCTGCCAGGGGGGAGACGATCCTCGGCGACGATTTCACCCTCGTGCTCGGCGGCAAGGGCGCGAACCAGGCGGTCGCGGCCGCGCTCGCGGGCGGGGTCACCCGCATGGTCGGCTGTGTCGGCAACGACCTCTTCTCCACCCTCGTCACCGACGGGCTTCGGCGGGCCGGCGTCGACATCGCGCACGTGCGCACGGTCGACGGGCCGACCGGGATCGCGCACATCCGCGTGGACGACTCCGGCGAGAACGACATTGTCATGGTGCCGCTCGCCAACAACGCCCTCAGCGAGGAGCAGATCGACGCCGCCTTCGCCGAACTCGCCCCGAGCTCCCGGGTGCTGCTGACCCAGCTCGAGATCCCCTGGCCCCTCACGCAGTACTCGATCCGCAAGGCCAACGCCGCCGGGCTCACCGTGGTACTCGACCCGGCCCCGGCCGCCGTGCTCGACGACGCGATCTGGCCGCTCGTCGACATCGTCACCCCCAACGAGACCGAGGCGCGCATCCTCACCGGGATCACGGTCTCGGACGCGACATCCGCGATCGAAGCCGGGAGGTGGTTCCTGGAGCGCGGCGCGAAGTCCGCCCTGATCACCATGGCCGCGGCAGGTGCCGTGCTCGTCGAACCGGATTCGGTGACGCACTTCGAGGCGATCCGCGTGACGCCCGTCGACACCACGGCGGCCGGCGACGCCTTCGCCGGCTACCTCGGCGCCGCCATCGCCCGGGGAGAGTCGCTGCCCGACGCGATCGGCATCGCGATCGCCGCCGGTGCCCTCGCCGTGACGAAGCGTGGCGCCTCCCCCAGCCTGCCGCATCGCGCCGAGGTCGACGCGCTGCTGGCCGCCCAGCCCCAGAAGGAGACCGTGCAGTGAGAAGCACCAACACCACCATCAACCCGCAGCTCTCGCGCGTCATCTCCGAGACCGGCCACACCGACCTCATCGTGGTGACGGACGCCGGGCTGCCGATCCCGACCGGTGCGGAGCGCGTCGACCTCGCCTACCGGCCGGGGGCGCCCGCGTTCTTCGACGTGCTCGACACCGTGCTCGCCGAGCTCGTGGTGGGGGGCGCGATCGTCGCCGCCGAGGTCGAGGAGCACAGCCCCCACGTGCTCCTGGCGCTGCGCGAGCGCCTCGACCCGCTGGGAGTCGAGATCACCCTCGTGCCGCATGTCGAGTTCAAGAAGCTGACCCACACGGCACGCGCGTTCGTGCGCTCCGGCGAGTTCACCCCGTACGCCAACATCATCCTGCAGGCCGGGGTGGCGTATTGACCACAACCGAGCGCCCGAGCACTGAGAGCACCCTGCCCGACATCGACCGGCAGGCGCCGGTGCCGATGTACCACCAGCTCAAGCACCGCATCCTCGACGACATCGCCCGCCTCGGCCTCAAGCCCGGCGACGTGCTACCGGGTGAGCACCGCCTGTGCGAGCAGTTCGGGGTGTCCCGCACGGTCGTGCGGCAGGCCCTCGCCCAGCTCGAGTACCAGGGGGTGATCGACCGGGTCAAGGGCAAGGGCACGTTCGTCGCCCACCAGAAGACGCCGGAATCGCTCGTGCACACCCTGTCCGGGCTCTTCCAGGAGGTCTCCGCGCGCGGCGGTCACGTGCACAGCGACGTGCGCAGGCAGGAGGTCGTGCCGGCCGACGACGAGGTCGCCGACGCGCTCGGCATCGCCCCCGGCGACAGCGTGGTGGCGATCGAGAGGTTGCGGTTCATCGACGTCGAGCCGTGGTCCTGGACGACCACCTACCTGCCCATGGCGGTGGGCAACCTCGTGCTGCACGACGACCTCTCGGACCAGTCGCTTTACGGACTGCTCGCCAGCCACGGCGTGCGCGCGGTGCGCGGGGTGCGCTCGGCCGAGGCGGCCCTCTCGAATGCCGAGCAGGGCGCCCTCCTCGGCGTCGGCGCCGGCCAGGCGCTGTTGGTGCTCAAGAGTGTCGGCTACGACGAGCACGACGCCCCAATGGAGTACTTCGTCGCGTACCACCGCGGTGATCGCAGCCGCTTCGAGTTCCAGCTGCGCGACGCCGTGCCCGGGCAGAGCGTCGCGGCCCTGCGCCATACCGCCGGCCCCGCAACATCCGCTGAGCAGATGGACAACCTGTAGTTACACGTGGCCTGTAATAACAGGTAGGATCCAAGCACCACCCGCACTCCCCGCCCGCAACGGCGCCTGACCGAGGAGAATCCGATGACCCAGTACTCGACCGTTCCCGTGCCGCCCATGAGCATCCACTTCGACCAGGCGGCCGCCACCCTGTCCCCGGAGGGACCGACCCTGACCAGGCGGATGTCGGATCTCGAGGGCCTCTTCCGCGACGCGGACGCGTGGGCCGCTGCCGTGGCCGACGGCGACCCCATTGTCTACTCGGTGGTCTCCTCACTGGTGCCGGAGGTCGACCGCGAGCTGCCGCAGTCGATCACCACGATCCAGCCGGGCACCACGGCCGAGGAGTTCTGGATGACGAAGGGCCACCAGCACCCCAACCACCAGGGCGAGATCTACCTGGGACTCGCCGGAACCGGCGGCCTGCTCATGTTCGACGGCACCGAGTCTCAATGGGTCGACATGATCCCCGGCACCATCGGCTACATCCCGCCGGGCTGGGCGCACCGCAGCGTCAACATCGGCGACGAGCCCTACTCCTTCCTCGCCGTCTACCCGGGCGGCGCCGGCCACGACTACGGCTGGGTGCTCGAGCACGGGCTCGGCCGCCGGATCCTGGCGGGCGAGTCGGGTGTGCGCTTCGTCGGCTACTCCGAGCGCTGACATGATCATCGCCCACGACCTCGGCACCACCGGGAATAAGGCGTCGCTGCACCACGACGACGGGCGCCTCGTGACCGCGGTCACCGTCTGCTACCCCGCCCGGTTCGCCGATGGGGGCGTCGCGGAGCAGGACCCCGCCGACTGGTGGAACGCCGTCGTCTCGGCGACCAGGTCGCTCGTCCACGACTCCGGTGTCGACCCGCACACGGTCACCGGGCTGAGCGTCAGCGGCCAGATGATGGGCGCCGTGCTGCTCGACGCCTCCTACGAGCCCGTGCGCCCCGCCATCATCTGGGCCGACACCCGCAGCACCGCGCAGACCGCCCGGCTCGAGTCGCTCATCGACGACGACCGCGCCTACGCCCTGCTCGGCCACCGCCTCAACCCCACCTACTCGATCGAGAAGATCATGTGGGTGCGCGACAACGAGCCGGACATCTTCTCCCGGGTGCGCCACTTCTGCGTCGCCAAGGATTTCGTCGCCCACCGACTCACCGGCCGCCTCGCGACCGACCGCTCCGACGCCTCGGCGACCAACGCGTGGGACCAGGGCGCCAGCCGCTGGTCCACCGAGATCATCGGCTTCGCGGGCCTCGACCCGCGCATCTTCCCCGAGGTGCTCGACTCGACCGCCGTCCTCGGCACCCTGACAGCGGATGCCGCGCGGCTGACCGGTCTCGACCGGCAGACCCGCGTGGTGATGGGTGGCGGCGACGGACCCATCGCCGCGGTCGGCGCCGGTATCGTGACCCCGGAGGACGGCGCCTACGTGTGCCTCGGCACCTCGTCGTGGATCTCCTTCGCGAGCGACACCCCCGTCTCTGACCCGCGGCGCCGCACCATGACCTTCGACAACGTGGTGCCCGGCAGCTACGTGCCGACCGCAACGATGCAGTCGGGCGGCGGGGCGCTGCAGTGGGTCTCCGAGCTGCTCACCCCGGCCGACGGCACCCTCTCTTCCCTCGTCGCCGAGGCCGAGACCGCGCGGGGAGCCGAGACCGGCCTGTACTTCCTGCCGTATCTTCTCGGCGAGCGCTCCCCCCACTGGGACCCGGACGCCGCCGGCGCCTTCATCGGCATCGGCCGGCATCACGATCGCGCCCACCTCACCCGCGCCGTGCTCGAGGGTGTCGCCTTCAACCTGCTCACCTGCATCCAGGCGTTCCGCGAGGCGGGCTCGGCGATCGAGCGCATCGACGCGATCGGCGGCGGGGCGGCCAGTGACGTCTGGCTGCAGATCATGGCGGATGTCTGGGGGGTGCCGGTACGACGCCGCAGCATCGTCGAGGAGGCCAACAGCCTCGGCGCCGCCGTCACCGCCGCGGTCGGCCTCGGCCTCGTCGACGGCTTCGGCGCGGCGCGCGAGCTCTCCGAGGTCACCGCGGAGTTCGTCCCCGACGGCTCGCGGCACCGCGACTACGCCGTGCGCCACAGGATATTCCTCGACGGGTATACGGCCCTCGCGCCTTGGTTCCGCGACCGGGCGCCGTCCTGATGGGCGTCGTGCTGACGACCAGCCGCTCCTTCTCGGGCGGGTCGCTCGACCTCGTCGCCCGCCTCGCCGAGGCCGGCCACACCCTTGTCACGGGACCGGCCGACCACGACCTCGTCTCGCTCCGCCCCCTCCTGGTGGACGCCGTCGCCTGGATCGCCGGCACCGGTGAGGTCACCACCGCCCATCTCGATGCGGCACCGCAGCTACGGGTGCTCGCCCGCTACGGCGTCGGTTTCGAGGCAGTTGATCTGGCTGCGGCATCCGCTCGGGGCATCGTCGTCACCAACACCCCCGGGGCCAACAGCGACGCCGTCGCCGACCACACCGTGGGGCTGATGCTCGCGGTTCTGCGCGGCACCGCCGAGGGCGACCGACGGGTGCGCTCCGGCGACTGGACCGTGCTGCGCGGCCGCGAGCTCGGCCAGCTCACCGTGGGCATCGTCGGCTTCGGCCGGATCGGGCAGGGGGTCGCCCGCAGGCTCGGCGGATTCGGCACCCAGGTGCTCGCCCACGACCCGTGGATGACCGATGACCAGATCGTGACGGCCGGCGCGACCCCTGCTGGCCTCGAGGAACTCGCCGGGTGCGACCTCGTGTCGCTGCATTCCCCGGGCGGCACCAGGATCGTCGACGACGCCTGGCTCACCGGCGCCCGGCGCGGACTCGTGGTCGTCAACACCGCCCGCCCCGACCTCGTCGACGAGGCGGCGGTCGCTTCCGCACTCCGCTCGGGCGTTCTCGGCGGATTCGCCGCCGACACCCTCGAGGGCGACACCCGCGGCGGCGACTCCCCGCTGTTCGCAGCGGACCTGGCCGACCGGGTCGTCGTCACCCCGCACTTCGGGGCACAGACGGTCGAGGCCGTGGACAATATGGGCTCGATGGCCGTCGACAACGTGCTCGCCGTGCTCGGTGGCGAGGCGCCGCCGCATCCGGTGCGGGTGCCCGCGCAGCCTGGCCAACCCGCCCGACCCATCCCGACCGCCCCGACCGAAAGCACCGCATCATGACCGACATCCGCTCCCGTCCACTGCCTGCCATCCCTCGGATCATCGCCGTGGTGCGCGCGCCGTCGCCGGCGAGCGCGATCGAGGCCTGCCGGGCGCTCGTGGCCGGCGGGGTCACCGGGCTCGAGATCACCTATTCGACTCCCGATGCCCCCGCCGTGATCCGCGAGCTCGACGCCGAGTTCGGCGAGCGCGTCTTCCTCGGCGCGGGCACCATCACGACCGAGGCGCACGCCACGATAGCCGCGGAGGCCGGCGCCCGGTTCCTGGTCAGCCCGGGCACCCGCCGCCACCTCTCCGCCGCGATGACCGCGACGGGACTGACCGTGATGACCGGCGCTCTCACCCCGAGCGAGGTGATGGCCGCCGTCGAGTACGGGGCCGACGTGGTCAAGATCTTTCCCGCTTCGCTCGGCGGGCCCGCGTTTCTTCGCGCGCTGCGCGGCCCCTTCCCCGACCTGCCCCTGATGCCGACCGGCGGGGTCACGCCGGCCAACATCGGCGATTGGTTTGCCGCCGGAGCCGTCGCCGTCGGGGCGGGCGGCGACCTGCTGCCGGCCGCCGACCTCGCGGCCGGACGTTGGGGCGCCATCGAGCACACCGCCCGCGCCTTCGTCGAGGCCGACCTCGCCGCCGCCGGGAGCGCGGCATGACCGGCGGGTACATGGGGTTCGTCGGGGTGAGTACCGGGGCGTCGTCGATCATGTCGATCTTCCCCGTCTGGGCCGAGATCCTCGGACTCCCCACCCGCACGCTCGTGGGCCACGACCTCGGTGTCGACGCGACTCCCGAGCAGTACCTGGCGCTCGTGGCGCGGATTCGCGACGACCCCCGCCACCTCGGCGCCCTGGTGACCACCCACAAGATGGGCCTCTACGCCGCCACGCACTCCCTCTTCGACGAGCTCGACGAGTTCAGCACCCTCTGCGGCGAGATCTCGAGCATCTCCAAGCGCGGCGGCGCCCTCATCGGCCACGCGAAGGACCCGATCACCGTGGGCCTCGCCGCCGCCGAGTTCCTTCCTGCCGGGCACTTCGCCGCCACCGGCGCCCACGCCGTGTGCCTCGGCGCCGGCGGGGCCGGCACGGCGCTCACCTGGTACCTCGCCGAGCGGGACGACGCCCCGGAGCGCATCACCGTCACGGACACCAGCCGGGAACGCCTCGACCACCTGCGCGACGTGCACCGCCGCCGCGGCACCCCCGACGCGCTGATCGACTACGTGCTCGCCTCCTCCCCGCAGGCCACGACCGACGTGCTCGCGGCGGCCCCTGCCGGCAGCTTTGTTGTCAACGCGAGCGGGCTCGGCAAGGATCGCCCCGGATCCCCGGTCTCCGACGGCGCGCTGTTCCCCGAGCGCGCGATCGTCTGGGAGTTCAACTACCGCGGCACGCTCGAGTTCCTCGCCCAGGCGAGGGACCAGGAGGCGACGTCCGGTCTGCAGGTCGTCGACGGCTGGCGCTACTTCATCCACGGCTGGTCGAGTGTGATCGCCGAGGTGTTCGGGCTGACCCTCACCGACGAGCTCGTCGGCCGGCTCTCCGAGGCGGCCCGGGAGTACCGGTGAGGCAGGTGCGGACGGTGCTCGGCGACCTGCCCGCCGACTCCCTCGGGCGCGTCGACTGCCACGAGCACCTCTTCCAGGTGAGTCCGCTGCTGCCGGGCGACGAGCTCGACGACGAGGCCGCGTCGGGCGGCGAGGCGGCGATCCTCCTGGCGAGCGGCTTCGACGCGATGATCGACGCGACGCCGATCGGCCTCGGCCGCGATCCGGAGGCGGTCGCCAGGGTCAGCACCGCGACCGGACTCACCGTGATCGCCACCACCGGCATCCACCGCGACGCGCACTACTCCCCCGACCACTGGCTGCGCGGGCTCGACGCTCCCGCCCGTTCCCGCCTGTTCATCGACGACCTCGAGCTGGGCATGCCGGTGAGCGACCGCCCTGAGGGCGCCCCCCGGTCATCTGCTCCCGACGGGCAGCCGATCTGCGCCGGCCTGATCAAGGCCGGCATCGGATACTGGTCGATCTCCCCCTTCGAGCGCACGACCCTCGAGGCCATCGGCATCGCGCACGCGGCCACCGGGGCTCCCGTTATGGTGCACCTCGAGTTCTGCACGGCGGCCCACGAGGTGCTCGATCTCCTGGCCGATGTCGGCGTCCCGAGCCGTCGGGTGATGCTCGCGCATGCCGACCGCGATCCCGACCCGTTGCTGCACCTCGAGCTCGCGCTGCGCGGCGCGGTGCTCGGCTACGACGGCATGGCGCGCCCCCGCACCCGCAGCGACGCGGAGCTCGTCGACCTCGTCGAGCAGATGGTGACGAACGGTGGCGGTGCGCAGATCGTGCTCGGCGGCGATGTCGCGCGCCGCACCCGCTACCTCTCCTATGGGGGCATGCCGGGGCTCGGCTACCTGGGCGACCGCTTCGTGCCGCGGCTGCGCGACCGGGTCGGTGAGGCGGCGGTCGACGCGATGCTCACGGTGACCCCGCGCCGCTTCCTCTCCCGCTAGCCCGGCGCGCACCCTCCGGTTCGGGTCATCATTCAGGAGTGCGCGTTTCTCTCCTGACGCCGCGCCGCACCATCCGCTTCTCCTGATGATGGCCTGCCCGGCTACGCACCGCACCGGCAACGGCGACGGTGGCCCGGCAACGCGGAAAGCCCCCTCCTTGCGGCGGGGGCCTTCGTTGTCGTTCGGGTGCGGGTGTTACTTGTAGAGCACGGCCGCGATGTCGGCGTCTTCCATGTTGGTCGAGTCGTACCAGAAGTAGCCGGTGTCGATGACCTTCTCGGGGGTCTTGCCGTTGATCGCGTCGAATGCGGCCTGCACGGTCGCCTCGCCGATGCCGATCGGGTTCTGCGTGATCGCGCCGGCCATGGTGCCGTCGGTGATCGCGTCGATCTGCGCCTGGCCGGAGTCGAAGCCGATGACGGTGATCTTGCCCTTCTCGAGCCCGAGCTCGCCGACGGCGTTCACGATGCCGATGGCCGAGCCCTCGTTGGTGCCGTAGAGGCCCTTGAGGTTCGGGTGGGCGGCGATCATGGCCTTCGCGATGTCGGCCGACTTGAGGTGGTCGCCGTCGCCGTACTGGATGTCGACGATCTTGATGTCGGGGTACTTGGCGGCGATCTGGTCGACGAAGCCGTCGCGACGCTCGACACCGGTCGAATTGATCTGGCTGTGGCCGACGATGCCGACCTCACCCTTGTTGCCGATGAGCTCGGCCATGTGGTCGGCGGCGAGGGCGCCTGCGCCCAGGCTGTCGGTCTTGGCGATGCTGAGCGGGTAATCGCTGTCGCAGCCCGCGTCGAACTCGACGACGGGGATCTTTGCTTCCTTCGCCGCGTCCATCAGCGGGATGCAGGCCTGGGGGTCGAGAGCCGCGTAGCCGATGGCGTCGGGCTTCTTGTCGATCGCAGCCTGCAGCATCTGCAGCTGGCTGTCGATCTCGGTCTCCGACGCGGGGCCGTCGAACGTGACGGTGACGCCGAGCTCCTTGGCCTTCGACTCGGCACCGGCCTTGACTGCCTGCCAGAACTGGTGCTGGAAGCCCTTGGACACGAGGGCGATGTACGGCTGGTCGCTGCTGGCCGCGTCGCCTCCGGTCGATCCACCCGAGGTGGCACAGCCGGCGAGAGAGACAGCCAGGATGGCCGTCGCCGCGAAGAACGCGGCCTTTTTACCTGTTTTCATCGAATAACTCCATTGTCTGTTCGGGGCCAACCGAATGGCTGTCTCCGCGATATTAGCGAAATTGAGGGGTCTGGTTGGGCATTGAATACAGGCAGATACAAGATCGTTATCTACTCGGTATCGCACGCATAAAACCGATTTCAGAATCGGCGGGAAGACGGCGGCCAGACCCCTCGGAGAGGCCGCCGTCCACGGCTGTGGTGGTGGTGTTGGTGGTGCGTCGGGGCGCCTAGGTGGCGCTGCGCTGGGAGCGGAGCGAGTCGGTGAAGACGGCGACGAGGATCACGAGACCGACGACGACGTTCTGCCATTCGGTCTGGATCGACATGATCCGCAGTCCGTTGATGAGCACGCTCATGATGAGCGCACCGATCAGGGTGCCCATGATTGAGCCGCGTCCACCGAGGAGCGAGGTGCCGCCGATGATGACGGCAGCGATCGCCTGGAGCTCGTAACCGACCCCGAGCTGCGGCTGGGCCGAGTCGAGTCGGGCGGCGATGACCACACCGGCGATGCCGGTGAAGAGGCCGGCGACCGTGTAGATGATGATCTTCCACTTGCGGGTGTTGACCCCGGAGAGGCGGGTGGCCTCCTCGTTGCTGCCGATCGCGAAGGTGTAGCGGCCGACGATGGTCTTGCCCAGCACAATGTAGGCGAAGATCGCCAGCACGAACAGGATCAGCACCGCGTTCGGGAGGCCAGGGATCAGGGTGCCGAGCGCGATGTCCTTGAACCCGGGAACCGAGCTGAAGTAGATCGGGCGCACCCCGGAGATCACGAGCGCGAGGCCCTGCGCAATGAGCATCATCGCCAGGGTCGCGATGAACGGGGGCAGCTTGAGGATCGCGATGTTGAACCCATTGATGAAGCCGATCAGGGCACCGGTCGCGATGCCGCCGATGACCCCGACGATGAGTGGCAGCTCGAGATTGACGAGGAAGATTCCCGTCATGACGGCCGAGAGCGTCATGCCGGTACCGATCGACAGGTCGATGCCGCCCGTGATGATCACGAAGGTCGTGCCCAGGGCGAGGATGCCGATGACCGCCGTCGAGAGCAGGATGCCGGAGATGTTGCTCCAGGTGAAGAAATTCGCGCTCGCGATCGAGAAGAAGAGCAGCAGCGCGACGAGGGTCGCGAATGCGAGCGACTGCTGCAGCTGTGCCCGCAGGAAGCTGCGTGTGGTGGCCGCGCGCGAGGGCGCGCCCTCGGTGACCTTCGGCTTGTCCGTAACCGGTGTTGCGTTCATGTTCGTCATTACTCTTTCTCGTCGCCCATGCGGGTGGCGTAGTCCATGATTTTGGCCTGGCTCGCGTTCTCGTTGTCGAGGACGCCGGTGATCCGGCCGCTCGCCATCACGACGATGCGGTGCGAGAGCCGAAGGACCTCGGGCAGCTCGGAGGAGATCATGATGATCGATTTCCCCTCCGCCACGAGGTCGTTGAGCAACCGGTAGATCTCCTCCTTCGCCCCGACGTCGATGCCCCTCGTGGGTTCATCGAAGATGAGGATGTCGCAGTCGCGTGCGAGCCACTTGGCGATGACCACCTTCTGCTGGTTGCCGCCGGAGAGATTCTTGGTCGTCGAGGAGATCGACGGGGTCTTGATCCGCAGGGCGCTCACGTAGTCGCGGGACTTCTGCTTGCCCTTGGCCGTGTGCACGAAACCGAGCCGGTCGGTGTAGTCCCGCAGCGAGGCAAGCAACACGTTGGTGTTGACGTCCTGCTCGAGCAGCAGTCCGAGCGCCTTCCGGTCCTCCGACAGGTATCCGACGCCGTGGCGCACCGCATCTGATGGCTGCTTGATCGTGACGACCTCGCCGCCGATCGTGATCGTGCCGCTCTCCGAGGGGTCGGCCCCGATGATCGCGCGGGCGACCTCGGTTCGGCCGGCGCCCATCAGTCCGGCGAAGCCGAGGATCTCCCCACGGCGCAGCTCGAAGTTGACGTCCTTGAGCAGGTGGCGGGTGTTCAACCCCTCCACCTTGAGCACGACGTCGTCGTGCGCGTGTTCGCGGGCCTCGGGCCTCGCGCCCTCCTCGAGGTGGCGGCCAACCATCATCTCGATGACGGTAGGGATGTCGAACTCGTGTTTCTCGAGGGTGCCGATGTACTGGCCGTCGCGGAGCACGGTGACGCGGTCGGTGATGCGGCGCAGCTCGTCCATCCGGTGCGAGATGTAGATGACCCCGGTGCCGCTGGCCTTCAGTCCCTCGATGAGGGTGAACAGCGTCTCGGTCTCCGAGTTGGTGAGAGCGGATGTCGGCTCATCCATGATCAGAACCTTGGCGTCGAACGACAGCGCCTTGGCGATCTCGACCATCTGCTGCTTCGCGACCGTGAGGTTCTCGACGAGCTCGCGGGGGTCGAGGTTGATCCCGAGCCCCGTCAACAGCTCGCCGGCCTTGCGGTTCAGGGCACGCTCGCGCAGGAAGATGCCCCCGCGCGGCTCTCGCCCGATGAAGATGTTCTGCGCGATCGACAGGTGCGGCATCAAATTCATCTCCTGGTGGATGATGCTGATGCCCAGCGCCTGCGCGGTCTTGGGGCTGTCGATGTGCACCTCCTGGCCCTCGAGCAGGATCGTGCCGCTGTCCTTCGTGTAGATCCCCGAGAGGATCTTCATCAGGCTCGACTTGCCTGCGCCGTTCTCGCCAACGAGGGCGAGCACTTCGCCGCGGTTCAGCTCGAACTGCACGTCCTTCAGCGCCTGGACGCCGGGGAAACTCTTGCTGATACCGCTGACTGCTAGTAACTGGGCCGACACACGCTCACCTGCTTCATTGGAGGGGGATCTCACAAAACCTTGGATGTGATCCTGACACAGAACCCGGCAGAGATCGGACCAATCGCTGATTCGTTGCCAAGTTGTACCCTAATGTATCTAAAAACCCGGGTGACGCAATAGTCTGGGGCCCGATATCGAATTCACTGTCGAACTCTAGAAAGGCGTCCACCGTGCAGATTGGCGCACATGCCCTCGTATTCACCGGAGTGTTCGACGAGGCAGGCATCACGCTCGCGATCGAGAAGACCAAGCTCGCCGGGTTCGACCTGATCGAGATTCCCCTGATGGACCCGTGGACCTTCGACCGTCACCTGGCCGCACGCCTGCTCAGGGAACACGACCTCGCCGCGACCGCCTCGCTCGGCCTGAACGACTCCACCGACCTCACCAGCTCCGATCCGGCCGTGGTTGCGGCCGGCGAGCGGATGCTCGAGGAGTGCCTCGACATCGTGCACGCCATGGGCGGCACCCGGCTCTGCGGCGTGATCTACAGTGCCATGAAGAAATACCTTCAGCCCGCGACATCCGCTGGACGGGCCTCGAGCGCCGCCGCGATCAACCGCCTCGCCACGCGGGCAGAGGGACTCGGCATCCACCTCTCCCTCGAGGTCGTCAACCGGTACGAGACCAACGTGATCAACACGGGGCGCGGGGCGCTCGAATTCCTCGACGAGGTCGGGCACACCAACGTCTCCGTGCACCTCGACACGTACCACATGAACATCGAGGAGTCGGATCAGTTCTCGCCCGTGCTCGATGTGGGCGACCGCCTCGGCTACGTGCACATCGGTGAGAGCCATCGCGGCTATCTGGGCTCGGGCACCGTCGACTTCGACTCCTTCTTCCGCGGGCTGTCCCGTATCGGCTACGACGGTCCGATCGTGTTCGAGTCGTTCTCCTCGGCCGTCGTCAGCGCAGAACTGAGCAACACCCTCGGCATCTGGCGCAACCTCTGGCAGGACTCCGACAACCTCGCCGCGCACGCGAACGCGTTCATCCGCGGCCAGCTGCGTGCCGTCGAGACGATCGCCCTGCACTGAGCGCTGCTGCGAGCTCGTACCGCACCGCCCGGCCGGGATTGTCCCCCGGCCGGGCGAGAAGTCACTCGACCCCGACGAGGCCCTTGCGCAGCACCACGCAGCCGTAGGTGCGCGTCTCCCCGGTCCGGATGATGACGAACGCCGTCTCCGCGAGGTCGTAGAACGCGAAGCGATCGACGAACTGTGCCCCGTCCTCGTCGACGCGGGCGGCGGCGAGAAGTTCGCGCTGCACCGGCAGCACAGTGCCGTCCGCCGAGGTCATCAGGTCGATCGCCGGGGCATCGTCGAGCGGCAGAACACTGCGTACCGCCGCGAGCACCGCGGGCGCGCTGGTACCGGGCAGGCTCACGATCCGCCTGGCGATGCGCGCGGCCGGGAAGTGCGCATCGACGATGATCACGGCGTCGGAGTGCCCCATCTCGTCGAGGTGCCTGAGCAGCTCGCCACTCAGCAGCGGGTCGATTCCTTCGAGCATGGTGTTCTCCTTAATCAGTGGACAGTCGGTAGACCCGGGTGGCGGTGCCGCGCAGGATGCTGTGCCGCTCGGTCGGGCTGAGCTCGGCGACCAGCGCGGAGTAGACGGCGAACGCCGGGCCGTATCCGCCAGCCTGCACGGTGAGCGGCCAGTCACCGCCCCACATCAGGCGGTCGGCGCCGAAGGCCTCGAGCGCGGCGTCGAAGGCGGGCCTCGCGGTGTCGACGGAGAATGCGGGACCCTGCAGTCCCGAGACCTTCGCGACGGCGAGCGGATGTCGCGCCAGCCGCGTGAGCGCCGCCCGCCAGTCATCGAACTCCGCCGCGGACTCCGCTGCCCCGGCTGCCCCTGCCGGTCCGCCCACCCGGGGCGGCGGCTTGCCGAGGTGGTCGAGCACCACGGTGAGCTCCGGCAGGTCGCCGGCCAGTGCAGCGGCTCGGTCGAGGTGGCGCGGCCAGGCGTCGTGCACGTCGAAGGGCAGACCGCGGCGCGCGAGCTCGGCGAGCCCGGCACGCACGGCCGGCAGCTCGAGGAAGTCCGCCCGCGGGTCGTCGTTCAGCAGGTGCCGCACCCCCACGAACTTCGGGTGGGCCGCCCACTCGTCGAGGTCGTGGGCGGTCGCCGCGATGTTGTCGAGTTGCAACCAACCGACGACGCCGAGCACCCACTCCTGCTCTGCGGCGATTCGCAGAAGGTGCCGGGTGTCGGCGCGGGAGTCCTCGGCCTGCACGAGCACGGCGCCGGCGACGCCGGCGCCCACAAGCTCCACGGCCGCCTCCCCCGCGGTCCAGCTGCGGAAGAGGTCGCCGTGCTGTGGGCCCAGCCAGGCGTAGTCCGAGACGGCGAGATCCCAGAGGTGCAGGTGCGCATCGATCGGGCCGCGGCCCCCCGTGTCTGTCATGCGGGGATGAGTCCGCGCGCGACGAGCTCGGGCCAGAGCCCCTCCGGCACGGCCCCGGCCACCCGGGCGGCGTTCTCGCGCACCTGAGCCGGCCGGCTGCTGGCCACCACCACACTCGCCACGGAGCCGTCGCGCGAGGCGTAGTGCAGCGCGGCCGTCGGCAGGTCGACCCCGAACTCGCGGCAGGTCACCGCGATGGCGCGTACCCGCTCCAGCAGCTCGGCCGACACGCCCCCGTAGTCGAAGCGGGCTGTGCTGCCCGGGTCGTCCGTCGCGAGCAGCCCGGAGTTGAAGACCGACGCGTTGACGATGCCCACCCCCAGCCGACGGCACTCCGGCACAACCTCGGCGAGCGCCGGCTGGTCGGCGAGCGTGAGGCGGCCGGCGACCATCAGCAGGTCGAGCGCTCCGGTCGAGACACTGGCGAGCAGGGCGTCGGTGGACATCGATCCGACCCCCACCGCCGTGACGGCGCCCTCGTCCCGCAGTCCGGCGAGTGCCGGGATGGCGGTGTCGAGACCGGCGCACAGGTCGTGCCGCTCCGGGTCGTGCAGGAAGAGCACGTCGACCCGGTCGAGGCCGAGCCGCCCGAGCGACTCGTCGAGGCTACGGCGGATGCCGTCACGCGAGAAGTCCCATTCCCGGCGCGTGTCGCCGGGTACCACGAAGTCATTATCGAGGTCTGTTGTTCCGACCCCGACCGGGTTCGGCCGCAGCAGTCGTCCGACCTTCGTCGAGATCACGAACTCGTCGCGCGGCTTGGTCGCCAGGAACGCCCCGAGGCGCCGCTCCGAGAGCCCGAGGCCGTAGTGCGGTGCGGTGTCGAAGTAGCGGATGCCGCAGTCCCACGCCACCTCGAGCACCTCAGCCGCCTCGTCGTCGGACAGCGCCCGGTAGAGGTTGCCGACATTGGCAGCGCCGTAACCGAGGCGGGGAAGGGAGAGTTTCGTCATGGCCTCGGGAAAGCGTACTCGGCGCGGCTCGCGGCGAGCATCTCGGCACCGGCCCCCGGGGCCACGGGTGCCCGGTAGGCGCCCCCGCGCACGTCGACCGGGGTGACGAAGTGCTCGTGCAGATGGTCGACGAACTCGATGACCCGCCCATCGGTGGTTCCGGTGACGGCGACGAAGTCGAACATCGAGAGGTGCTGCACGGCCTCGCAGAGTCCGACGCCCCCGGCGTGGGGGCAGACGGGGACCCCGAACTTGGCGGCGAGCAGCAGGATCGCGATGTTCTCGTTCACCCCGCCGACACGGGTCGCATCGATCTGAAGCACCTGCACAGCATCCGCTTGGAGAAACTGCTTGAACATGATGCGGTTGGCCATGTGCTCGCCCGTGGCCACCGGGATCGGTGCGACACCGCGGGCGATCGCCGCGTGCGCGAGGATGTCGTCGGGGCTGGTGGGCTCCTCGATCCAGGCGATGTCGAACTCCGCCAGTCGCGACACCCACTCGATGGCCTCGTCGACTCCCCAGCGCTGGTTGGCGTCGGTTCCGATGCGGATGTCGGGGCCGACGGCCTCGCGGGCGATGCGCAGGCGCCGGATGTCGTCGTCGACGTCGGCGCCGACCTTGAGCTTGATCATGCGGAAGCCGTCGGCGACGGCCTCCTTCGCGAGGCGCACGAGCTTCTCGTCGCTGTAGCCGAGCCAGCCGGGGGTCGTCGTGTAGGCGGGGTAGCCGCTCGCGAGCAGGGTCGCCTCCCGGTCGGCGCGGCCGGGAACGGCGGCGCGCAGGATCTGCAGCGCCTCCTCGGGGGTGAGCGCGTCAGTGAGGTAGCGGAAGTCGACGAGGTCGACGATCTCCTCCGGGGTCATCCGGCCGAGCAGCTGCCAGAGCGGCAGGCCAGCGCGTTTGGCCTTGAGGTCCCAGAGGGCGTTGACGACCGCGCCGATCGCCATGTGCATGACCCCCTTCTCCGGCCCGAGCCAGCGCAGCTGCGAGTCCCAGACAAAGCCGCGCCAGGTGGCCCCCATGTCGTCGAGCACCTCGTCGAGGTCCCGGCCGACGACGTGGCCGGAGAGCGCCTCGATCGCGGCGACCTGCACGTCGTTGCCGCGGCCGATCGTGAAGACGAAGCCGTGACCCTCGAGCCCGTCGGCGTCATCGGTGATCACGCGCAGGTAGGCGGCCGAATAGTCGGGATCGGCGTTCATCGCGTCGGAGCCGTCGAGGCTCTGCGACGTGGGGAAGCGGATGTCGCTCGTCTGGATGGCGGTGATGCGGCTCACGTGGTGCGCTCCTCGTTCGGGGCCGCGCTCGCGCGCAGGACCTCAGAAGGGCACCGTCGCGGCCGGGCACCCCGAGCCTAAACATCCGATGTATAGAATGTCAATCGCGGGGCTAGCCTGAGGGCGGCGCCCCGCCCAACACCCGAAGAAGAGAGTTGCTCACGTGAGATTCGCCCGCCTCGGCCCGATCGGCCACGAGATCCCGACCGTGCTCGTCGAGGGTGTCCACCGCGACATCCGCTCGATCACCCCCGACATCGACGGAGGCTTCCTCTGCGGCCCGGGACTGGCCGAGGTGCGCGCGGCGATCGACTCCGGCACGCTGCCGGAGCTGGCCGACGCCGACACCCTGCGCATCGGCGCCCCGATCACGCGGCCGAGTGCCGTCGTCTGCATCGGCATGAACTACGCGGCGCACGCCGCCGAGTCCGGCGCAGAGCCGCCGACGGTGCCGATCATCTTCCTCAAGACGCCGAACACCGTCGTCGGCCCGAACGACACCGTCGTCATCCCGCCGACGAGCACCCGCACCGACTGGGAGGTGGAGCTCGGCATTGTGATCGGCGAGCAGGCGGCCTACCTCGACTCGCCGGCCGACAGCCTCGGCCACATCGCGGGCTTCGTCACGGCCAACGACCTCTCGGAGCGCGACTTCCAGATGACGGTCTCCGGCGGGCAGTGGTCGAAGGGCAAGTGCGCCCCCGGCTTCAACCCGACCGGCCCGTACCTGGTCACCCCCGACGAGGTCGACCACCAGAATCTCGCCCTGAGGAGCTGGGTCAACGGCGACGCCCGCCAGGATTCGACCACAGCCGACCAGATCTTCGACGTGGCATTCATCGTCTGGCACCTCAGCCAGTACCTCACCCTGGAGCCCGGCGACCTCGTGCTCACCGGCACCCCGGAGGGCGTCGCGCTCTCCGGCCGCTTCCCCTACCTCGCCGCGGGCGACGTCGTCGAGGTCGAGATCGAGGGACTCGGCCGTCAGCGCCAGGAGTTCGTCGCCTACGAAAGGACCAGCGCATGAGCGAGTTCACCGGTCTCGTCGCCATCGTCACGGGGGGCGCCTCCGGCATCGGGGCCTCGACTGCCGCCCGCTTGCATGAGCTCGGTGCGACCGTCGCGGTGCTCGACCTCCAGCCCGACGCCGCCGACCCCGCCTTCTTCGCCGTCCGAGCGGATGTCGCGGACGACGCGTCCGTGCGCGATGCGGTCGCCGCCGTCGCCGCGGAGTTCGGTCGCATCGACATCGTCGTGAACAATGCCGGCATCGGCGCCCAGGGCACCGTGGCCGACAACGGTGACGACGAGTGGGCACGGGTCTTCTCGATCAACGTCACCGGCATCGCCAGGGTCACCCGCGCCGCGCTCCCCTGGCTGCGCCAGTCGCCGTCCGCTGCCGTGGTCAACACCTCGTCGATCGCGGCCACCGCCGGGCTGCCCTCTCGCGCCCTGTACAGCGCGTCGAAGGGCGCCGTGCTCGCCCTCACCAGGGCCATGGCGGCCGACCACCTGCGCGAGGGGATCCGAGTGAACTGCGTGAGCCCCGGCACCGCGGACACCCCGTGGATCGGGCGCCTGCTCGCCGCGGCCACCGACCCGGACGTGGAGCGTGCGGCCCTCGAGGCCCGCCAGCCGCACGGGCGGCTCGTCTCGCCTGACGAGGTCGCCGACGCGGTGTCCTATCTCGCGAGTCCCCGGTCCGGGTCGACGACCGGCGTCTCGCTGGCGGTCGACGGCGGCATGCAGAACCTGCGGCTTCGCCCGGAGTAGCACCCGGAGTAAAGCGCCTCACTATCCCATCAGCCAACCAACGCCGATCCGGGATACCGTTGTGCTGATGTCCGACACCCTCCTGGCGCGCACTCCCCGGCCCGACCGGCATCCGCGGTGGCGGATCTCGCCGGCGACGGGACTGGCGATCGGCGTTGTCCTCGCCGCGGCAGCGTTCGGACTCCGGCAGCTCACAGCCGGGGCCGACTTCACCCTCCCCAACGCGATCCAGGACCTACTCACCCTGAGTTACAGCGTGCTGATCGAATCGATCGGGTTCGTGGTCCTCGGCATCCTGCTCTCCGTGATGGTGCAGATCTGGATCCCCGCCAGCTGGATCGTGCGGGTCCTTCCCCGCAACGTCGTGCTGCGACGCGCTGCCCTCTCGCTCCTCGGGGTGTTCCTCCCGGTCTGCGAGTGCGGCAACGTGCCCCTGGCCCGCGGCCTCATCGTCAAGGGCTTCAGCGTTCCGGAGTCGATGACCTTCCTTGTCGCCGCCCCGATCCTCAACCCCATCACGATCATCACCACCCACCAGGTGTTCGGCTTCGATGACGGGATCCTCGTCGCCAGGCTGCTGGGCGGATTCGCGATCGCGAACCTCATCGGCTGGCTGTTCAGCAGACACCCCGAACCGGACCGGCTTCTCACCGACACCTTCTACGCCCAGTGCGCCGCCCCCGACGCCGCACGCGACCATGACCATTCAGCCTCCCGCTGGACCCAGAGCCGCCAGCTGTTCGCCCGCGAGGCCTCCGCCGTGATGCCGGCGTTGATCATCGGCGCGACCATCGCCGGCCTCGTGCAGGTGGTGATCCCCCGCGAGACACTAGTGGCGCTGGGCAGCAATCCGCTCTGGTCGGTGCTCGCGCTGATGGCCCTCGCGTTCGTGATCTCGATCTGCTCCAACATCGACGCGTTCTTCATCCTGCCGTTCGTCGGCATCTTCATGCCGGGGGCGATCGCCGCGTTCCTCATCTTCGGCCCCATCATCGACATCAAGATGCTCGCCATGATGCGCACGACCCTGACGACGCGCACCCTCATCCAGCTGACCACGATCGTCGCCCTGATGAGCCTCGCTATCGGGCTGGTGATGAACTATGTCGGGTAGCGCCACCCGCTGGCAGGGTCTTGTTCTGATCGCCGCCGTCTCTGCCTCGACCCTCTGGCTGTGGATGTCGGGCCAGCTCGGGCTCTACGTCGCGCCCCGGCACGAGGCCTTCGTCACCATCATGGCCGCGATCGGGCTGGTCGCCTCGCTGCTCAGCGCGGTCGCCCCGGCCGCGCACGACCACAGCGCCGCCGCACCCAGGTGGAACCGGCTGTTGGCCGGCACCGCGACCGGCATCTCCGCGGTCGTCGCCACCACAATGCTGGTCCTGCCGCCCGCGACCCTGACCTCGGCGACCGCGACCCTCCGCGCCATCAACAGCACCAGCCAGTCCAGCGCGTCAGCAGCGGATGTCGCCTCCGCCGCCACCTCGAGCACCGATGCGTTCTCGATCAACGACTGGGCGTCGATCCTGCGTCAGACCAGCGACCTCGCGTTCTACAGCGATCGGAATGTGACCACCATCGGCTTCATCACCGCCGACCCCGAGGATCCGGAGAACATGTTCTACGTCTCCCGATTCGTCATCACCCACTGCGCCATCGATGCCCAGGCCATCGGGCTGCCGATCTACCTCGAGAACTGGGGGTCGACCTTCGAAGCCGACCAGTGGATCGACGTCACGGGCGAGTTCGGCACCAACCGCAGCCGGGACAGCAGCCAAGCCATCGCCCTGCTGCCCGACGACATCACCGGGATCGATCAACCGACCGAACCGTACCTCTATGCCTAGCCACGGGAGCACGATGATCGCGCACGGGTTCGAAGTGCTCGGGGCCGCGACATCCGCTGCCGGACAGACCCAGAGCGTCGCGGTCGGGCTCATCGTGGGCTTCGTTGTCCTCGACCTGGTGGTGCTCGCGATCTGCATCGCCGTTGCCGGCGGACGCAAGCCACCGCGCCCCTGAGGAGCGCTCCTGACCTGGATTCCCATCCGATGTCCCCCACTGCTCCGAACCTTCCATGACGCAGGTCTATCCATCCGCGCCCGAAATGCGCATGATGGACGAGGCGTGTGTTCAGCCAGCCCAGCGGAAGAGATCCCATGAGTGCCCTCACCACCATCCGACGTTTCGAGCTCGACACGCGCCCGATCCATCCAGCGACACGAATCGCCCTCGACAAGCGCTGGGCAGACCTCCCAGAGTCGGCGAAGACCGCCAACCAGCTGATCGGACGCTGCGCCGTCGGCTGCGAGGGCACCCACGGGGTGTTCCCGAAGTGCGACCTCACCTGCTCCCCCTGCTACCACTCTGCCGACGCGAACAAGGTGCGCATCGACGGTGCGCACACCGTGAGCGAGGTCGACGAGCAGATGCGGTTCCTCAACCAGATGCGCGGCCCACGAGCCCACGCGCAGCTGATCGGCGGCGAGGTGAGCCTCCTGCCGGCCGAGGACCACGCGCAGGCGCTGCTGACGATGCGCAAGTACGGCCGTGAGCCGATGTCGATGACCCACGGCGACTTCTCCTACGAGTACCTGCTCGACGTGGTGCTCGACGCCGACGGCAAGCCGCGCTTCGACAAGGTGTCATTCGCCGCGCACTTCGACTCGCTCATGCGCGGCCGACGCGGGGCGGTGCGTCCGCACAGCGAGGCCGAGCTGAACCCCTTCCGCGAGAGATTCGCGAAGATGTTCATCGACCTGAAGAAGGACCACGGCGTCAAGTCCTACCTTGCGCACAACATGACGGTGACCCCGTCGAACGTGGGCGAGGTCGCCTCGGTCACCCGCGACGTTCTCGACATGCCCTACGACATGATGTCGTTCCAGCCCGCCGCCTTCATCGGCGACGACCGCCGCTGGAAGGAGGATTTCACGGAGGTCACGATCGACTCCGTCTGGGAGCAGATCGAGGAGGGCGCCGGCCACCGGATCCCGTGGAAGGCCACCCAGTTCGGCGACCCGCGCTGCAACCGCTCCACCGTGGGCATGCGCGTCGATGGCACCTTCGCAGTGCTCCTCGACGCCGACAACCCCAAAGACATCGCCGCCCGCGACCGCTTCCTCGAGCATTTCGGCGGAATGATCTTCGGCGACATCCCGAAACACATCCTCACGATCAAGATCATCCGCGCGATCGCCGGTCACCCCGGCGACCTCGCCCCTCTCGTGGGACTGGCCAGTCGCGTGGTCACGCGCGCCGGCGGGCTGCGGCGCATGATCCGCGCCGCCCGCAGGGGCAAGCTCGGCTTCAAGACCTTCGTGGTGCACAACTTCATGGACGCCGTCGACGTCGTCCCCGCCTGGGAGCTGATGGAGAAGGGCATCGCCAGCGACGACCCGAAGATCAAGGAGACCCAGGAGCGTCTCGGCTCGTGCATGTACGCGATGAGCCACCCCGAGGACGGACGCCTCGTGCCCGCCTGCACCCAGCATTCCGTGCTCGACCCGATCGAGAACATCGGACTGCGCAAGCTCCTGCCGCTGATCGGGCGCACCGCGGCCGACTCCGCGACCGAGATCGTCTCCCGCCCCAGCGGGATGACCCCGGTGCGGTCGACGCGTCGTGCCGATGGCGCCCCCGCCCGCCCCTAGCGTCGACCTGCTCGACGACCTCCTGGGGACCCTCCGGGAGGCGATAGCGGATGTCGCGCCGCACTGGTCGACCGCCCGGCTGCAGCCCCTGGCTGACGCCGGTCTCGCCCACCACCACGTCGCGCTCGAGGGCACGGGGGTGCTCGCCCGCATCCCGAAGCAGAGCCAGCTGCAGCTCGACGCTTCGGCAAACCTGGCCTACCAGGAGGCGTGCTTCACCCGCGCCGCCGCGAGCGGGCACACCCCCGCCCTCACCGCCGTGCTGGCGCCGCGCCCGGGGCTCCCCCGAGGTGCGCTGCTCGTCGAGCACATCGAGGGGCGCGCGGCGGAGCTGCCCCGCGACCTCGCCGCGATCGCCACGGCCCTCGCCCGCATCCACGCCCTCCCCCTGCCCGCCGACCGCGCCCCGCTCTGGGACCACGCGGACCCGCTTGCCGCGCTCGACCTCGAGATCCGCGCACAGGCCGCCTATCTTGACGAGGCGCGGATCGATCCGACCGCCCGCGCCTTGATCGAGGGGGAGCTCGCTCGGCTCGCCGAGCTGGTCAGCGCGCCCGACCGCCCGGAGCGGCACCTCATCGCGTTCGACGCCCACCCGGGCAATTTCGTCATCCGCCCCGATGGGCGGGCTGTGCTCGTCGACCTGGAGAAGTGCCGCTACAGCTACCCCGCCCTCGACCTGGCGCACGCCACCCTTTACACCTCGACGACCTGGGAGCCGGGGGCCACGACCACACTCGGACCGGAGGAGGTGAGCGAATTCCAGTCCGGATGGGAGCGGATGTTCCGGCAGGCGGGCGGTGCGGATCCGGCGAGCAATTGGCACCTGCCGCTACGCCGAGCGATGTGGCTGTGGTCGGCGACCTGGAGCGCCAAGTGGTCGGTGCTCTCCGACCGGGAGCGTGCAGAGTCCCCCGACGGCGAGGACTGGTCGGCCGGGAACAGCACCGACGCCCTCACCGTGCACGTGCGGGAGCGCGTGGGCCACTATCTCGACGCCGCGACCGTCGCGGGGATCCTGCGGGGACTGGGGGAACTCGATGGAGCGTGACACCGCACTGAGTGTGGTGATGCCGGTGCTCGACGAGGCCCCGACCATCGCCGCCCGGCTCGAGGCGCTCCACGACCTGCGCGCCTCCGGCGCCCAGGTGGTCGTCGTCGACGGGGGCAGCGCCGACTCCACCGTGGCGATCGCGCGCGCCTTCGCCGACATCGTCATCACCGCCCCCCGCGGTCGGGCCTCCCAGATGAACGCGGGTGCCGCCGCCGCCACCGGCGCGGTCCTGCTGTTCCTGCACGCCGACGCCCGCCTGCCCGCGCGGGCCGGCGAGCTCATCGAGGAGGTGCTCGGCACGGACCCGCCGCGGTCACGCGACGGGCGGCACCGTGGCCCCGCCTATCACTGGGGCCGTTTCGACGTGCGGATTGACAGCCGGCGGCCGGTACTGAGGATGGTCTCCGCCGCGATGAACTGGCGCTCGCACCTCACCGGTATCGCCACCGGCGACCAAGCCATCTTCGTGCGCCGCACCCTGTTCGACAGCGTCGGCGGTTTCCCCGACATCGCCCTGATGGAGGACATCGCCCTCTCCCGCGCCCTCCGCCGCAGCGGGCGCCCCGCACGTATCCGGGAGTGCGTCTTCCCGTCGCCGCGCGGCTGGGAGCAGCGCGGTGCCTGGCGAACCATCGTGCTGATGTGGCGACTGCGGCTTGCCTACCGCTTCGGCGCCGACCCCCGCGAGCTCGCGGTGCGCTACGGCTATCAGCCTCGGGAGCACGCGGCGCCGGCTGGTGCGCCACACCGGAGAAGCGGATGAGGGTGCACCGCGCTCACCAGCGGGGATAAGGCGTCAGCGGATCCCAGCAGCTGTTCCCCGATCAGGGCATCAACGGCACCGGTGTCGACCAGCTCTGCGAGGTCGCCGGAGTCTCCCAGCGCACCCTCTACCAGCACTTCGCCGGGAAGGATGAGCTGATCGCCGAATACCTCCGCCGCTTCGATCCGGATGTCCTGCCCGAGGTCTTCGACCGCGCCGACCTCGTCCCCCGCGAGCGCCTCCTCGCCGTCTTCGAGATCCACTCGGCCCTGTGTCCCTTCATCGGGGCGGCCGTCGAAGCCGGTGCGGGCGACCCCGAGCGACTCGGCGAGCAACTCGCTCTCCTGCTGGATGGCGCCTCGGCCCGCGGCCGGGTTCTCGACACCCACGTCTTCGCCACCGCCGCCGCCATTGCCGCCATTCTCATCGACGCCGCGATCCCGGCGACTGCCGCCTGATCTGCGTCGGCACTGCGGCAAGGGAGCGTCGCATTAGGTGGGAACCAGCTGTATCGCGGCTACCGCGCCTTCTACGAACTCGCTCCCGATGACGATGTGGTCGACCGTGTCTGGTCCTGGGTCACAGACGAGAGCCACGAGGTCAACTCCGTCGTTGCCGTTTCCGCGGGTCACCTGGTGGGGCTTGCGCACTACCGCCGATTCGCCCGACCAACCTCCGGAACGGTGGGGCTCTACTTGGACGACCTCTACACCTCCCCGACCAGTCGCGGCACCGGTGTCGGGCGGGCGCTGCTGCGCCAGCTGTCATCGTTGGCCGTCGCGGAAGGCATCTCCGTCGTTCGGTGGATCACTGCTGAGGACAACACGCTCGCCCGTCGTCTCTACGATTCGACCGCTCGAGCGACGAAATGGGTCACGTACGACCTCGCACCCGGACAGTGACCGATCCTCCACCTGACGCGCTCGGCTCAGCTGGATCTCGACGACGTGACCGAGTTCCTGCGTGCCGCCGACCTGACGGTCGGTGGAAGACCTCGCGTGGGACACTGGGCGGGTGATCACCGAACATGCCCTCCTGCCCGTCATCCCCGGTCGTGAGGTCGAATTCGAGGCGGCCTTTTCCCGGGCGCGGACACTCATCTCGTCAATGCCCGGCTGTCGGAGCGTGGTGTTGTCGCGTTCGATGGAGTCTCAGAGCACCTACCTGTTGCTCGTCGAGTGGGACCGGCTCGAGGACCACACCATCGGCTTCCGGCAGTCTGCGCAGTATCAAGATTGGCGCACCCTTCTCCACCACTTCTATGACCCGTTTCCGCTCGTCGAGCACTTCCAGACCGTTCCATGACGCATAGCCTCGCGACCTGAAGCCCGTGCACCGCTCGACGGTGACGCCTGTTCTCCGAACGTCACTGCGGCGGGGGTTCTGCCACGCCTCCACCGCTGCGGCGCCCCTTTTGCGCTGCGGCGGGGTGAACGCCGGGAACGGGGTGCGGGAACGGCGGGGGATCTGCCACCGTCTCATCCGCTCCGGCGTCCGTTCAGCGCTCGGGCGTGGTCAATGCCGGGAACGGCGTGCCGGTACGGCGGGGATTGCGGACAACGGCGGGCGTGTCGCCACAGCGATTCCGGCTGCGGCGCCTCTCGCGGACAGCGGCCCCCGGCGTGCCGACCGCCGGATGCGGTAAGAGGCGCCGCAGTGTTCGAGGCAACCACCGGGGGGCGAACCGCGAAATCGCGCCCGGACTGAGTCGGGGACGGCATCCGGCTGGACGCGCAGGCGCCGATCGCACGCGGCGCTACCCGCGATTCGAGCGAGCTCTGTTCACTCACGCTGGGATGATCACCGGTGCGCGTGTCCACAGCATGCGCGCAGTCGGACCCGACGCCCAGGAACGGCACCCGGTCGGCGCTCCCACGCCACCGACCGACCTACGGCAGCCTTACCAACGCCGACCACAGGTCGGCGAGGATCGCGTCGGCGTCGACCCCCACGCACACGTCGGCACGCCGCGACGGCCGACCGTAGTCGGGGGCCCCTGCGGCGTCGAGGGTGGGCAGGTCGCGCTCCTCGAGCCGCACCCAGTCGGGATTCCGCAGGAGCGCGACGTTCACGACGTCCCAGAGCACCTTGCGGCGCGACACGGTTCCGCCGCCGACGGCATCCCTGGCCTCCCGCTCGGAGCACCAGCCCTCGATGATCCCGGCGAGGTACCCGGCAGCGTCTCCGCCGAGGCCGGTGAGGCTCTGCGCGTACTCCCGCCAGTCGACCGCGACCTCGGCGATTCTCGGCCAGCCGGGGAGGAGGGTCAACCGGATGTCGCTCGAGTACAGGGCACGCCAGGCCGCGACATCCGCTCTGGCATTGAGCTCGCCGAGCCGCCGGTGGATCCAGGTCGCCTCGTCGGGAAACGCGCCGGCCCAGACCACGTGCACCCGATCGAGCAGGTGAGGGTGCAGGAGCACCAGGGACGCGACATCCGTGATCGGTCCGGTCGCCAGGAGGGTGAGCGGGGCGACGCGCGCCTGCTCCACGATGAAGTCGAGGCCGGCGCTGGTCACCGGGGAGGTCGGGGTCTCCATCGGAGTGCGGGCCCCGGCGGGGCAGGGCAGCCCGGGGCGGCCGCAGAGGTCGGCGACGCGGCGGGCCTCCTCGACGTAGCGGTCGACCGATGCGGGACCGGAGGCGACCGTGTTCTGCACCGACACCACACCGAGCACATCGAGGTCGGCGCAGCCCAGGGCGTAGGCGATCGCGAGCTGGTCGTCGATCTCATTGTTCGTGTCACAGTCGAGGATCACGCGGGCGCCCATCATGCCCGGTGTCCGGCCATAGTGACCGTCGAGACGGCGGCACGGGGCAGCCGCACCGCCACGCGGGAGCCGATCTCCACCCCCTGGCCGGGTGGCAGCTCCGCGCGCAGTTCGACGGCTGGCTCGTCGCCGGCAGAGAAGGTGACCGTGAGCATACGCCGGGGCCCGAGATTGCGCACCCCGGTGACCGTGCCGGCGAACTCGTCGGCATCGATGCCCGGATCCCCGCCCAGCAGCCGCACCCCCACCGCCTCCTGTCGCACGACGAGGGTGGCTGCGGCGTCGGAGCGGCCGTCGGCAGAAGCGGATGTCACGTCGAACTCGACACGTCCGATCGACGAGTGGTGCGCGCCATCCGCTATCCGCCCGGGGACCTCGTTGAGACCGCCCATCAGCCGGGCGACCCGCAGCGACGCCGGCCGGTTGTAGACGCGGTCGACGGTGTCGTGCTGCAGCAGTTCGCCCAGGTGGAGCACGGCGATGCGGTCGGCGACGGCGGCGGCCTCGTCGCGGTCGTGGGTGACCAGCACGATCGTCGGCGACAGTGCAGAGCGGATGTCGCGGATCAGCTCGTGCATGTCGGCGCGCAGAGCTGGGTCGAGCGCACTGAACGGCTCGTCGAGCAGCAGCACACTGGGCTTGGCGGCGAGCGCCCTCGCGATCGCGACCCGCTGCTCCTGCCCGCCGGACAGCTCCTGCACGGAGCGGCCACCGTAGTCGCCGAGCTGCACCATGTCGAGGTAGGCCGCGGCATTCCGGCGGGACTGGGTACGGCTCGCTCCGCCCACCCGATCGGCGAAGGCGACGTTGTCGAGCACACTCAGGTGCGGGAAGAGGAGCGGGCGCTGGAAGACCATGCCCATCCCGCGCCGCTCCGGTGCGAGACCGGCGATGTCCGTGCCGTCGACGAGCACCTGCCCGGCCGAGACGAAGTCGAGTCCGGCCATCACCCGCAGGATCGTGCTCTTGCCCGACCCGCTCGGGCCGAGGATCGCCGTGCACGACCCGGCCGGCACCTCGAGCGTCACATCGTCGAGGGCCGGGGCGTGCGCGGTGGAGAACGACTTGGAGACGCAGTTCAGATGCAGGTGGGCGCTCATTGCGGGGCTCCGTGGCGGCGAGTGGGGTGGCGTGGGGTGCGGTGGCGTGGGGTGGACTGACGGCTGTGCTTGCGGCGGCGACCGGCGAGACCGGCGAGCACCAGCAGGGCGAGCGGGGGGACGATGGCGCCGAGCGACAGCACGGCAACGGTCGCGTCGTTGCCGATGCCCGCCGCGCCCGAGGCGATGATCAGCGGCAGGCTCACGATCGATCCGCCGCCGATGATCACCGTGACGATGTAGTCGCTCCAGCCGACGAGGAAGGCGAGGAACGCCGCGCGCGCCAGTGCCGGGGCAACGAGCGGGATGTGCACCCGCCA
>JACMNE010000141.1 GCA_014378715.1 Microbacteriaceae bacterium
CCAGCACGAGTCCCAGCACTAACCACCACACCACGAACGGGCCGTCTCCCTGGAGCCGGCCCGTTCGTCGTTGTGCGGGCACCTTCGTCATTCAGCGCGAGTGACGGGGTGGCGGAGGATCGTCCTCAGCCTCTCCGGCGCTGCATGTCGCGGGTCGCCCGGGTTCGCTCGACCTCCTCGAGACGAGCGCCGCGGGTGACCGTCACTCCCCTGGTGCGTTCCACCGCTATCCTCGCGGAGTCGACGTGCACGCTACGGGGTAGATCAGCCCCCGAGCGTCAGCATAGGCAGCGGATGTGTCGGGATCGAACCCATCGACCATCAGAAACCAGAGGGCCGGCTCCTCGACCCAGTCGAATCGATCACGGCTCGCACGGTAGGTGGGGATCTCGCGCTTGAGGTCGGTCGTCCCTGAGCACCCGCCAACGGTCTGGCTAGAGTGTCTTCTTCAGATAGTCGGCGGTGGACCGGTAGTCGTGACCCTCGTAGAAGGAGGCACCCCGGCGGCTCGTGACGGTCAGCTGACGGGCTCCGCGGGCCAGGCACTCCCGCTCCACGGCGGTGACAAGCTGGCTGCCCACGCGGCGCCCACGGCTTCCCACGTCAACCACGAGCTCTTGGAGTTGCGCAGAGAGGCCGTTGGTGTGGAACAGTCGCGCGAGGGTGGTCAGCGTGTAGCCGATGACCCGGTCGGACTCGTCGGCCGCGACCAGGAGAATGTGGTCCCCGGCATCCTGTACCGCGTCGATATAGGCCGCGTCGAAGGAGGCACGCTCAGGAACGAAGCCCTTCTCGAGCTGGCTGAGCAACCCGAATATCGCGTCGGCGTCCCCGAGGGTGGCCGCACGGATTCTGCTGGGCTTAGCGACCGAAATTCCCGCGATAGTACTCATACATCCACCCTACGAGACTGATGCCCGCGACGGCAGCACCGATGAAGACAATCCAGACGCCGACTGCGATTCCGGTGAACACCAGGCCCGCTCCGGCGGCCAGCATGATCGGCCACCAGCTCCATGGGCTGAAGAAGCCCTGCTCGGCGTCACCATCATCGATGTTCGCGTTCAGACGGTCCTCGGGCAGCTCGCCGCCCTGGGCCGCGTGGGTGCGGCCCAGGTAGAACGCAATGAGCGCCGAGAGGATGCCCGACAGGAAGATCGCCATGGTGCCGACCCATTCGATCGGGGAGGCACGGCGGAACTGGACCAGCGTGTTGTTGTAGTCCACGAGGTTCCAGATGACGTACGCGACGCCGATGATGCCAAAGAATACGGCGAGAATCCAGAACAGACGGGTGTTGGCGACCACAGGGTTATTTCACTTTCTCGTCGGACATGTCGTACACCGGCGCGTCCGGGGCATCCTTCAGCGGGCCGATTCCGATCGGGATCCCCGCCTCGGGGTGCGCCAGGTCGAAAGCGGGAGATTCCGAGCGGATGCGGGGAATGGAGGTGAAGTTGTGGCGGGGCGGCGGGCACGAGGTGGCCCACTCGAGCGAGCGTCCGTATCCCCAGGGGTCGTTCACCGTGACCTTGGGAGCACGGCGCGCGGTGATCCACACGTTGTAGAGGAACGGGAGCATCGAGACACCGAGCAGCATGGCGCCGATCGTCGACAGTTCGTTCATCCACGCGAACCCGTCCTCGGGCTGGTAGGTGGCGTAACGACGCGGCATGCCCAGCACCCCCAACCAGTGCTGGATGAGGAAGGTGGTGTGGAAGCCCACGAAGAGCAGCCAGAAGTGCACCTTGCCCAGGCGCTCGTTGAGCATCCGGCCAGTGAACTTGGGCCACCAGAAGTAGAAGCCGCTGAACATGGCGAAGACGACGGTGCCGAAGACCACGTAGTGGAAGTGCGCGACCACGAAGTAGGTGTCGGAGACATGGAAGTCGAGGGGCGGCGACGCGAGGATCACGCCGGTGAGTCCACCGAAGGTGAAGGTGATGAGGAACCCGATGGCCCACATCATGGGCGTTTCGAAGGTAACCGATCCGCGCCACATGGTGCCGATCCAGTTGAAGATCTTCACCCCGGTGGGTACGGCGATCAGCATGGTCATCAGTGAAAAGAATGGCAGCAGCACCGATCCGGTCACATACATGTGGTGCGCCCACACCGTGATCGACAGGGCGGCGATGGAGATGGTGGCGTAGACGAGGGTCTTGTAGCCGAAGATCGGCTTGCGGCTGAACACCGGGAAGACCTCGGAGACGATCCCGAAGAACGGGAGCGCGATGATGTACACCTCTGGGTGCCCGAAGAACCAGAACAGGTGCTGCCAGAGGATCGCTCCCCCGGCCTCCGGGTTGAACAGGTGCGACCCGAGTACCCGGTCGGCACCGAGTGCGAAGAGGGCGGCCGCGAGCACGGGGAATGCCATGATCACGAGGATCGAGGTCACGAGGGTGTTCCAGGTGAAGATCGGCATCCGGAACATGGTCATGCCGGGCGCACGCATCGTGATGATGGTCGTGATGAAGTTGACGGCTCCGAGAATGGTGCCGAACCCGCTCATGGCCAGGCCGAACACCCACAGGTTGCCACCCAACCCCGGCGAGAACGTTGTCGTCGACAGCGGGGTGTAGGCGAACCAGCCGAAGGAGGCCGCACCCTGCGGGGTGAGGAACCCGGCGACCGCGATGAGCGAGCCGAAGCTGTAGAGCCAGTAGGCGAAGGCGTTCAGGCGCGGGAACGCCACGTCGGGGGCGCCGATCTGGAGCGGCATCAGTACGTTGGCGAAGCCGGCGAACAGCGGCGTCGCGAACATCAGCAGCATGATCGTGCCGTGCATCGTGAAGAGCTGGTTGTACTGCTCCTTCGTCTGCACGATGTCGAGGCCGGGTGCGAACAACTGGGCACGGATGACCAGCGCCATCACCCCACCGAGACAGAAATACAGGAACGAGGTGATCAGGTACATGTACCCGATCTTCTTGTGGTCCGTCGACGTGATCCAGTTGACGAAGATGTTGCCCTTGGTTCCAACCCTCGACCCGCGCGGGTTCTGCCCGTACGTGGTGCTTCCGACGGGAGTTGCTGTCGCTGTGCTCATGCTGTTCGGACCCTTATTCGTTGACGGGAGCGGGGGCTCCGGTACCGGGCTGGTTCTGGTTCACGTTGTAGTCACTACCGAGCGTTCCGGTCTGTCCCAGCGCTTCGAGGCTGGCGATGTAGGCGTCGTACTCCGGCTGTTCGACGACCTTCACCTGGAAGAGCATCAGCGAGTGGTATTCCCCGCAGAGTTCGGCGCACTTGCCCTGATAGGTGCCGGTCTTGAGCGGCGTGAAGAACATGTGGTTCGTCTTGCCGGGAACCATGTCCTTCTTGTAGAGGAAGTCCACTACGAAGAAGGAGTGGATGACGTCGCGCGAGTGGATGTCGATCTGCACGGTCTTGTTCACCGGCAGGTACAGCACGGGGAGCTTGTCGTAGTCGACGGTCGCCGGGCCCTCGAGCTCGGTCGCCTGGACTCCCGGCGAGTAGACGCCGTTTCCGCCCGGGCCCTCGTTGAGGTAGTTGAAGTCCCACGCCCACCGCTTGCCGTAGACCTCGATAGTGACGTCGGGATTCGCGGTCGGCGCCTCGATGGCAGCTTGGTCGCGGGCGGTGAAGGCGAAGAAGCCGAGCACGAGCACGAGGGGGACGACCGTGTAGAAGATCTCGATCGGCATGTTGTAGCGCAGCTGCGCCGGCAGGCCGGTCTGGCCCTTGCGGCGGCGGTACACGACCGCGGCCCAGATGATGAGGCCCCACGTGATGATGCCGACAATGAGCAGCACGATCCACGAGGTCACCCAGAGGCCGGTGACCCGGTCGGTGTGGTTTGTGATTCCGGGCTCGCCCGGGAGGAAGCCGCGCAGTTGCACTTGCGTGCATCCGGCGAGAACGACAACGAGCATCGCTGCGATCGGGATGGTTGCCCATCGGAGACGGCGGTTAGATCGCACCAGGAACCTTTCGGATGACACTGACTGTGAGGAAACCCAGTCTCTTTGACCCCTTCAGCCTACTGCGCGGCGGGTACCCCGATGACCGGCCCGCCTGTGTTTCGGCACCAAAAAAACACAAAAAAAGGGAACCGCCGTGAGACTGTTCCCTTTCTGGGTGTCCGCTCCGCGCACGCGGAAAGAACGGCGGTAGCCGGTGCCTAGTGGAAGGAATCCCCGCAGGCGCAGCTTCCGCCGGCGTTCGGATTGTCGATCGTGAATCCCTGCTTCTGGATGGTGTCCTCGAAGTCGATGTTCGCCCCGTCGAGGTACGGCACGCTCATCTTGTCCACAACGACCTCGACCCCGTCGAAATCGACGGTGGCGTCGCCCTCGAGCAGGCGCTCGTCGAAGTAGAGCTGGTAGATCAGGCCGGAGCAGCCGCCGGGCTGCACGGCGACTCGTAGTCGCAAGTCGTCTCGCGCCTCCTGCTCGTACAGGCTGCGCACCTTCGCGGCTGCCGTGTCGGTGAGCCCAACCCCGTGCGCGGGCAGCGCGGGGGCGGAGGTGGTGCCGGTCAGTGTCGTGTCAGTCATGACCACTCCTTTGCCTGAAGAAAACGTGTCGCCAGTCTAAACGCGGCAGGACGCGGTTTTCTTCCCGCCCCGAGTATTCAAAGCCAAGCGGATGTCGCGTCGGAACGAACGCCCCACGCTTCGCAGTCATTCCGCCGGGCGGTCATCCAGCCGCGCGAGCAGCACCGCCTCGGTCAGGATCGCCCGGTGGAAGACACCGAGGTGCAGCGACTCGTTGGGGCTGTGCGCCCGCGTGTCGGGGTCCTCGACCCCGGTGACGAGGATCTGCGCGTCAGGGAAGGTGGCGACGAGCTCGGAGATGAAGGGGATCGAGCCGCCGATCCCGGTCTCGACGGGGGACGTGCCCCAGGCATCCGCCATCGACTGCTTGGCCTCGGCCACGGCCCATCCGCTGGTGTCGACGAGGAACGGGTTGCCAGTGTCGACGTCGCTGATCTCGAGGTGGGCGCCGAACGGCGCCTTGGCGAGCAGGTGGGCCTCGATTGCGGTGAACGCGGCCGACGCCTCCTGCCCGGGGGCGATGCGCACGCTGATCCGCACCGAGATGCTGGGCGAGAGGGTGTTCGAGGCGTTGTCGACGCTCGGCGCATCGATCCCGGTGACCGTGATCGCCGGCTGCGACCAAAGGCGGGAGAGGATCGGGCCGGTGCCGATCGGCGAGACGCCGTCGAGCAGGCCGGCCTCGTGGCGCAGCTTTTTGTCATCGTAGTCCGGCGTCGGCGCGTCGCGGCTCGTGAGTCCGTCGACCGCGACCGATCCCTGCGCGTCCCAGAGGGTGCCGAGCAGCAGCACGGTAGCCATCATGGCGTCGGGCACCGCTCCCCCGAACATGCCGGAGTGCGAGGCGTGGGCCAAGGTCGAGACGGTGAGGCGGAAGGTGACGTTGCCGCGCAGGCCGACGGTGAGGGCCGGCGTGTCGGTGTCCCAGTTGTCGGAGTCGGCGACCACGATGACATCCGCTTCGAGCTCGGCACGGTGCTGGGCCAGGAAGTTCGCGAAGGAGCGGGAGCCGAACTCCTCCTCGCCCTCGATGAACAGAACGAGGCCGAGGTCGAAGTCGGTCCCCCGGGTCTCGACGAACGAGCGGATGGCGGCGATGTGCGCCATCACGCCCGCCTTGTCATCCGCGGCGCCGCGCCCGTACAGCCGGTCGCCGCGCACTGTCGGCTCGAACGGCGGCGAGTCCCAGTCGGCATCATCGCCGGGGGGCTGCACATCATGGTGGGCGTAGAGCAAGATGGTGGGCTTGCCTCCCCGGGCCGGGCGGGTCGCCAGCACAGCCGGCTGACCGGGGGTGTCGCCGGAGCCCTGCTTCGCCCGGGAGATCTGCACCCGCTCGAACACCCCCAGGCCTGTGACGAGCGCGGCGACGGCCTCGGCGCTGCGCTGCACGTTCGCCGCGTCGAATGCCGTCCAGGACACCGAGGGGATACGCACCAGAGCCCCCAGGTCGGCGATCGCGGAGGGCAGCCCGGCCTGCACCGCTGCGGCGAGGGAAGCGAGCAGTTCTGGCCGTGTGGGTTCTACGGAGGTCATGCGAGTAATCTTAATCCGACTTCGACGGCAAGGAATTGAACATGGCCCAGGCACGCAACCCCGACAGCGCCCCGATCGGCAGCGACGACGCTGCGCGACTCGACGACGAGCAGGTGGCTGCCGGTAAGGGCCACGCGACCCCGACCCGCCGCGAGCGGGAGGCACTCAACCAGCGTCCGCTGGTCTCCAACGACCGCAAGGCCGCCAACAAGGAGGCCCGCGCAAAGATGGCACAGACCCGGGAGCGCGCCCGTCTGGGCATGGCGAACGGCGAGGAGCGATATCTGCCGATGCGCGATCGCGGGGTCCAGCGCCGCTACGTGCGCGACTACATCGACGCGAGGTTCAGCGCTGGCGAGGCCCTCATCCCGCTGATGTTCCTGGTGATCCTCTCCAGCTTCATCCCCGGCGTCGACGTCTACTCGTTCCTCGTGCTCTGGTTCTTCTTCGCGATCGCTGTGATCGACAGCGTCGCGCTCGGCTACATCCTGAAGAAGAAGATCGAGGCGAAGTTCGGCGAGGACAAGTTCGAGCGCGGCACCCGCTGGTACGCGGCGATGCGCGCCCTGCAGTTGCGTCCGATGCGCCTGCCGAAGCCGCAGGTGAAGCGCTGGAAGTACCCGGTCTGAGCCGACCAGCCGATCCGGGCCTCAGGCCCGGCGCAGCGCCAGCAGTCCGCGGTTGATTTGTCTTGCCCAGAGTGGCCCGCGGTAGAGGAACGCCGTGTAGCCCTGCACGAGGGTCGCGCCGGCCGCCAGGCGCTCCGCGACGTCCGCTGCGGTGTCGACTCCCCCGACCGAGATCACGCACATCTGGGCCGGGACCGCCGAGCGGATGATGCGCAGCACCTGCAGCGACCGCGCGGCCAGCGGCGCCCCCGAGAGCCCTCCGGCGCCTGCGGCCTCAACAGTGTCAAGCGGTGTGGCCAGTCCAGACCTCGAGAGGGTGGTGTTCGTGGCGATGATGCCATCGAGCCCGAGGTCGCCCGCGAGGGCCGCGATGCGCCGCACCTGGTCGTCGGTGAGGTCGGGGGCGATCTTGACGAGCACCGGGGTGGCCCCTGCCGCCGCCTTGACGGCGGCGAGCAGCGGTGAGAGCCTGTCCAGTTCCTGGAGGCCGCGGAGGCCCGGCGTGTTGGGCGAGCTGACGTTGACGGCGAGGTAGTCGGCGACCGGAGCTAGCAGCCGCGTGCTGTAGAGATAATCGTCGATGGCATCGTCGACCTCCACGACCCTCGACTTGCCGATGTTCACCCCGATCACCCCGCGGATGCCACCGCGTCGTCCGCGGCGGCGGCGGGCGCGTTCGGCGGCGAGACGGGGGGCAGCGACATCCGCCCCCGAGTTATTGAACCCCATGCGGTTGACGACGGCGCGGTCCTCGACGAGGCGGAAGAGGCGGGGGGTCGGATTGCCCGCCTGGGCGACGGCGGTGAGGGTGCCCACCTCGACGTGACCGAAGCCGAGGCGCCAGAGGCCGTCGACCGCCTCGCCGTCCTTGTCGAACCCGGCCGCGACGCCGAACGGCGAGTCGAAGCGCAGGCCGAGGGCGGTGACGGCGAGCGAGGGGTGTGGGCGGGTCGCTGCGCGCACGAGGGCGGCGATGGGACCGAGCCGCGGGAGGAGGCGGATGACGGTGAACGCGAGGTGGTGCGCGCGTTCCGGATCGATGCGGCGGAGGACGAGGGCGAAGAGGAGGGGATACATACCGGGATCAGGCTAGCGCCTGGCGCCGACCGGCTCGTGCGTCAGTCGCTGCTCGACGAACCCTCGTGCCCGACGCGCAGCAGGGTGATCGCAGCCTCGAAGTCGTCGAGGGAGTCGAACCCCTGGTAGACGCTCGCGAATCGCAGGTAGGCGACCTCGTCGAGATCGCGCAGCGGGGGCAGGATCGCCAGCCCGATGTCGTTCGCGTCGATCTGCGACGCGCCGGTGGCGCGGATGGTCTCCTCGACGCGCTGGGCGAGCAGCGCGAGGTCGGTGTCGGTGACCGGGCGGCCCTGGCAGGCCTTGCGCACGCCGGTGATGATCTTGTCGCGGCTGAACGGTTCGGTGACGCCATTGCGCTTGACGACGTTGAGGCTGGCCGTCTCGGTGGTGGTGAAGCGGCGTCCGCACTCCGGGCACTGGCGGCGGCGGCGGATCGAGAGGCCGTCGTCACTGGTGCGGGAGTCGACGACGCGCGAGTCCGGGTGGCGGCAGAAGGGGCAGAACATAGTGTCACCAGCCTACAAGGGCGCGCGGCGGAATCCGCGGACTCGCCCCGCCACCGGGGCCGCGCCGCTATCGGAAGCGCGCCGCGACCGCCGCGCCGTGGGCCGGCAGGTCCTCCGCTTCGGAGAGCGCCACGACCCGGTCGCGCACCTCGAGCAGGGCTCCGTGGTCATAGGCGATGACCTGCTGGGGGCGCAGGAAGGTGTGGGCGCCGAGGCCCGAGGCGAACCGCGACTGGCCGCCGGTGGGCAGAACGTGGTTCGAGCCGGCGAGGTAGTCACCCAGACTCACCGGTGAGTGCGCGCCGAGGAAAACCGCGCCGGCGTTGTCGATCAACTCGAGGAGCCCCTCGGGGTCGGCGGTCTGCAGTTCGAGGTGTTCTGGCCCGTAGGCGTTGCTGAACGCCGCGGCATCCGCAATCGTGTCGACGAGCACCACGGCGGACTGCACCCCGGAGAGTGCGGTCGCGACCCGTGCGGAGTGGTGCGCGAGCGGCACCAGGCGGTCGAGTTCGACGCGAACCCGGTCCGCGAACCCGGCGGAGTCGGTGACGAGCACCGCTGCGGCGAGCTCGTCGTGCTCGGCCTGGCTGATGAGGTCGGCTGCGACGAATGCCGCATCGGCCGCGGCATCCGCTATCACGAGGATCTCGGTCGGCCCGGCCTCGGAGTCGATGCCGACCATGCCGCGCACGAGGCGCTTTGCGGCGGCGACGTAGACGTTGCCGGGACCGGTGATCAGCTCGACGGGGTCGAGGCCGAGGTCGGCGACCCCCTGGGCGAAGGCGCCGATCGCCCCGGCACCGCCCATCGCGTAGATCTCGTCGACGCCGAGGAGGCCGGCCGCGCCGAGGATCGTGGGGTGCACGGCTCCCCCGAACGCCTTCTGCGGCGGGGAGGCGAGGGCGATCGATGCGACGCCGGCGACCTGCGCGGGCACCACGTTCATCACCACGCTCGACGGGTAGACGGCCTTGCCGCCCGGCACGTACAGGCCGACCCGGCCGATCGGGCTCCAGCGCTGGCGCACGATCGCGCCATCGCCGAGCACCGTGCGGGTGGGGGCGGGGACCTGGGCAGCGGATGCCGCGCGCACGCGCACGATCGCCTCCTCGAGCGCATCGCGCACCGCGGTATCGAGCTCGGCCACCGCGGCGGAGATCTCGTCGGCCTGCACCCGCACGGAGACCGGACGCACCCCGTCGAAGCGCAGGGCCTGGTCGGCGAGGGCGGCCGAGCCGCGCTCGCGCACCTCGTCGATGAGCGCGCGCGCCGCCTCGGTGGCGACCGTGACGTCGGTGAGCGAGCGGGGGACGAGGCGGAGGAGCTCGGCGCGGGTCGGGTGGGATCCGCGGAGGTCGAGAGTAGTGATCATGGCTCGATAACTGTAGGGCGTTGGGCTGGGCGGAAGATCAGTGGGGGAAGGTCAGTTGAGGCAGTTCGGACCGAGGAGCGACTTGAGCTCGCCGAAGAGGTCGGCGGTCACCTTGACAGGGATGGGGATCTCGAACAGCCGCGCCGTGTCGCCCTTGATGAGCTTCAACCGCACCTCCGTGTCGCCCGCGTGTCGGATCAGTGCGTCGCCCAGGGTCGTGACGACCTCCACGGTCGCCCGGTACTCCGGCATGCTGATCACCAGCGGCCCGGACCCCATGCTCTGCCCGATATCGGGGACGAACATGCTCACCGCGTGCAGGTTCATGCCGTCGTCGCGCAGGCTGACCCGTCCCTTGACCACGACGACCTGGTCGTTCTCGACAGCCGTCGAGAACTCCTGGTAGGCCTTGCCGAGGAGCATCACGGTGATCTCGCCGCCGAAGTCCTCGACCTGCACAAGCCCGTAGGCGTTGCCCGACTTGCGGGCGGTGCGGTGCTGCACGCTCGTGACCAGCCCGGCGACGGTCACCACCTCGCCGTCGGTGGTCGACTCACCCGCGAGCAGGTCGGCGATCGAGGCGCTCGCGTGCTTGGCCAGTTGGAGCTCGAGTCCGGCGAGCGGATGATCGGACACGTACAGTCCGAGCATCTCGCGCTCGAAGGCGAGCTTGTCGCGCTTGGACCACTCCGGCCGCTCCGGCACCTTCGCGACCTGTTGCGGCTCGTCGAAGAGGGCGTCGAAGTCGAACCCGAAGTCGCCCTTCTCCTCGGCGCGCTTGTCCTTGACGGCGCTCTCGGCGGCCCCCTCGTGCACCTCGAGGAGGGCACGACGGGTGGACCCGAGAGAGTCGAACGCGCCGGCCTTGATCAGCGACTCGACCGTGCGCTTGTTCGCGGCGCCGATCGGCACCTTGGTGAGGAAGTCGTGGAAGGAGGTGAAGCGCCCCTTCTCCTCGCGGGCGGCGCGGACCAGGTCGACCACCGCGAACCCCACGTTGCGCACGGCACCCAGCCCGAAGCGGATGTCGTCGCCGACGGCGGCGAAGTAGCCGATCGACTCGTTCACGTCGGGGGCGAGCACCCGGATGCCCATCCGCCTGCACTCGTTCAGGTAGATCGCCATCTTGTCCTTGGAGTCGCCGACACTGGTCAGCAGCGCGGCCATGTACTCGGCCGGGTAGTGCGCCTTGAGGTAGGCGGTCCAGTAGGAGAGCACCCCGTAGGCGGCGGAGTGCGCCTTGTTGAAGGCGTAGTCGGAGAACGGCAGCAGGATGTCCCAGAGCGTCTTGACGGCCGCGGCGGAGTATCCGTTGGACTTCATCCCGGCGGAGAAGCCCTCGAACTGCTTGTCGAGCTCGGACTTCTTCTTCTTGCCCATGGCTCGGCGCAGGATGTCGGCCTGGCCCAGGGAGAACCCAGCGAGCACCTGGGCGATCGACATCACCTGCTCTTGATAGACGATGAGCCCGTAGGTCGTGCCGAGCACGTCCCGCAGGGCCTCGGTGAGCTCGGGGTGGATGAAGTCGATGTCCTGCTGGCCGTTCTTGCGGTACGCGTAGTTCGTGTGCGAGTTCGCGCCCATGGGCCCAGGCCGGTAGAGCGCGCCGACGGCGGAGATGTCCTCGAAGTTGTCGGGGCGCATCAGCCGCAGGAGCGAGCGCATCGGTCCGCCGTCGAACTGGAACACCCCGAGGGTGTCACCTCGGGCGAGGAGCGTGTAGGTGTCCGGGTCGTCGAGGGCGAGCTCCTCGAGCACGGGGGTCTCTCCGCGGTTCGCCTTGATGTTGTCGAGGGCGTCGTCGATGATCGTGAGGTTTCGCAGCCCCAGGAAGTCCATCTTGATCAGGCCCAGGGACTCGCATGCCGGGTAGTCGAACTGCGTGACGATCTGGCCGTCCTGCTCGCGCTTCATGATCGGGATGATGTCGATCAGAGGCTTCGACGACATGATCACACCGGCGGCGTGCACGCCCCATTGGCGCTTGAGGTTCTCCAGCCCCAGAGCGGTGTCGAAGACGGTACGGGCGTCGGGGTCGGTGTCAAGCACCATCCGGACATCCGCTGCCTCCTTCCACCGCGGGTGGTCCTTGTCGGTGATCCCGGTGAGCGGGATGTCCTTGCCCATGATGGTCGGCGGCATCGCCTTGGTGAGCTTCTCGCCCATCCCGTAGGGGAAGCCGAGCACCCGGGAGGAGTCCTTGAGCGCCTGCTTGGCCTTGATGGTTCCGTAGGTGACGATCTGGGCGACGTGGTCGCTGCCGTACTTCTCCGTCACGTAGCGGATGACCTCGCCGCGGCGCCGCTCGTCGAAGTCGACGTCGAAGTCGGGCATCGAGACGCGGTCGGGGTTGAGGAAGCGCTCGAAGATCAGGCCGTGCTGGATCGGGTCGAGGTCGGTGATGCCCATGGCGTAGGCGACCATGGAGCCGGCGCCCGAGCCGCGGCCGGGGCCGACGCGGATGCCGTTGCGTCGCGACCAGTTGATGAAGTCGGCGACCACGAGGAAGTATCCGGGGAACCCCATCTGCGAGATGACGCCGACTTCGTACGCCGCGCGATCGCGGGAGGCCTGCGGGATGTCGCCCCGGTAGCGGTGGGAGAGGCCGTCCTCGATCTCCTTGGCGAACCAGGACTGCTCCGTCTCGCCCTCCGGCACCGGGAAGACCGGCATGTAGTTGGCGTCCTCGTCGAATTTGACCTCGCAGCGCTCGGCGATGAGCAGCGTGTTGTCGCAGGCCTCGGGGTGGTCGCGGAAGAGGTGCCGCATCTGTTCGGCCGACTTGAGGTAGAACTCGTCCACGTCGAACTTGAACCGGTTGGGGTCGTCGAGGGTGGTGCCGGACTGCACGCAGAGCAGGGCGGCGTGCGAGGTCGCATCGTGCGCGTGGGTGTAGTGCAGGTCGTTCGTGGCGACCAGGGGCAGGTCGAGGTCCTTCGCCAGCCGCAGGAGGTCGCCCATGACCCGCCGCTCGATGCCGAGGCCGTGGTCCATGATCTCGCAGAAGTAGTTCTCCGCGCCGAAGATGTCCCGGAAGTCCGCGGCGGCCTTGACGGCCTCGTCGTACTGGCCCAGCCGCAGTCGCGTCTGCACCTCGCTGCTGGGGCAGCCGGTCGTCGCGATCAGCCCCTTCGCGTAGGTGCTGAGGATCTCGCGGTCCATGCGCGGTTTGAAGTAGTAGCCCTCGAGGCTGGCCAGCGACGAGAGGCGGAACAGGTTGTGCATGCCCTCCGTCGTCGAGGAGAGCATCGTGAGGTGGGTGTAGGCACCCGAGCCAGAGACATCGTCCTGTCCGCCGTTCCCCCAGCGGATGCGGGTGCGATCACCCCGGGCCGTCCCGGGGGTGACATAGGCCTCGGTGCCGATGATCGGCTTGATCCCGGCCTTGGTGGCGGTGCGCCAGAAATCGTAGGCCCCGAACACGTTGCCGTGGTCGGTCATCGCGATCGCGGGCATCCCCTGGTCGACGGCCGCCTGGATGAGCGGTCCGACACGGGCGGCGCCGTCGAGCATGGAGTATTCGCTGTGCACGTGGAGGTGCACGAATGAGCTGGTGCTGGTGGGCAAGGCTGATCTCCGAGGTGACGTGGCTGGTCTCCAGCCTACGTCGGGGTCTGGCGGGTGCGGGTCGCTCCTGTGCGGGTGCTGTCAGTCCCGGCGGAGCACGTCGAGGGCGTGCTGCAGGTCGGCTGGGTAGGTCGTGCGGTAAACGACGTGCTCGCCGGTGGCCGGATGCCGGAAGCCGAGCTCCAGGGCGTGCAGCCACTGGCGGGTGATGCCGAGCTTCGCGGAGATCGACGGGTCTGCCCCGTACATGGCGTCGCCGACGCAGGGGTGGCGCTGTGCCGCCATGTGCACCCTGATCTGGTGGGTGCGTCCGGTCTCCAGGTTGACCTCGAGCAGCGAGGCGCTGGGGAACGCCTCGAGTGTCTCGTAGTGGGTGACGGAGTCCTTGCCGCCGGAGACGACCGCGAACTTCCAGCTGGATCCGGGATGACGCCCGATCGGCGCGTCGATGGTACCGGCGAGCGGGTCGGGGTGACCCTGAACCACGGCGTGGTAGACCTTGTTGACCTCACGGTCGTGGAACATCCGCTTGAGTTCGGTGTAGGCGCGCTCCGACTTGGCGACGACCATCAGGCCGCTGGTGCCGGCGTCGAGGCGGTGCACGATCCCCGCCCGCTCGGATGCTCCTGACGTGGAGATGCGGAAGCCCGCGCCGGCGAGAGCGCCGAGCACGGTCGGGCCGGTCCAGCCCACGGACGGGTGCGCTGCCACGCCGACGGGCTTGTCGACGACGACGATGTCGTCGTCGTCGTGCACGATCGTCAAGTCGGGGACGACGACCGGCACGATGGTCGGCGCGATCTTGTTCTGCCACGTCACCTCGAGCCAGCTGTCGGCGCGCAGCCGGTCCGACTTGCCCAGGACGATCCCGTCGGCGGTCACCCCGCCGGATTCGGCGACCTCGGCCGCGAAGGTGCGGGAGAAGCCGAGCAGCTTCGCGAGGGCCGCGTCGACGCGTTCTCCGGAGAGGCCGTCCGGAACGGGGAGGGAGCGTGTTTCCATGGGATTACCTGGCTGCTGTGTCGTCGTCGAGGCGGGGCTCGGCGGGATCGGGTTCTGCGGTGTCGGGTTCTGCGGTGTCGGAGGTCGGGGTGACCGTCTGCGGGGTGACCGTCTGCGGGGTGACGGTCTTCAGGGTGCGCTGGCCGTCGAGTCCGATGCCGCGAACGGTGAGGATGATGAACAGCCCCATGCTCGCGACGATGAATGAGTCGGCGATGTTGAACACCGCGGGGAACCCGGCGACCTGGATGAAGTCGATCACGTGTCCCAGGCCGAAGCTCGGCTCGCGGAACAGGCGGTCGGTCAGGTTGCCCGTTGTGCCGCCGAGCAGCATCCCGAACAGGATCGCCCAGGACGTGGAGCGGATGCGGCGCGCGAAGAACACGATGAAGACCGTGACCACGGACGCCGCGATCGAGAAGATCCAGGTCGACCCGCTGGCGAGCGAGAAGGCCGCGCCGGAGTTCTTGACGAAAAAGAACTGCAGCACGGTGCCGAGCACCTCGACGGGGCGTCCGAGAGGCAGGTTCTCCACCACGAGGTACTTCGTCGCCTGGTCGAGCACATACACAGCAAGGGCCACCGACACGAGCGCGACGAGCGCCCGGACGCTGACCCCTGCAGTGCGTTCCGTGGCTGTCGGTTCAGTTACCACCACAGCCCACGGAGCCCACGGGCACTACTGCTCACGCCGTGCCCTGGGCGAATGCCTCGGTGTCCGACGGGGAGTCGGATGCGGCGAGGTCGCGGAGCTGGCCCTCGATGTACCCCTTGAGCTTCTGGCGGTACTCGCGCTCGAAGGTGCGGAGTTCGTCGATGCGGCCCTCGAGCACGGAGCGGTCCTGGTCGAGCTTGGCGAGCTGGATGCGCTGCTTGGCCTCGGCCTCACTCACGAGGCGGGCGGCGGTGGCGTGACCCTCGGAGATCAGGGCGTCGCGCTTGTCGACACCCTCCTTGACGTGCTCCTCGTGCAGGCGGCGGGCGAGCTGGAGCAGGTTGTTCGTGCTCGTGACCTCGTTCTCCTCCTCGGTGGCGTCCGGAGCGGCCACGACGGGGGCGTCGACAATCGGATCGGCCACGACGGGCTCGGCGACGACGGGCTCGGCTGCGACTGCTTCTGGGGTCTCGGCGACGGGGCTGACGGCCCGCTGGGACTCACTGCCGTTCAGACGCTGGCGGAACTCCTCGTTCTCCTGGTTCAGGCGCCGCAGCTCGACGACGACCTCATCGAGGAAGTCATCGACCTCGTCCTGGTCGTATCCCTCGCGGAATTTGGTCGGCTGGAAGCGCTTGTTGACGACGTCTTCAGGAGTCAGGGCCATGGGTCACCTCAAAATTATCAGGACCATGCAGCGGAGCATGGGTGTGGACAACGGTAGCAAAACGCGGGCCGGCACGCCGAACGGAATTCGGCCGGACCTCCCGACAAGAGTACAACCCGGCTAGATCAGGCGGGAGACGATCGACATCAGAATGATGACCACGAGCATGACAACGCTCCAGGCGAGGTCAAGAGCGATCCCCCCGAACCGAAGGGGCGGGATCACCTTCCGCACGGCTCGCAGCGGCGGGTCGGTGATGGTGAACACACCCTCGGCGACCAGCAGCACGAAGCCCTTGGGGCGCCAGCTGCGCGCGAAGTTGCGTGCCAGATCGAGGATGAACCGACCCCACATGGAGAAGAAGAACAGCAGCAGCGCTATGTACGCGATAGCCGCGATGAGGGAAACGATCACAGGTTCGACGTTAGCCCATCCGACTGGGGGTTCAGTTCTGTGCGAAGAAGGAGGCGTCGACCTCTGGCTCGGCGTCAGCCTGGTCGCCGCTCACCACGATGTGCGCAGGCGAGAGCAGGAAGACCTGCTTTGTCACCCGTTCGATCTTTCCGTAGAGGCCCTGCGAGAGGCCGCTGGCGAAGTCGATGAGGCGCCGGGCGTCCGGTTCGCTCATCTGCGACAGGTTGATGATCACGGGGATTCCGTCGCGGAAGCTCTCCGCGATGACCTGGGCGTCGCGGTACTGGCGGGGGTGCACGGTGAGAATCTCGTTCATTTCGACCGGGGCCGCATTTCTGGTTGTCGGGGCGGGACGCCGCAACGGCGTCACGGGGGCGCGGCCTGCGGTGCTGGATGAGGGGTGGGGCGCGGCCTGGGCGACGGGGGCGGCGGCCGGCTGAGCGGCCGGCGCCTCCTGGTAGTCGAACTCCTCATCCGCGAGTCCCAGATAGACCATGGTCTTGCGCAGCGGGTTTGCCATTTGGTGCCTCCTGATTGGATCTTCTGTGTCGAGATTAACCGGCGGTGGGCCGATTACCCGTGATTGCCGAGCCGATGCGCAGGTGTGTCGCGCCCTCGAGGATCGCCTCGCGATAGTCGCCGGACATCCCGGTTGAAATGAAGGCGGCGGGCGGGTGCAGGGCCCGCACGCGCTCGGACGCCGCACGAACTCCGGCGAACGCCGCCCGGGGCTCCACCCCGACGGGGGCGACCGCCATGACCCCGAGGAGCCTCAGCCCCGCTGTGCCCAGCACACGCTCGACGACGCGTTCGACGTCGCCGTCGGCGACCCCGCCCCGTGCCGGGTCGTCGGTGAGGTTGAGCTGCACGAAGACGTCGGTAGAGCGGATGTCGGCGGCCTCGCGATCGACGCGGCCGAGCGCATCGACCACAGAGTCGCGGTCGATCGAGTGGATCACGTGCGAGTAGCCCGCGACCTGTGCCGCCTTCTTGCTCTGCAGCTGCCCGACGAAGTGCCAGGTGGCCCCGAGATCGGCGAGCTCAACGCTCTTGACCTGCGCCTCCTGGTGCCGGCTCTCGCCGAAGTCGTGCACACCCAGGCCGTGAAGCTCGAGCAACAGCGACACCGGGTGGAACTTGGTGACCACCACGAGTGCGATGTCCGCCAGGTCCCGTCCGGCGTCGGCCGCAGCATCCGCTATTCCATCACGGACGACGTGGAGCCGTTCGGACAGCGTCGATTCGGGCAGCGTCGGCACGGGCAACGTCGGCACGGGCTACTTGAGGAAGTCGGGAACGTCGAGGTCGTCGTCGTCGTCCTTGTCGAAGGCCGGGTCGGGGGCGGAAGGCAGCTGCGGCTCCGGGCGGTAGGCGTGGTCGCCGGCGAGGGCCGGGACGGCCACCGGGGAGCTCACGGGAGCGCTGACGGCTGGGCCGGCGTCGGCGAAGGAGGCGCGGCGCCCGGACTTCTTCGCCTCGGGCTCTCCGCCGTCGAACCCGGCCGCGATGACGGTGACCCGCACCTCGTCGCCGAGGGTGTCGTCGATGACAGCACCGAAGATGATGTTGGCCTCGGGGTGCACGGCCTCCTGCACCAGTCGCGCGGCGTCGTTGATCTCGAAGATGCCGAGGTTCGATCCGCCCTGGATCGACAGGAGCACACCGTGCGCCCCGTCGATGCTCGCCTCGAGCAGCGGGGAGGCGACGGCGAGCTCGGCGGCCTTGATGGCGCGATCGGCGCCTCTGGCAGAGCCGATGCCCATGAGAGCCGAACCGGCGCCCTGCATGACCGACTTGACGTCGGCGAAGTCGAGGTTGATGAGGCCAGGGGTGGTGATGAGGTCGGTGATGCCCTGCACGCCGGCGAGCAGCACCTGGTCGGCGGTGGCGAAAGCCTCAAGGAAGCTGATGCCGCGGTCGCTGATCTCGAGCAGACGGTCATTGGGCACCACGATGAGGGTGTCGACCTCGCTCTTGAGTGCCATGACGCCGACCTCGGCCTGGGCCGCGCGGCGCTTGCCCTCGAAGCCGAACGGGCGGGTGACGACACCGATGGTGAGGGCGCCGATCGACTTGGCGATGCGGGCGACGACGGGGGCGCCTCCCGTGCCGGTTCCGCCTCCCTCCCCCGCCGTGACGAAGACCATGTCGGCGCCCGCGAGCGCCTCCTCGATCTCCTCGGCGTGGTCCTCGGCGGCGCGGCGGCCGACCTCGGGGTCGGCTCCGGCGCCGAGCCCACGGGTGGGCTCACGGCCCGCGTCGGGGGTGGCGTCGGCGTCGCTCACCAGCGGCGCCTGCGCAGCGGTGTTGATCGCGATGAACTCGACGCCGCGGAGGCCGAGTTCGATCATGCGGTTGACGGCGTTGACGCCACCGCCGCCGATGCCGACGACCTTGATAACGGCCAGGTAGTTTTGGTTCGAGCTCACGACGGGCCTCCGGTGGGACTTTCAACCTCAGGTAGAGGCTTAAAGTTATACGTGGTATAGCTATTTCTTGTTCCGAGGCTAAGCGGCAGGTGTCGTGCGTCCTGCTGGATCCCCCGCGTGTCGCAAACTGCCGTCGGAATTCGTGCCGTTGGCGCGGGGCCCTCGTTCGCGCGGCCACTAATCGCACGCGCGGCCCCTGTTCGCCCGCGCAGGCACCGGCCGAACGCCGCACTCACTGGTAGGTGAGCTGCCCCGGCGCCGACACGTTGTACTCCGTGACATTCGGGTAGTTCTGGGCGAGCGCGATGGCGAGGGCCCTGGCCTTCTGGTTCGAGTCGTCCGCACTCCCCCACACGATCGACGCCCCGCCGCCGGAGAGAGTGAGCGTGACGTTGTCGCGTGACTTGGCCGTGATGGTGTCCAGTTGCCCGAGAACGGTCTCGGGGAGCGCGAGCAGCACCTCCACCGCGGCCGCGAACGCGGTGTCGTCGTCGGCCGCCGTGATCAGCGGTACCCCGGGCAGGCGCGCCTGCGACCGCTCGATGACGATACCGGCCGGGTCGACGAGGGCGAACCCGCCGTCGGACGCGATCGAACCGATCGGCTGCCGCTCGACGATGTGGATCACCATCGTGTTCGGGGGCACGGTCTCGGTGACGAAGCTGCGGATGAGCGGAAAGGTGCCAAGCTCCCGGGTGAGCGCCCCGTAGTCGATGAGGGCGAGTGGGGTCTCGAGCTGGCCGTCGATGGCGGCGTGCAGCTCTGCTGGGTCTATCCGGGAGGTGCCTTCGACCTGGATGGTCTTGAGGGCGAGCAGCGGAGAGTAGACGGCGATGCCGACGAGCGCGACCATGGCGGCCACGAGGGACCCGGCGACGATCCAGGTGATGCGCCGGCGGCGGGATCGACGCGTGAACCGCTTCACCTCGTCGCGTTCGTACCTGCGGCGTTCCCGCTTCGCGCGGCGCAGTGCACGGCGCGCATCGGAGTCGACATTGCCCGTCGACGGTCGCGCAGTCGCGGCCTTCTCGGGCCGGTCCGGCCGCTCGGTCAGGCCTGTCGACTCCCGCGCGGGCCGCGGCGACGATCGCCGCGCCTTCCTGGCCGCGGGCTCTGGCGCGGGAGGCGGCGCCGGGTCGAATCCCTCAGGGCGCTTCATCACGTGCCACGGTGTTGTGAACCACGGTGTTGTGAACCCCGGTGGGGTTGCTCCCGAGTGCCTCGAGCAGCTGCGGGATGATCAGCGCGATGTCCCCTCCACCCATCGGCATCAGGAAGTCGCCGGCGCGGGCGATCGCGGCGGCATGGGCCGCGGCATCCGCCCACTCGGCGAAGTACGCGACCCGGGTTCCGTCGTGGAACAGGTTCGTGATCAGCTCACCGGTCACCCCGGGCTCCGGATCCTGGCGCGCGCCGTAGATCGGCACGACGAGCGTGATGTCGGCGAGCGTCTCGAATACCTCGGCGAACTCGGCGGCGAGCATGCGGGTGCGGCTGTAGAGATGCGGCTGGAAGATCGGGATGATGCGGCCGGACCCGACGGCGCCCCTCGCGGCGCACAGAGCAGCGCGGATCTCGGTCGGGTGGTGGGCGAAGTCGTCATAGACGCTGATTCCGCCGACCGCGCCCCGCAGTTCAAAGCGGCGCTCGGTGCCGCCGAAGGTCGCTATGGCGTCGAGGGCCTCGCGCGGCCCAACGCCGAGACCGGTGAGCACGGCGAACGCTCCCGCCGCGTTGAGCGCGTTGTGGCGGCCGGGCACCCGCAGCACCACAGGATAGTCCTCGCCGCGGAACGCGATCGTGAACGAGACTGTCGCGGCGGTGTCGAGGGAGTGAACACGCACGTCGGCGCCATCCGCCTCCCCGAAGGTGACGACGGTCGAGTCGGCGAGGCGGGGGGTGATCGCCACAGCGCCCGGGTCGTCACTCGAGATCGCGACGAACTCGCCTGCCTTCCCGGCGAAGGTCACGAAGGCGTCCTCGAAGGCCGCCTCGGAGCCGAAGTGGTCGAGGTGGTCGGGATCGACGTTGGTGATGAGCGCGACGGCGGTGTCGTAGAGCAGGAACGAGCCGTCCGATTCATCCGCTTCGACGACGAAGATCTCGTCGGTGCCGACGGAGGCGCTGGTGCCGAGGGAGCGGATCACACCGCCGTTGACGAAGCTGGGGTGCCGGCCGAGGGCGAGCATTGCCTCGATGATCATGCCGGTCGAGGTGGTCTTGCCGTGCGCTCCGGCGACCGCGACGAGGCGGCGGCACCGGGTGAGCCACGCGAGTGCGACGGCGCGGTGCACGACGGGGATCCCGGCGGCACGGGCGGCGACGAACTCGGAGTTGTCCTCGGCGATGGCACCGGTGACCACCAGGGTGTCGGCACCCGCGATGTTCGCGGCACTGTGCCCGATGGATACGTCGACGCCGATCGCCCGGAGTCCGTCGATGATCGTGCTCGAGCGGATGTCAGACCCCGACACACTGTGCCCCGCGGCGACGAACAGGCGGGCGATGCCGCTCATTCCGGCTCCCCCGATGCCGACGAAGTGCACGCGTCCCGGCGTCTCGGGCATGGACTGGGAGAAGTCTGACTTGATCACCTGAGTACGCTACCCGCCACGGCCGCCTCGATGAGGTCGACGAGGCGGTCGGCGCCGTCCCGCACCCCGATCGCCGTCGCACTCGCCGCCATCGCGGCGATCGCGGCACGGTCCTGCAGCAGGGGCAGGAGCTGGTCGGCGACCCACTCTGCGGTGAAGTCGGCGTTCTCGACCAGCACCGCCGCCCCGCCGTCGACGGCGTCGCGGGCATTGACCCGCTGCTCGCCGTTCCCGATGGCCAACGGCACGTAGACCGCCGGCACCCCGAGAGCGGTGAGCTCGCTCACGGTCGACGATCCGGCCCGCGCGACGACGAGGTCGGCGACCGCGATCGCGAGGTCCATGCGGTTGCAGTAGGGCAAGACGACGTATCCGGCCAGCGTCGGGAACGCGATGTCGGCCCTAGTCCCGCTGATGTGGAGCACCTGCCAGCCCGCGCCGAGCACGAAAGGCACGGCGGCGGCGAGAGTCTCGTTGATGCTGCGGGCGCCGAGCGACCCGCCCGTGACCAGGAGCGTGAGCCGAGTCGGGTCGAGCCCGAAGGCGGGGTATCCGGCGCGTCGCGACCCGGCGCGGTCGATGGACTCGATCTCCGCGCGCAGCGGCATGCCGGTGACCCGGGCGCCGCGCAGGGGCGTGCGAGGGAAGGTGACGGCGACAGAGCGAGTGAGCCAGCTGCCGAGCCGGTTGGCCATGCCGGGCCGCGCGTTGGCCTCGTGCACCACGATCGGCACCCCGGCACGGCGGGCGGCGAGGTAGGCGGGGGCGGAGACGTAGCCGCCGAAGCCGACGACGACGTCGATCCCCCTGTCGCGGATGACCGCCTCGATGCCCCGCACCATGGTGGCGAAGCGGCCGGGGAACTTCAGCGCGGCGAGGTTCGGGCGTCGGGGAAACGGCAGCTTCTCGATCACCGAGAGCTCGTAGCCGCGTTCCGGCACCAGCCTGGACTCGAGGCCCTCCGCGGTGCCCAGCACGAGCACGACCGAGTCGGGCGCCCGCAGCATGAGCCGATCGGCGGTCGCGAGCAGCGGATTGACGTGGCCGGCGGTTCCGCCGCCGGCGAGGAGGTATCTCGTCACCGGGTGGGCCGGGTCCTGCGCGGCTGCGCTGTGCGGGGCGAAGCGCGATTGTCGACACCAGCGGGACTGTCGGCGCCAGCGGATGTCGGTACCTGCGGGCCGCGCGCCTGCGCGCCGTCGGGGTGGCGCGCGAACGACAGTACGATCCCGATCGCGAACAGGGTCGTCACGAGGGCCGACCCGCCTGAGGAGATCAGGGGCAGCGGCACCCCCAGCACCGGGAGCACTCCGAGCACCACCGCGATGTTGACGAAGGCCTGACCGATGATCCACACCATCACGGCGCTCACCGTGATGCGCGCGAAGGGGTCAGTCGAGGCGTGGATGATGCGGATGAACGCGACCGCCAGCACGATGAACAGCACGAGCACGGTGATGGCCCCCAGCAGTCCGAGCTCCTCGCCGATGATGGCGAAGATGAAGTCGTTGTCGGCCTCGGGCAGCCAGGACCACTTGGCCTTGGAATTGCCGAGCCCCACCCCGAAGAAGCCCCCGGCGGCGAGGGCCCACCAGCCGTGCACGGTCTGCCAGCAGAACGTGGCGTAGTCGGCCGACGAGGAGCAGCCGTCGAGCCAGACGTCGATGCGGTCGCCACGCGCGTTGCTCGAGAACATGAACATGGGGGTGAGGATCGACCCCGCGATGACAGGGATGGCGAGGAACCGCAGCCTGACGCCGGCGAAGAACATGGAGCCGAGCACGATCGAGATCAGGATGATCGCGGTGCCGAGGTCGCCGCCGTAGAGCACGAAGGCGATCGCGGCGCCGGCCACCGGTGCGATGGGCACAACGACCTGGCGGATGTCGCGGAGTTTGTCGGCTTTGCTGGAGAGCACATAGGCGAGCCAGATCACCAGCGCGGCCTTGGTGATCTCGGAGGGCTGCACCGTGAGCGACTCGCCGAATTTGAGCCAGTTGCGGTTTCCGTTGATCTCGACCCCGAGCGGGGTGGCGACGACGAGGAGCTGCAGCCCCATGCCGATCACCATCGCCAGCCACGCCCACTTCTTCCAGAACACCGCGGGCATCCGAGAGGCGACGAGCATGATCGGCACGCCGATCGCCGCGAACAGGCCCTGCCGCAGGAACTGGGTGAAGAAGTCGTTGGACTCCGTGAACGAGGTGACCGACGACGAGGACAGCACCATCACGAGTCCGAAGACCACCAGGAAGAGGGTCGTGCCCAGGAGCAGGAAAAAGTTGCCGGTCTCGTGCGCGAAGAGGCGGCGCACGGCGACGACAGCGGCCGGGCCGGGCTGGCCCCGGCCCTGACCCGGGGAGCTAGGCGCCCCCTGGCGCTCGCGGCGCGGGATGCTCGTGGTCATCGGGCCGGTCTCCCAACATGTTGTGAACGGCGGTGGCGAACCGGCCGCCCCGATCGGCGTAATTCTCGAACTGGTCCATGGATGCGGCCGCTGGCGCGAGGAGCACGACGTCCCCGGGCAGGGCTGCGGCCACCGCCAGCCTTACGGCCGTCGGCATCACCTGATCAGTGTCCGTCGCGGTGACCTCGAACACGGGGAGCTCTGGCGCGTGTCGCGCGAATGCGGCGAGCACCTCCGTGCGGTCCGTGCCGATGACCACGGCCGCCCTGATCCGCTTTCTTGCCCGGGAGACGAGATCGCCCAGGTCGACGCCCTTGAGCAGGCCGCCGACGATCCACACAACGCTGTCGTAGGAACCGAGCGCGGCTTCCGCGGCGTGCGGGTTGGTCGCCTTCGAATCGTCGATGAAGCGGATGTCGCCGCTCACCGCCACCTGCTCGGTGCGGTGGTGGTCGAGCCGGAACACGTCGAGAGCGGAGCGGATCGCCTCGGGAGAGACCCCGAAGGAGCGGGCGAGCGCCGCGGCGGCCAGGACGTTGGAGATCATGTGGGTCGCCCCGAGCCCGGCGGCCTCGAGTGCCTCAACGGTGGTGAGCTCGAGCGCACTGGAGTGCCGGTCGTCGATGAAGGCGCGCTCGCAGAGGAAGTCGCCGACGATTCCGAAATCGCTGGGGCCGGGCACCTCGACCCCGAAGCCGATGGCGCGGCAGCCCTCGACGACCTCCGCGTCCTCGACCATGGTGCGGGTCGCCGGATCGTCGCGGTTGAACAGGCACGCGAAGCGGGTGTTCGTGTAGACCTTCGCCTTGGCCACCGCGTAGGCGTCGGCCGACCCGTGCCAGTCGAGGTGGTCGGCCGCCACATTGAGGCAGACGCTCGAGTGCGGGGACACCGAGTCCGTGTAGTGCAGCTGGAAGCTCGACAGCTCGACAACGAGTGCGTCGTAGCCGTTCGGGTCGCGCACGGCGTCGAGCACGGGCAGTCCCACGTTGCCGCAGGCGATCGCGCGCACTCCCCCGGCGACCATCATCGCGGCCGCGAGCTGAACGGTCGTGGTCTTGCCGTTGGTGCCGGTCACGGCGAACCACTCGGCCGGTGCGCCCGTCTTGTCCCGCACCCGCCAGGCGAGTTCGACGTCCCCCCAGACCGGCACGCCGGTGGCGACGAACGACGAGACGAGCGGATGTGACGGCGCGAAGCCAGGCGAGACGATGACGAGCTCCGGCGGTCCCCCGATGTCCCCGAGCGCCGGGTCGAGCGCGGCCAGGTCGGCGACCACAAGCCGCGCACCGATGACCTCGAGCAGGTCGGCGCGTTCTGGGTCGGCGTTGCCGGCCAGGACGAGCACGTCGGCGCCGAGCTCCACGAGGGTGTCCGCGACCGAGAACCCGGTGCTGCCGAGCCCGAGTACCACGACCCGGAGTCCGGACCAGGGGTCGTTCCAGCTCGTGAGTGCCTCGACCTCCGCCGGGGTCCTCCTGGGCTGAGATGTCACTGGTAGAGCCACTCCGCGTAGAACAGCCCGACGCCGGTCGCGACGAACAGCCCGGAGATGATCCAGAATCGCACCACGATGGTGACCTCGGCCCAGCCCTTCATCTCGAAGTGGTGGTGGAGCGGGCTCGCCATCCAGATGCGCTTGCCCCTGGTGGCCTTGAAGTAGATGCGCTGAACGATCACCTGGCCGGTGACCACCAGGAAGAGGCCGCCGATGAAGATGAGCAGCAGCTCGGTGCGGGAGAGGATCGCGAGGGCGGCGAGGGCCCCGCCGATGGCGAAGGAGCCTGTGTCGCCCATCATGATCTGCGCTGGCGAGGTGTTCCACCAGAGGAACCCGATGAGCGAGCCGACGATCGCGGCCGCGATGGTGGCGAGGTCGAGGGGGTAGGAGACCTCGTAGCACTTGTAGAGGTTGGGCGAGGAGATGGTGAGCTTCGCCAGCTCGACGCAGGACTGGTTGAACTGCCAGAAGCCGATGATCACGTAGGAGCCGATGGCCAGCACGGCAGCTCCGGCGGCAAGGCCGTCCAGCCCGTCGGTGAGGTTCACCGCGTTGGACACGCTCGTGGTGATGAGCACGATCCACGCGACGAACAGCACTGTGCCGAGCCCCACGCCGAAGATCACGATGAAGTCGAAGTCGAGGTCGCGCACGAAGGAGACGGCGCTTGAGGCCGGGGAGATCCCGAAGGGGTCGACGTAGTTCAGCGCGAGGATCGCGAAGACGATCGCGACGATCGTGGTGCCGAGGATCTTCAGCGGCCCGCTCAGCCCGGTGCTGTTCTTGCGCCGCACCTTGAGGAAGTCATCGAGGAAGCCGACGAAGCCGAGCCCCACCATCATCATGATGACCAGGAGCCCGGCGCCGGTCGGCAGTTGGCGGCCGGCGAGCTGCCCGACGAAGTACCCGACGATGGCCGCCGTGATGAAGACGATGCCGCCCATCGACGGGGTGCCGCGCTTGATCACGTGGGTCGTCGGGGTGTCGGCGCGGAAGAACTGTCCGAGGTTGAGCCCCCGGAACACCCGCGCGAACAGCGGGGTGAGCAGGAGGGTGAAGACCATGGCGACGGCGGCCGCGGTGAGGAGCGCGATCACTCAGGCCACCCCGCCGAGCCGGTCGCCGAGCCCCCGGAGCCCCGAGGAGTTCGAGGCCTTGACGAGCACGATGTCCCCGGCGACGAGGGTGCCGTCGAGCAGGGCGAAAGCCTCGTCTGCGGTGTCGACGAGCACGGACTCGCCGGCCCACGACCCCTCGAGGTTCGCGGCGTTGTGGATATGGCGGGCACCGTGCCCGACGACGATGAGCTGGGACACGTTGAGCCGCACGATGAGCCGGCCGATCCGGTCGTGCTCGTCGCGGGCGTACTCGCCGAGTTCGGCCATCTCGCCGAGGACGGCGATGGAGCGCCGGCCGCCGCGGGCGATCTGCGCGAGCGTCTTGAGGGCGGCGACCATGGAGTCCGGGCTCGCGTTGTAGGCGTCGTTGATGACGGTGACTCCGGGACGAGGCTCCAGCACCTCCATCCGCCAGCGCTCCGCGCGCACGACGGCCTCGATCGCGGTGATCGCGACTGGCAGGTCGAGCCCGAGCTCGCGGGCGACGGCGAGTGCGGCGATCGCGTTCATCACGTGGTGCTCGCCGAGGATCCGCAGCCGCACCGGGTACGAACCTTCCTCGGTCACCAGCGTGAACGAGGTGCCCGTTGCCGTCGCCTCGATGTCTTCGGCGCGCGGGTCGGCCCTGCCATCGAGGCCGAACCAGACGATGCGGGCGGCGGTGAGGCCAGCCATCGCCGCGACCCGGTCGTCGTCCGCGTTCAGAACGGCAGCGGATGTCGCGGGCAGGCGGGTGACGATCTCGGACTTGGCTCGCTGGGTGGCATCGATGCCGCCGAACTCGCCGGCATGGGCGAGCCCGACCTTCAGCACCACGGCGATGTCGGGCACGACGATGTCGACAAGGCGCGCGATCTCGCCCTCGCCCGACGCCCCCATCTCGACGATGAGGTACTCGGTCTCCTCGGTGATCCCGAGCATGGACAGCGGCGCGCCGATGTGGTTGTTGAACGAGCCGCGGGGTGCGACGGTGGGCCCCGCCTGCTCGAGGATCGACCGCAGGAGGTTCTTGGTGGTCGTCTTGCCGTTGGACCCGGTGATGCCGATGACGGCGAGGCGCCCGCGCGCGCGCACCAGAGCGACAACAGCGCGGGCGAGGGCGGCGAGGGCGACGACGCCGTCGGCGACGACGATCTGTGTCACGGCCTCGTCGACGGGGTGCTCGACGATGAGCAGGGCGGCACCGTTCTCGACGGCGGCGTGGGCGAAGAGGTGCCCGTCGGTGTGCTCGCCGGGCATGGCGAAGAAGACGGAGCCGGGCTGGATGAGGCGGGAGTCGGTGTCCGCCCCACCGGAGACGGTCGTCGAGGCGGTGTCGGTGGGGGCGAGAAGGAGCTCGCCGGCGCAGGCCTCGGCGACCTGTGCGTAGGTGAGAGCGATCATTCCGACCAGCCCGATTCGCGCAGGGCGGCCCTGGCTTCCGCACGGGCGGAGTAGGGGGTGCGCTCGCCGCGGATGTCGCGGTAATCCTGGTGACCGGGGCCAGCCCAGAGGATCGAATCGCCCTCCTTCGCGAGGGAGACGGCGAAGCGAATCGCCTGCTCTGGCGGGCTGACCTCGGTCAGCTCGGCTTGGTGCTCGGCGAGGGCGGCCCCCTCGATGAGGGTGGCCCGGATCGACGCCGGGTCCTCGAAGCGCGGATGATGGTCGGTGACCACGAGGATGTCGGACCCCTCGGAGGCGACGCGTCCCATCTCGTGCCGTTTGGTCGCGTCGCGGTCGCCGTCGGCGCCGAAGACCATGATGACCCGGCCGGTCGTGAACTTGCGCACGGCCGCGAGGGTGTTGAGGAAGGCATCGGGGCTGTGACCGAAGTCGACGTAGACCGACGGACCGTGCTCCCCGGAGACGCGCTCGGTGCGTCCGGGGAGGGAGGCGATGATGCCCGTCTCTCCCATGGCGTGACCGATGGCCTCGAGTTCGAATCCCGCCTCGACGAGCATCACGATCGCGAGTCCCGCGTTGGCGGCCATGTGCCAACCGATGACGGGCACCCGGGTGGTGAGCGACCGGTTCTCCGGCCCGGTGAGGGTGAACTCGGTGAACGCGGGCTGCTCGTCGTCGATGCTCAGGTTCCACTCCCCCACCACTCCGGGGGTCGCCGACAGGGTGGTGACGGGGATGTGGGACCCGTCGACGATGCGGGCGCCGTAGGGCGAGTCTAGGGAGACGACGCCGCGCCGACCGCGCTCCGGTTCGAAGAACGCGGCCTTGGCCGCGAGGTACTCCTCCATGTCGGCGTAGTCGTCGAGGTGGTCGTGGCTGAGGTTGGTGAAGGCCACCACATCGAACATTATTCCGTCGACGCGGTTGCGGCTGAGCGCTTGGGCACTGACCTCGAGGACCACGGCGCGCACCTCGCTCTCGCGCATCCTGGCGAGGAGCGCATGCATCTCGCTCGCCTCTGGGGTCGTGAGCCTGCTGACCACGGTGAGGTCGCCGATGTGGCGTTCGGCCGTCGAGCTGAGGCCGGTGACGAGTCCGAGCTGGCGCAGGATTCCCTCCAGCAGGTACGCCGTCGAGGTCTTGCCGTTGGTGCCGGTGATGCCGAGGATGAGGGGCGGGTGGTCGGCGGTGCGGTAGACCCAGGCGGAGACGTCGCCGAGCGCCGCCCTGGGCGAGTCGACGACTACGATCGGCAGTCCGGCGTCGCGCGCGAACTCGGCCCCTGTGGCGTCGGTGAGGATGGCGACGGCGCCGGCCGCGCGAGCGTCGACGGCGTAGCGAGCCCCGTGGCTGTTGGCACCCGGCATACCCACGTAGAGGTCGCCCGGCTGCACCTCGTTCGTTCGGAGGGTCACGCCGGTGACCTCGACGCCGTCGAGCGAGCCGATGCTCTCGAGCCCGAATTCGTCGACGAGGCCGGAGATCGACCTGGCTGACGGATGTTCCGGCCGGAGAACCGGAGGTATCTGGGCGTTCACGGCGTCCTCTTTCGTTACCAGGTCGTCGGCAGGTTCGGTGGCGATGTCGACGACGGTGTGACGCGGTACGTCTTGAGCACCTGCGTCATGATCTTCGTGAAGGTCGGCGCAGCGGCAGCCGACGTCTTTATCGTACTGGGCTTCACGAAGGTGACGATTACTGCGTATTGGGGGTCCTCGGCGGGGGCGAGGCCAGCGAGCGAGACGACCCGGTCGCGGGTGTACACCCCGTTCGCCGCGATCTCGGCGGTTCCGCTCTTCGCGGCCACCCGGTAACCGGGGATCTGCAGCGCCTTCGAGAGGGACCCACCGGAGACGACGCCCTCCATCATCTGCACCACGCTGTCTGCGGCGGCCTCGGAGACCACCCTGGTGCCCTCGGTGGAGGCGGCGTCGGTGATCGTGCCGTCGGCGTGCTTGCAGCCGGTGACGAGGGTGAGGGGCATCTTGACCCCACCGTTGCCGATGGTCTGGTAGATGCTCGCCATCTGGGCGGCCGTGACTGAGACGCCCTGCCCGTAGGCGACGTCGTACTTGGTCTGGTTGCTCCAGGTGGAAGAGAGCAGGCCGGCCGACTCGCCCTGGAACCCCACAGCGGTCGGCGACCCTACCCCGAACGCGCGCAGGTAGTCGTAGCGCACCGAGTTGGGCAGCCGCACGGCCAGCTGCGAAATGCCCACGTTCGAGGACTGCTCGAGGACACCGGCGAGGGTGAGCTGTTGGTCGGGGTGCGGATTGGCGTCGCGCACCACGGCGCCGTCAGGCGAGGTCCAGCGGTAGGGAACCGTCACGCGGCTGGACGGGTCGGCGACCCCCTGGTCGAGAAGCATCGCTGCTGTCATCGGCTTGAAGGTCGAGCCGGGCTCGTAGGGGGTGCTGAACGCCAGCGATCCCATCCGGTCGGCGGACGACCCATTGACGTTGTTCGGGTCGACAGCCGGCCAGTCTGCGAGGGCCAGGATCTTGCCGGTCTTGACCTCGGTGACGGTCGCGCTGGCCGACTCGGCGCCGATCGCGAGCGCCTGCTCCGCAATGGCCTGCTGTACGGACCACTGCAGGTCGTGGTCGATGGTGGTCATGACGGTGCCGCCGTCGATCGCCTCCTGCGTGGTGACCGTGCTCCCCGGCAGACGGATGCCGTCCGCGCCGCGCTCATAGGTCGATGACCCGTCGGTGCTCGCCAGGCAGCTGTTCTGCGTGAACTCGAGACCGTTCTGCGGGCCGTCAGTGCCGACGAACCCGACGAGGTTGCCTGCGACAGAACCGTCGGGGTAGATCCGGGCGGGGCGCTGGCGCGGGTAGATTCCCGGGATGTTGAGCGCGCGGACCTCCCGCATCTGCGCGGTGGTGACCCGCTGGGCCACGTATTCGAAGTCGGACTCCGGGTTGGTGGTGAATGCCGCGAGCACCTGGGACTGGGTCTGGCCGGTGATCGCCGCAATCTCGGCTGCGGCCTCCGCGATCGTGATCTCGACCTTGTCTTCGCCCGTGCCCCGGATGAAGGAGTCCTTCGGAACGGTGCGGGGCGAGACGGTGATGTCATAGCGCATCACACTCCCGGCCAGCACGGCGCCGGCCTTGTCGACGATGTCACCTCGCGCTGAATAGGTCGTCACGCCGATCGCGCGCTTGTCGAGTGACTCCGTGTTGAGCTCCTCTGCGCGCACGACCTGGATGTCGACCAGGCGCACGACGAATACCCCGAAGATCGCGACCATCAGCAGGATCGCGATGGCGAGGCGCCGGCGGGTCATTCGGGGAACGGTGCTCATCTGGATCCCCCTGGGAGTGGTGTCGGTCGCACTGTGCTGGTGGTCGGTGTGCTGGCGGTCAGTGCCGGCGATCAGTGCCGGCGATCAGTGCGTGTTGGGTGTCGGAATGCTTGCAGGTGCGGTCGACGCTACCGACGGGTCGCCGGGAACCGCGGCAGGCGCGCCCGTGGCTGCGGCCTCTGCTGCCGCCGCGGTCGCGGCAGCGGACGCGCTGGCGGTTGCCGCGGCATCCGCAATGTTCGCCGCGCCGACAAGAGGGACGACCCCGAGGAGCGCGTTGGGGATGAGCGAGGAGCCGTCGGCCGCGGTGCGGAGCGCCGAACTGGCCGTCGCGGCGACCGGCGTGCCGAGCACGGCGCCGTCGGACAGTCGCAGGAAGGCCGTGCTCGCACTCGACACCATTCCCATACCCTGCGCCTCGGCGGCGATGTGTTGGGGGGCATCGAGCACCTGCAGCTGCTCGATGAGCACCTGCCGGTCACGGGCGAGCTCGGCCTGCTGCGTCTGGAGGGAGGAGATCTCGTAGGCCCCCTCCGATGTGGCGATGCTGAGCAGTAGCTGGGCGGCGAGGATCGCGAAAAGACCGCCGACAGTGACGATGGCGGCGAGCAGCCGCGGGCGCGCACGTTTCTGACTGCGCGACGCGACGATCTCGATGTGGCGCTGCTGCGGATCGACCTCGGGGAACCGCTCCTGGGGAGCCGGACCCTGCCTGCGGGGAGAGCGCGGCGGAAGCGCTACCGGGACAGCACTCACGCGCGTCTCCTGATTCTGGTCGCCGCGCGAAGTCGCACGGGGGTGGCACGGGGATTGGAAGTCTTCTCAGCGTCGGAGGCGAGTTCGGCGCCGCGTACGAGAAGGGAGAGTTCAGGGCGGTGCTCTGGCAGCTCGACCGGGAGACCCTCGGGGGCCGAGCTGGTCGATCCGGCGGCCAGCGCGCGCTTGACGATGCGGTCCTCGAGGGACTGATAGGCGAGCACCACGATGCGCCCGTCGACCGCGAGGGCCTCGAGGGCGTCGGGGATCGCGCGCTCGAGCACGGCCAGTTCCTGGTTGACCTCGATGCGAAGGGCCTGGAACACGCGCTTGGCCGGGTGCCCGTTGCGCTGGACCGCGACCGGGGTCACCGCGGTGATGATCGCAACGAGGTCGGCAGAGCGGATGATGCGCTGGGTGGCGCGCCGCTCGACGATCTTCTCGGCGTACCGGCCGGCGAGACGCTCCTCGCCGTAGTCGCGGAAGATGCGGCGCAGGTCGGCCTCGCTGTAGTCGGCAAGGACCCCCTCGGCGGTGAGGGGCGAGGTGGCGTCCATCCGCATGTCGAGCGGGGCGTCCTTGGAGTAGGAGAAGCCGCGGTCGACGCGATCGAGCTGCAGCGACGACACCCCGAGGTCGAAGAGGATGCCGTGCACCTCGGTGATGCCCAGGTCGTGGAGCGAGGGGCGGAACTCGTCGTACACGGTGTGCACGAGGTGCACCCGGTCGCCGAATGGCGCAAGGCGACGGCCGGCGATCTCGAGGGCGTCGGGATCACGGTCGAAGCCGACGAGCACCAGGTCGGGGAACCGCTGGAGGAAGGCCTCGGCGTGGCCGGCCATGCCGAGTGTGGCGTCGACCAGGACCGCGCCGGGCCCCTCAAGTGCGGACGAATCGAGTGCGGGTGCGAGCAGTTCGATCGTACGATCGAGCATCACGGGAGTGTGGATGAGGTTGTCGGTCATGGCAGCCGGATCGGCTCCTGGTTCCTGATCCCCATCCGGGAGGACCTGTCACCGGGGAAGTGTGACAGGGCAGCCTCGGCTGGGGGTCGGGAACAAGGCGCTAGAAGAGTCCGGGGATCACCTCTTCCGCGGTGTCGGCGAATCCTGATTCCTGTTCGGCGTAGTAGGTCTCCCACGCGGCGGTGTCCCAGATCTCGGCCCGGTTGCCGGCGCCGATCACGGTGACGTCGCGGTCGAGTCCCGCGTAGGCGCGCAGCTGCGCCGGAATGGTGACGCGGTGCTGCTTGTCCGGCACCTCGGCGTTCGCTCCGGAGAGGAACACCCGCAGGTAGTCGCGCGCCTGCTTGCTCGTGATGGGGGCCTGGCGGATCTTGTCGTGGACCTCGTCGAAGTCTTTGGTGCTGAAGACGTACAGGCAGCGCTCCTGCCCCCTGGTGACGACAATTCCGGATTCGAGTTCATCGCGGAATTTCGCCGGGAGGATGATGCGCCCCTTCTCGTCGAGCCGCGGGGCGTAGGTACCAAGAAACACAGGTGACCACCCCCTTCATCGCCGGCCCTGCTCAGGTGTGCTCCACTTTACTCCACACTCCCCCACAAAACAATGATCTGGACCCATATCCGACCGAAATCGCCCCGAACACCCCCGGAATCATTGGGCAATGAGGAGTGGAGGGAAATGGAAGGTTCTGACGACATCCGCTCGAAAAAAACACAAAAAAAGAGCCGACCCGAAGGTCGACTCTGTAATCGGCTCCCGAGGGAGCCTGGTGGAGGGTTACTCCCGATCGCCACGACCATCGTCGCGCTTGTCCCACCGCTCATTCATGCGGTCCATGAAACCGCCGCGCGACGTACCCGACGCGGCCGATTTGGCCGACGCGCCCGCGCGCTCTGCCGCGCTGGGCTCCTGGGGGATACCGGACTTGCGGGGCGGGGACACGGCAAGGAGGACGCCGCCGAACATCAGCACGAAGCCGGCGATGCCGACGATGGGGAGTTGGACGACGACCCCGGTGACGATGATGCCAACGCCCAGGAGCGCGACCAGGATGCCCACCACGATCAGCGTGTAGTTCGGCTTACCCCTGCGGGTTCCGACGGTGGCGACGAAGTCAGCATCGTTGTGATAGAGGCTGCGCTCCATCTCTTCGAGCATCCGTTGTTCGTGCTCTGACAGTGGCACTGGTTCTCCCCTCGCGCTCGCTAGCGGCGCAATTAGATTTCAAGTGTATGTGCCCCGGGGTGACTAGGCTAGGCGCGTGGCTGAGAGTACCCGGTTAGTTGACCTTGTCCAGGCTGAAATCGATCGGTTTCTCGATGAAAGAGAGCCCGTCCTTGCGGCGATAGCACCCGATCTGCACCCCTTCACCGATTTTTCCCGCGACCTGCTGCGCGGGGGCAAGCGCTTCAGGGCGCTCTTTTGCTACTGGGGCTGGCAGGCGGCGAGCGGTCACGCGCAGGACTTCGACGCGATGGACGACGGGGCGGAGTCCGGCGACCTGCCGTCGGTGGTGCTCGCCGCGAGCTCGCTCGAGATCTTCCACGCCGCCGCGCTCGTACACGACGACATCATGGACAACTCCGACACGCGGCGCGGTCTCCCCTCCTCTCATAAGAGGTTCGAGTCAATGCACACCTCTGGCAGGTGGATCGGAAGCGCGGCGACCTTCGGCCAGTCGGCGGCACTGCTTCTCGGCGACCTTCTGCTCAGCTGGAGCGACGAACTGTTCGAGAACGGGGTGCAGATGCTCACCCGGCCCGAGTCCGGTCGCGCGGCGCGTGCCGAGTTCAACCGCATGCGCCTCGAGGTCACTGCCGGGCAATACCTCGACATTCTCGACGAGCGTTCATGGCAGAGCTATCCGGAGGCGGACCTGCTGAGCCGCGCGCACCGGGTCATCGTCTACAAGTCGGCGAAGTACTCCATCGAGGCACCCCTGGTGATCGGGGCGGCCCTGGCCGGGGCGACACCGGAGCAGATCGCGGCGCTGCGCGAGTTCGGTCTGCCCCTCGGCATCGCGTACCAGTTGCGGGACGACCTGCTGGGCGTGTTCGGCGACCCGGCGGTGACCGGCAAGCCGGCCGGTGACGATCTGCGCGAGGGAAAGCGCACCGTGCTCATCGCCCTGGCGCGCACACTCCTCGCGCCGAACTCGCGCAGCCTGCTCGACGAGCTGCTCGGCGACGACGAACTGACGGACCAGCAGGTGAGCATGCTGCAGGCGTCGATCCGCGACAGCGGCGCGGTCGAGCGGGTCGAGCGGATCATCGACCACAACGTGAACCTCGCGCTGACGGCGATCGAGGCGGCCCCCATCAGCACCGCGGCGCGGGACCAGCTGCGCCAGCTCGCCGGCACCGCAACCCGTCGCGTGGCCTGAGGCGCGCCTCTGCCCGCAAGCGATGCGCTCACTCGCGGCATCCGCTGGATCGGCGCTCTAGAAGGCCAACGCCTGCGCGACGCGGCGCACCTCGGCCTTGCGTCCGGCGAGGAGCGCGTCGATGGGAGCGGTGCCGAGGCTGTCGTCGACATTGAGCAACCAGCGCATCGCCTCGTCGTCGGTGTAGTGGTTGTCCTGCATCAGCACGAGGGTGCCGCGCAACTCGCTCAGGGGTTCACCGTCGCGGATGAAGGAAGCGGGAACCTTGAGCACGCCGTCCATGCGGGTAGCCAGCAGTGCGCGGTCCTCGATGAGGCGGCGCACCCTGCTGGGACTCATTCCGAGGAGCTCGACGAGGTCGGGAACGGTAAGCCAGGTGGTCTCTGAAGCGGTAGTCACCGGACAATTCTGCCAGAGACGCCACGGCCGTGAACACAGGACGGGGCGAAAAGCGGATGTTTCGGTCATGTTAACGCCGATCACATCCGTCACTCTGATTGACACGCATAGACAACTGTGTCAGCTTGGTCACGATGTTTCTGCCCATCCAGAGCGGCACAGACGGCACCACGACGAGAAACACGGCTGCTCGCGGCCCGAGCACATTAAGCGGAGATCAGCAATGACCAACACTTCAGGCACCCCCGCACGTCCGGAGTCCGGCAAGGACCGCAACCGATTCGCCAGGGGACTCCTCGCGACGATGCCGATCGTGCTCGTCGGGTCGATGGCCATGAGCCTCACCGGCCCGCTCGGCACCACCGACGCCCCGAAGGATCTGGACAAGGGCAACGCCACAGAGCTCGGAAAGACCATCCGCGAGGCCCTCGCCGCCGCCCACGCCGCATCGGTCGCCGAAGCCACCAGCGCGGCCGTCACCCAGGTCGCCGCCGTCGCCCCTGCCACCTACAAGGTCGTCGCCGGCGACTCGATCAGCGGCATCGCCGGCCGCTACGGACTCGCGACGGCCTCGGTACTCGCCCTCAACGGGCTCGGCTGGAAGTCGGTCATCTTCCCCGGGCAGACCCTCACGCTCACGAATGCCGCGGCGCCGAAGCAGATCACCCCGGCACCCTCGGCCGCACCCGCGTCCGCCTCCGGCAGCACCTACACGATCGTCGCCGGCGATACGATAGGCAAGATCGCGGCACGCTTCGGTGTTCCCACCGCCTCCCTGCTCTCGGCGAACGGCCTCGGCTGGTCGAGCATCATCTACGCGGGGCGCACCCTCACCGTTCCGGGTGGCGCCGCGCCCGTCGCCGTCGCCCCCGTCGCCGCCCCTGCCGTCTCGGTCACTCCGGCGCCAACCGCCCCCGTCGCCAGCGGAGACATCTACACGATCGTGTCCGGCGACACGATCGGCACGATCGCGTCGAAGTTCGGCGTCTCGACCGCGTCCCTGCTCTCGGCGAACGGCCTCGTTGCGTCGAGCATCATCTATGCCGGGCGTTCGCTCACGATCCCGGGGACGACCACGGCCGGAGTCGTGGCGACTCCTATCGCCCCCACCGTCGTCCCGGTTGTGTCCATCACACCGGCGCCGCGCGTCGGCAACACGGCCCACGTCATCAAGTCTGGCGAGACTATCGGCAGCATCGCCCGCACGTACGGTGTGACCGTGCAGCGCCTCCTTGACGCCAACAGCCTCGGCTGGTCGAGCATCATCTACAGCGGCCGCAGCCTCGTGATCCCCGGGGTTGACGTCGCCACGCCGCCAGCACCGGGCGTGACCCCGCTCACCTCGACAATGGCGGCGAATGCGCGCACGATCATCGGGGTCGGCAAGTCCCTCGGCGTGAGCGATCGCGGACTCGTGATCGCACTGGCCACCGCCATGCAGGAGTCGAGCCTCGAGAACCTCAACTACGGGGACCGCGACTCGCTCGGCCTGTTCCAGCAGCGTCCGAGTACCGGGTGGGGCTCCCCCGCCCAGGTGACCGACCCGGTCTACGCCGCGAAGCTGTTCTTCGGTGGCCCCTCGAACCCGAACACCGGCATCACCCGCGGACTCCTCGACATCCCGGACTGGCAGTCGAAGACACTGACCCAGGCCGCTCAGGCCGTGCAGATCTCGGCGTACCCCGATGCCTACGCCAAGTGGGAGACATCCGCTCTGGCCTGGCTCGACCAGCTGACCTAGGAACGACGCGACCGGTCTTGGGCCCGTGCGGTGTTTTGACGCCGTCGCCCAGCCACTCGTCCATAGAATCATCCGGTGAGCACCAACAGCACTGACCCCATGATCGGCCGTCTCGTCGACGGCCGCTACCAGGTGCGCTCACGCATCGCGCGGGGTGGGATGGCCACGGTCTACCTCGCTACCGACCTGCGGCTCGAGCGCCGGGTGGCCATCAAGGTCATGCACGGACACCTCGCCGACGACAGCCAGTACAAGGCCCGATTCATCCAGGAGGCGCGGTCGGCGGCCCGCCTGGCGCACCCGAACGTCGTCAATGTCTACGACCAGGGCCAGGACGCCGACACCGCCTACCTCGTGATGGAGTACCTGCCTGGCATCACCCTGCGCGACCTCCTGCAGGAGCACCACACCCTCACCACCGACCAGGCGTTCGACATCATGGAGGCGGTTCTCTCCGGGCTCGCGGCCGCGCACAAGAGCGGGATCGTGCACCGCGACCTGAAGCCGGAGAACGTGCTCCTCGCCGACGACGGCCGGATCAAGATCGGCGACTTCGGCCTCGCCCGGGCAGCGACGGCCAATACCGCCACCGGCAACGCTCTGCTCGGCACTATCGCCTACCTGTCCCCCGAACTGGTGACGCGCGGCATCGCCGACACCCGCAGCGACATCTACGCGGTCGGCATCATGCTCTACGAGATGCTCGCGGGCGAGCAGCCCTTCAAGGGCGAACAGCCGTTCCAGATCGCCCACCAGCACGCCAACGACACCGTCGGCACCCCCAGCTCGAAGAACCCGTCCGTGCCGGCCGAACTCGACGAGCTCGTGCTCTGGGCGACCGCCCGCGATCCGGACCAGCGCCCTAGGGACGCGCGCACAATGCTCGAGCAGCTGCTCGAGACGCAGGCGCTGCTGAAATCGGGCGTTCCGACCGCGGCCACAGCCGTGCAACGCACCATGGTGATGCCGGGGGCAGCGCCTCGCGATGGTGCGGACGATGCGACCCAGATCATCGGCACCCGTCAGCGTCAGCGCACCGGTCCCGTGGTCGCCGACAGCACCACCGCGCTCACGAAGAAGGCGTCGGGTCGCAAGGCGCGCGGCTGGTGGCTGTTCACCCTGGTGGTGTTGCTCACCGCGCTCGCGGGCGGCACCGGCTGGTGGTTCAACGCCGGTCCCGGTGCGCTCGTCTCCATCCCCGACATCGTGGGGCAGGACGTCGCCACCGCCACCGCCACCCTCACGGCCGCGGAGCTCGTCGTCTCCGGCACCGTGCAGGAGGACTTCGACCCGACCGCGGCCGTCGGGAGCATCATCGGCACCAATCCGGCCGTCGGCGAGAATGTCGCGCATCAGACCACCGTGTCCATTGTCACCTCGAAGGGTCCGCGCCCGCTCGCGTTCCCGCCGCTCGCCGGGGTGCCGGAGGCCGATGCGCTCACCCTGATCGCCGACGGGGGCTTCACCACGCAGGACTCCCGCTATCAGTTCAACGCGGATGTCGCGGCCGGCCTGGTGCTCAGCGCACGCGGCCCGGACGACCTCGACATCACCGGGGCGGCCGAGTACGGTGAACTGCAGCCCGTGACCCTCGTCGTCTCGCTCGGGCCCGTGCCAGACGTGCGTGGCGAGTCCCTGGACCAGGCGACCACGACCCTCACCGGGGCTGGCCTCGTGGTGGGCGATGTCACCCGCGAGTTCAGTGACACGGTGCCGCGGGATGCCGTGATCTCATCACGGGCGACAGCCGACCCCGCGGTGACGGGCACCGCGATCGACCTGCTCGTCTCGGACGGCGTCGATCTGGTCGCGGTTCC